>JALRJZ010000129.1 GCA_023261045.1 Akkermansiaceae bacterium
CATGTTTATCTCAATGGTCAGTCTTGGGGGCAATACCATCTCAGAGAACGTTGGGGGGGAAGTATGGCCGCGAGTTATTTTGGAGGGCAAAAAGAGGATTACGACGCGATTCGGGCAAACAACTCTGGTTCTGAATTTCAGACGGGCACACCCTATGATGGGACGGCAGCCTTTTGGGCCGAAACGCGCAACTTGTTGAACGGGGCCGACCCCTTCACGAATGCGGCAAACCATCTTGATATCGCCAATGTGATTGACTTCATGTTGCTCTGGACAAGTGGGGAATGTGAGAGTGAGTTTCGAGCTTTTGGATCGAGGAGCCAAAATGTCCCCTTTAAATTCATGGTGAGAGATCCGGACGGATTTATGCCTAACGGGAGTTGGAATCATGATCACCCGGTGACTCATAATGGGCCACTGAGTGCGATGACGCGACTGCGCAATGGAGGCAATAAGGACTACAATGTTCTCTTGGCAGATCGCATCCATAAACATTTTTTTAATGGAGGAGCCTTAAGCGCTGAAAAAAGTGTCGAGCGTTTGCGCAAGAGGATTCTTGAGATGGAGCCTGGTTTTGCTGCAGAGGCCCAAAAGTGGGGCTTTCAATCGGTGAATTCGTGGAAAGCTTACGTCAACAATTGGCTCAACAATGGATTGCCACAGCGCACTGCAAGTATGATACAGCGGCTCAAAGTCGCGGGCATGTATCCCGATATTAATGCACCCGTTCTCTCTCAGCATGGTGGATCAGTGAGCGCGGGAGCAGGGATCACAATGAGCACGAATGCTTCCGCTGTTTATTACACTCTCGATGGAAGTGATCCTCGACTTCCTGGTGGGGGAATTAATCCTACAGCAATTCAAGCGACTTTCGCTGGTGATATCCGTGATCCCGAGGACTTTATCGCTTCTGGAGATGTTTGGAAGTTTCTCGATGACGGAAGCGATCAGACGACTCTCTGGAGGCAGGTAGATTATGATGATTCGACTTGGGCGAGTGGGCCTTCTCAGCTCGGCTATGGCGATGTTGGTCTCGCTACGATCATTGGTTATGTTGATAGCGATCCAGAAAGAGCAGGAACCCAAAAAAATGCGACTACCTATTTTCGTAAAAAGGTGACCATTGAGAGTCCTTCAGATTTTTCAAATTTCGTGGTGGGCTTACGGTATGATGATGGTGCTGCGGTTTACGTCAACGGAGTTGAGGTTCTTAGGACTGCGACGCTCCCGGTCGATGCGAGCTTTGATACTTACACGAATGCGAACACGCCCAGCGAAAGCATCTATTATGATTTTGTCGTCCCATCGTCTCGATTTGTAGATGGTGTTAATACGGTTGCTGTTGAAGTGCACAATGCCAATGCAGGAAATTCGGATGTTCGATTTGATCTGACTTTAAGAGGGGAGATTGATTTATCTAACGGATCAAATGTCACCAAACCGGTGGTCTTCAATGAGCCAAGTATGATCAATGCACGAAGTTTTGATAGTAGTTCGAATAGTTGGAGTCCGGTAACTTCTACTTTCTTTGCCATTGATACCATTCCGGCAAGTTCAACAAATCTGGTGATTTCGGAACTCCACTACCGACCTGCGGAGCCTCAGACAGTTGCCGAGATCGCTGTTTCATCTGATCGAGACGAATTTGAGTTTATCGAGCTTTTGAATGTGGCGAATCAGCCGATTGATCTCAGTGGTGTCTATTTTGATGATGGAATCAATTTTTACTTTGCCGACAATACTATCCTCGAACCAGGGGGGCGTATTGTCATTGTTGAGAATCAAGAGGCTTTTAAGGCTCGTTACCCACAAGTGAGTGATGGGATGCTTGCTGGGCAGTATACTGGTAGTTTAAGTAACGATGGAGAACGTATCGTGGTGCGCAGGAAGGGTGGGGAAGTTCTCATTGATCTGACCTATAATGATCAACTGCCATGGCCGGTGCTTGCTGACGGACTTGGATACTCCATGATTTTCACCGGTGACGATCAAACAAGTGGTAGCTCTTGGGCTGCGCATTCGGTGATCGGAGGCGCTCCGGGAGAGGAGGATGGAGCACTTGTTCTTGGCTATGCTGAATGGAAGCTTGTCTACCAGGTTGAGGATGATCTGAGCGATACGGATGGAGATGGTTTCTCAGCTTTTGCGGAGTATGCCATGGGGACTGATCCGACGTCTTTTAATCAGCAGGGGTTTGGAATCGGAGGTCAGGTGCAAATTGACGCCAATGGGTTTTTGACGATCACTTATCAGCAAGGTCTCTTGGTAAGTGATGTGACCTTTACGATTGAAGAGTCGACTGATCTAAAAACATGGACACAGGTTGACTCTGTCGTTTTGGAGGGGGAAATCATTGATGCGCAAAATCAAACGAAGCGTGTGACTCAGCGGCTTCCAATTTTAGCTTCTGACGCGAATCTTAAGTTTATACGGGTCCACATGACTCGATAGTTCGTTTGAGTTTGCTACTTGATGGCGACAAAAAACCCGCTCGCCCAGAGGGGGGCGGGGATCATTGGTTGGTATTGAATCCTAACGGTCGACGCGTGCTGATCCACCTCCTACCAGTTTTCCGACTTCTTCTTTGGTAACCATCGTCGTGTCCCCTGGTGTGGTCATTGCAAGGGCTCCGTGAGCCGCTCCCCATTCAACAGCTTGTGCAGCATCGTTAAACTCTAGGAAGCCATAAATCAGTCCTGAGGCGAATGAATCGCCCCCACCGACTCGGTCAAATATTTCCAAATGTTCCCGATTGATTGAGTTGTAGAATTCGCCGTCGTGCCATGCCAGTGCAGCCCAATCATTATCTAATGCGGTATGAACTTCACGAAGGGTTGTTGCAGTGGCTTTGAAGTTTGGATACTCAGCAACTGCTTTCTCGATCATCTTCTTGAAGTTTGAAACATCAATGCCTGTGATGTTTTGCTCGTCAACACCCTCGACCTCAAATCCAAGGCACGCGGTAAAGTCTTCCTCGTTGCCAATCATCACGTCGACATACTTAGCGATTTCGCGATTCACCTTTTGTGCTTTCTCTTGGCCACCGATCGATTTCCAAAGGGAAGGTCGGTAGTTGAGGTCGTAGGAGACAATGGTGCCGTATTTTTTAGCAATTTTGCATGCTTCGATCGTGAGTTGAGCATTTCCTTCCGAGAGGGCGGCAAAAATCCCTCCAGTATGGAACCAGCGCACTCCGAGGGTTCCAAAAATGTGTTCGAAGTCAAAGTCATCGACTGTTAGCTGAGAGGCTGCTGTATGGCCTCGATCGGAGGTTCCTTTGGCTGCGCGAACTCCAAAACCACGCTCAGTGAAATTCAGACCATTGCGCGCTTTTACTCCAAGGCCATCGAAATCAGCCCACTTAATGAATTGAGTGTCGACTCCACCTTGTAAAACAAGGTCTTCTAATAACCGGCCTACTTCATTGTCAACGAATGCAGTAAGAACCGCAGCACGTTTACCAAAACAGCGGCGCAGTCCCCGGGCGACATTGTATTCTCCGCCTCCTTCCCAAGCCTGAAATTGTCGTGTGGTGCGGACTCTTCCGTCACCAGGATCAAGGCGGAGCATGATTTCACCCATCGAGACGATGTCGTAGGCGCATGATTCAACAGGTTTAATATTAAGGCTCATTGTAAAAAGGGGGAGTTCGATTATTTGATAAGACCGTTCGCGCAGAGGATGTCATCTGTGCCGGCGAAGAAGTTGATAAGATTGTGCAAGCATCGATTTGCTTGTCTTTGAACAGACTCGTGGGTGCGAGATCCAATGTGAGAAGTAATGATGCAGTTGGGGGCTCCAATGAGGGGATGGTCTGGTGCTGGTGGCTCGGCATCGAGGACATCAGCCCCATAACCACCGACTTTACCCGATGCGAGTGCCGCAGCCATGTCATTGGTATTCACAAGTTCGCCACGAGCGCAATTGAGGACGACAACATGATCTCTCATCTCGGCGATTTTGGTAGCATTGATCATGTTTTCGGTTTCTTCATTAAGGAAGCAGTGGAGAGAAACAACGTCAGAATGATGGAGGACTTCATCCATGCTAGACGCCTGAGTGATGTTGTGATCTGAGGCGAATTGACTATCGAAATAGGGATCAAAGGCCAGGATGTTCATCCCAAAGGCTTTTGCACGGATGGCGACTTCCTTACCAATTCTTCCAAGGCCGAGGATCCCCATGGTCTTACCCATGATTTCGTTGCCCACAGGCTTTTTCCATCCGGCAACCCATTGGCCATTTTGGACTGCCACGGCATTGGATTGAATGTCTTTGGTGATCCCTAGGAGTAGGCCAAAGGTGTGTTCTGCAACCGTCGTATGGTTGACTCCCGGTGTAAAGAGGACGGGAATCCCTTTCGAGGTGGCGTAATCAACTTTGATCTTATCGAGGCCAATACCATATTTGGAGATCGTTTGGAGTCGAGGGAGTGACTTGTCAATGACCGCTTCTGTGATTGCATCATCACCACAAAGAAAGGCATCAAATTCACCAGCGAGCTCGAGCATTTCTTGCTCTGAAAGTGGGCCGCGAGCGCGCACAATCTCCCAGTCTTGCGATTCTAAAAGGTCTTGATGGCTTCCAGGTGTGTCTTGGAACGAAGTCGTTGTGAGTAAAACTCTTTTGCTCATATTGCGTGGGCGCAGCGTCGAGTGAATATGCGTGTTTTTCAATAGGGATTTTAAGAAAAATGCCCCTCGAAGAACTTTCTGCTATTCTTTGTAAAAGTAGATTGCGGTAATTGGGTGAGTTCTCCGAGCTGTTGAGAAATGTATTGAAGGTTGGCTGGGTGATTGCCCTCTCTCAAAGAAAAGGGAGTGACGGGTGGAGCCATGTGCGGAGCATCAGTTTCGACGAGGATTCGCTCAGGGGGTAAACGGGTGAATGTCTGTCTCACGCTCTCTTTGTGAGGTTGAAGGAAGTAGCCGGAGAAGGAGAAGTAGAGATCGAAAGTCGACAGTTGTCTCGCGAATTCAAGAGATCCTCCATAGGAATGAAGAAGGATCTTTGGCGGGCGTTTGAACGATTGAAGTTCATCGAGAAGGGGGCCCCAGGCTTTGAGGCAATGGATGGTGATCGGGCGTTGGAGTTGTTGGGCTAAAATCAGGTGGTTTCGGAAAACAGCATGTTGGTCATCGAGGTCAGGATTTTTCATCCAACGGTCTAGACCGCATTCTCCAATGGCGGCGGTAGGAAACTCATGAAGGTAGGTTTCAAGCGAAGAGAGCCATTTTGAAGAACGCTGACTGACATACCATGGATGAAGGCCGAATGACGGAATGACAAAGTTTGGATAGATGCGGGCAAGGGAAGCGACGACGGGCCAATCTTGCTCAGAAGTTCCATTGACGGCACAAGCTTCAATGCCGATAGAGAGCATGGTCTCTACCAATTGATCTCGGATTCCATCAAAGCAAGAATCCTGAAGGTGATTGTGAACGTCGATCATTGATACCGTTCGAGAAGGGATCGAGCAGCTTTGTGAAACTCCTCGCTGCTAGAAGAGCTAAGAGTCAATGTCTCAGAAGGCTCCTGATAGATCGAATCTTCTGATCCTGGGATCCGGTAGACAAGGTCGTAGTGCTTGCTTAGGATGGAGCTGAGGTAATCTGACCATTGCTCTTGGTCGATAAAGTGATTCCATTCATCAATGAGGTCGTTGCCGCAACGGCGTCGGAGTCCTCGGAGGGTCGATTTCAGAAGCTCTGGATCTTGGGTGAAATGCTGATAGTCGTCCATCAAGAGTTTCACTCGCTCGACAAGAGGAAGTTCAAGATGAACCACTCGACCTTTTCTTAAGCGATTCCAGAGAGCAGGGGGGCACTGAAGTCTTCCAATGCGGTTTGATTCGGCTTCCGTAAAGACGGGGCGCGCGGGGTCAAATTGACGAAATGCTGACCAGAGGAGTGTTTCGAATTTTTTTTGGCTTGGTTGAGGAGCATCGGGCTCCGTGCCTAAAATGGAGCCCCGATGGTTTGCCATCGCTTCTAAATCTAAAACTTGTCCACCTTCAGATTTTAGAGCGTGCAGGAGTCGTGTTTTTCCACACCCTGTCAATCCACCAAGAATAATCAAGTGAGGTGGGGTTGCACCGATTGTGTCTTGAAGGTTTGAAATGAGCCATTTTCTCCAGGCTTTATATCCACCCTGAAGGACTCGCGTCCTCCAGCCGATGGCACGCAAGATGATTGAAATGGAGTGTGAGCGTAAGTTTCCTCTCCAGCAATAAACGAGGGGGCTGTAGTCAGAAGGCTTTTGCGAAAAGTAAGAACTTAGGGCGAGATGAATGTTTTGAGTGATGTAAGTGGCTCCAAGCTTACGTGCTTCAAAGGGATTGGTCGCATGAAGCTCTCCGACAAGATGTCGCTCATGTTCACTTAGGACAGGAAGATTGATTGCGCCAGGAATGTGGTCCTCGAGAAACTCCGAGGGAGAACGAACGTCAATGATTTCCTCAAAATCGTCTGGGTCAAACGGGGGGCTGATTAATTCCGGAAGATCCATTGAGTTATTCTTTGATCTCTATAATCAGACTAATCTCTACCGAAACCCCAAGTGGGAGCGAAGAACAACCGACGGCGGCTCGTGAGTGTTTGCCGGCATCTCCAAAAATCTCAACTAAAAGATCAGAGGCTCCATTAATGACCTGAGGGTGAGCGGTGAAGTCTGCATCCGCATTCACAAAGCCAGAGAGCGAGATGATTTGCTTCACGTTGTCTAGAGATCCTATTTCAGCTTTGATTACGGCGAGCCTAGTGAGCAGGGCGACTTGAGCTGCTTTTTGGGCCGTTGAAAGATCACACTCCGAGGGCACTTTCCCCAAGTATTTTTCTTCGCCTAGAATGGGGAGTCCCCCAGAAATATGAAGAAGGTTACCGCTACGAACTGCATTCACATAGGAACCGACAGGTTGAGAGGCCTCGGGGAGTTGAAAACCGAGAGAGGAGAGTTTTTGTTCGACTGACATTTGGAACGATCAATGAGTTAATAGGAGAGAAGTTGAATAAATCTGCGTCCGCTTGACGTCAGTGAAGCTTGGCGTCCCGTGCCTGTGAGGCGCTTTCTTGTGTAGTATTCATGTTTTGATCGGGTTGTTCTCACATAGGTCACTGTTGCTTGAGAGACCTTTCGATGGCTCGGAGTGACCGCAATTGGAATGCCTGAATCAGTAAAAGAGAGCTCCCAAGAGGCGCTTTCAGTCTTTTGATCTCCTTGCGCAAGCC
>JALRJZ010000012.1 GCA_023261045.1 Akkermansiaceae bacterium
GTAGTGTCTTTCCAAGTAGCTCGTCGAAAAAGCGTCCTGCCAAACAAATTCAAAAAATCAATCAACTCTATGCGGAGGCTGTTCGTGGAGATTCGCAGGTCACTTTGATCAATACGTGGAAGATGTTTGCTGATGAGAATGGAGATGCGCGGAAAGGAGAATTTCCTGATCTTCTTCATCCTAATGAGAAGGGGTATGAAATGTGGTCAAAAACATTGATTCCTGTTTTAGAAACACTCGGCCTCCTTCACGTTTCGATTGATGATTTTCAGCCAGAGCCAGGGTTTAGACTTTTATTTAATGGGAAGGATCTCACAGGGTGGGGGTATCGCGACAAGAAAACGCTGAATTTACTCGAAGGTTTCGATGGGAAAAATCAAAGCAGAGAGGGGCGTTATGTGGCTCGTCATGGGCGCTTGATTGTGACCACTCCACCCGAAGGCCGATCTCTTACACAACTCTGGACGAACGAGGAATTTGAGAAAGATTTTACCTTGAAGTTAGAGTTTAGGGCAAATGCTGATGCGGATAGTGGAATCTTTATTCGCAGACCTCAGCTTCAGTGTCGGGACTATTGGGTTGCTGGCCCTTATAAAGATCTCAAAAACTATCAGCCCGGGGAATGGAATGAAATCGTCGTTGAAGCGAGGGGAGGTGTTGCCCGCTGCACTTGTAATGGTGAATTGTTAGAAGCCGAGTTTAAGATTCCCAAGAGTGGTCCGATTGGTCTCGAGGGTGACCGTGGTCAAATGGAGTATCGACGCATTCGATTAAAAACAATTCGTTGATCATTCGACAAGAGACGTTTTGTGATAGAGGAGCTCATCAAATTGATGATTAGAGATAGCTCTATTACCTCTTAATAGGTTGGAGGAGTTTTTCTGAGGTGATGTCGAGACTTGATCCTAAAACGGTACGCTCGACGATGAGTTCATAATCAATATCGGATTGTTTCCATGTTTTCTCAACATAGCGGGGGTCTTTGATAGTGAGGGAAAGCTCTCCGAAGCGGGGAATCATGACTTGGCCGGAATGATTCGTTCGAAGATGTTGGTTTTGACCATTGGTTTGAATGATGAGGCCAGCGAAGGGGAGGCAGTGGCCATCTTGAGCAACAAGGGTGACTTGTTTCTCTAAAACTGATGGGATTAGAAGAACTAAAGCGCCCATGAGAAGGAGAGCGAGGAGGCCCAAGGCCCCTCCACGTGCTGACCCCGGTAGCTTGCAACTCTCGTTCTTCTTTCCTAGACGCCCAAGCGTAAAGCCTTCGATGACGAGGCTGATGAGTGATTCAATAAGATACAGAATTCCATTGATCAACGTGCACACCATTAAAGAGAAGCCAAGAATGATGGAGCCAAAGAGTGCAATGACTACGTCAAGAATCACCGTTTTTTCTATAAAAGGATTTGGGTTTGAACTTGTGAAGATCTTTCAGCAATTGAGAAATAATTTTTTTATCAATCAGGTGAAGTCAATCAGAGAGCACCGTTTTTCTCAGCAACCTTTCTTTGGCTGAGCGTATTGATTTGAGACAGTTCCAATGACGAGTGTGTTGATGGGAAAAATCACGGGGGCGTTCTCTGGTGATGAAACTTGAGATATAGGACTTTTTTTAAAAGCTGTTTTTGCTATTTACCTCCCAGCTCATCTGCTGCTTGAGGCGGATGTATTTCATAGGTTAATCCATTCGGAGTATTGATGGTAAGAGACGAGGTTTGCTAATCCTATGAACAAATCTAGCAGGGCGGTGATGACTAAGGAGCAGATACATGGAGCACAAAGTTTTTTGATGAAAGGGTCCCTCGTTTCAGTCGCTGTGACGGAAATAGGGGGACATATGACTGCTGAATTTGATCTTGGGGGGCGTAAAGTAAGCCCCTACGCCTTTTGCCCATGGCTACCCAGCGAGGTAAATGCAGAGTTGCCAGTTTTATTGACCCACTTGCGGGGAGACTTTTTTTGTCTTCCATTTGGCCCGCAAGATGAAGGTGCGCCGCATGGAGATCCCGCCAATGGAATTTGGCTTCGAGAAGAATCAGAAGAAGATGAATTAAGACTCTCGATGCAAACAAGCGACACTGGGTGCCGCGTTACCAAATCAGTGCGGATCCATCCTGAACAGACTGTCATTTACCTAACAAATTCGGTTGAAGGCCTCATTGGACCTTGGAGCTATGGGAGTCACCCTATTCTAGATTTCTCGAAGCTTGCAGAAGATCAAGGCAGGGTGAGTTGTTCCGCTTTTCGATGGGCTTCAGTTTATCACGGAGTATTTGCTGATCCTGCAGGTAGAGAATACCAAGCGCTTCGCCCCGGTGCGCGCTTCGAAGCGTTAGATCGTGTTGAGATGATCGATGGTGGGCATGCTGACTTAACTTGTTACCCGGCAAGGAAAGGCTTCGAAGATCTTGTGATGATGGTTCATGAGACGAGTGATGATGCGCCATTTGCTTGGACGGCTTGTGTTTTGGATGGCTATGTCTGGTTTTCTTTAAAAAGGCCGCAAGATTTTCCAGCCACTCTCTTTTGGATTTCCAACGGAGGTCGTCATTCGGAGCCTTGGGACGGTCGTCACTTGGCAAGGCTGGGAATTGAAGATGTTTGCTCGTATTTCTGCGATAGTGTTGAGCAATCACGTAAAGACCTGTTGAGAGATGAAGGGATCCAAACGACTCGTGAATTTGATGGATCTCAAGTCGACTTACGTTTGATTCAAGCTGTCGCCGCCGTTCCAGATGGCTACGGCAAAGTTGTTTCGATCATCCCCCTCGAGGGTTCTGTGTGCCTTTTGGACGAGTCGGGTGAGGAGGTGACAGTTGGTTTGGATTGGGAGTTTCTAGTGTCAGGGGGCGTCGACTCTCTGAGAGCCAATGCTTAAGATATCCAAGTCATTTGTCCTCGAATCATGGATGAATCCATTGGACTCAACACAATCGTCCTGCGATTCAATCAGTGAGATGATCACTCTGACTCGGTGTCGAGAAGATCGTAGAGGTGACGGTAGTTTTCGACGACACGTTGATCGGAAAAGACTTCTTTGGATTCTGCCATAATGCGAGCAATCTCAGGATTCTTTTGCTCTGCTGGGAGCTGGTAGAAATGAAGGGCTTGATCGATGGCCCACCGAAAGCCCTCCGGGTTAAAGTGCTCGAAAAGGAAACCATTACCCAGGTGCTCGTCTAGATTGAGATGGGTCACGGTGTCTTTTAATCCTCCAGTTGCATGAGCGATTGGAAGCGCGCCGTATCGGGCTCCAATCATCTGAGGAAGCCCACAAGGCTCGAAGGAAGAGGGCATGAGAACAAAGTCTGCGCCCCCATATCCTAAGTGCGAGAGCGATTCTGAAAAGGGATTGACGGCGACTCGGTTTTCAAGTCCATGAAATTTAACAATCCCTTGGAAGTGCTGTCGATAGGGTCCATCGGCAATGATCACGATTTGAAGACCAAGATGAGAGTAATCGTGAGTGAGTTGATAGAGGGTCTCAGCAAGGAGTTGGCAGCCTTTTTGAACGGGATCTAGGCGAGAGGGCCAAAAAAGAATCGGAGCAGCAGGATTCTCCTCAAGGAGGAGCATGTTTTGGAGCTTTGTTTTTAGCTGTGGCTTTGCGGTGTGGTGCCGCCTCGGGCCGTAATCAATGGGAAGGTACTGATCGACTTGAGGGTTAAAAGATCTGTCGGGGGCATTGACAATACCAGATGCTGCTCCGGCAGCGTGCTTTTCAAAAAGAAGATGGCTGAGATAGCCTGGAATATTTTGATGATGTCCTCTAATGATTTCTTGGAGGAAAGTGGGACTAACGACATTGACGTGATTCGCACATTTGATGCCGGTTGCTAGGAGGTCGATGGGGTTGTCCCAATAAGATTCATCAAATGATTGCGGATATTGTTGATAATAGAGCTCATCCCAAAAATCTCCTCCAGGGATGCCGGAATTCTCCAGCTGGGCAAGTGTCGCTTTTTGGGTGTGTATATTGTGAATTGTAAAAAGAGTCGGGATCCCCAGTTTGCGAGCCTCGGCCGGGATGAGTCCAGTCATCCAGTCGTTGCAGTGGATAATATCGGGTTCGACACGAGGAATGATGTGGTTAATGAGATCTCGTTGAAAGGCAAGAGCCGACATGAGGAGGTCCTCCGGACAAGCCTTATAGACACCGTTGCGGCGGTAGAATTTGCAATCTTCAGCGAGGTGGATTCTTTTGCCAACTGAGATTCTTGATCTCTTCCCGGGGTGTTTTCCATCTCCTGTGAAGAGTTTGCGGTAGTGGGGGATCGCAAGATGAATGTCTTGATGGGCCGCTGTGAGACCGTGGACAAGAAGGGCTGAGACATCGGCTAAACCACCCGCTTTTGCTCGAAGCCTTTCAGCATCGACAGAGAGCTTTTTTGAAACATAAGAGATTTCCGGAGTCACAAAAAGAATCCGGGGTCCCTTCTTCTTCCGTCGGCGGATCGATGAAGAGGGAGACTCAGGGCTAGATGGATGGGTTGACGACATTTCGAGTGATGGGCGATAAGCAGCCGCTGGGTGATGAAAGCTGCCCCGATGATTTTCGAGTCTTTATTTTTTAGATCCTTCGCTTTGGGACAATGGGCGAGAATCAACTCGCAATCCACAAAAATCAAAAGATGAGTTTGTCGATGCAAAAGCTATGCCAACTTCAGTGGCATTTGCGTGCATTGATGATGAATCTTATTTTCGTCTGGTAGTTCCTCTCGGTGAGAATCTACAGGTCTCCTTCTCGAGACTCACCAGTCACTGAACTTTGCCAATAATGGCCGCTCTCAACATGGAGGCAAGTGAGCCAACCGCCTCGCCCGACGTCGGTATCAATACAAATGGCATGACCTAAATTGAGAGGGACGTGCCTTTTCTGAGCGGTGTGCCCGCAAATCATGATTTTTCCTGATTGGTGGGGCTCTGGTTCTCCAAATTTCTTATGAATGAGGGTGAAAGGAAGTTGTTGCGCGAGTGGTGTGTGTGCTTCGAGATTGGCATGAACAAAGATGTGCGTCTCAGTCTCGTAATAAGGGCGGTTTCTGAGAAGAAAATCCCAGTGGGAATCGGGGACATCATCGAAGCCTCCTGGTCCATAGGAATCGAGAGTAGGGCCACCACCCCAAGCGTCGAGCCAATGAGCAAGGTCTGTTTTATCAATTCGGGAGAGGAAGAACTTTTCTTCATGATTTCCAGAAAGGCATGTCACTCGAAATTGTTGTTCAAGATTGATGATAAAATCGATGACTCCTTTTGAGTCTGGTCCACGATCTACATAATCACCCACAAAGATGAGATGATCTTCGGGTTGCGGTTGGATGGTTTCGATCAGGAGTTCTAGGGCATTTAAACATCCGTGAAGGTCGCTGATTGCAAGAGTTCTCATGTCTGTAAGAAAGGAAAAGCTTTCCGCTCGGAGTGGCAACGTAAAACACTCTTGGACTTGAATTGAGTATGGTGAAGTGCCCGAATCTGTCACAAACTGACGCAATGCGAGTGAGGGGATTACGCCAGAATGAATGGGATGAGCTTTCGGACTTAATCTTCCATTCCACCAATGATTGGTATCGGAAACATTTAAATCGTGAGTGTTTTCCAGGGCATCGACCCTCGATATGT
Source organism: Akkermansiaceae bacterium (assembly GCA_023261045.1). Lineage (GTDB taxonomy): Bacteria > Verrucomicrobiota > Verrucomicrobiia > Verrucomicrobiales > Akkermansiaceae > SW10. The sequence goes on from JALRJZ010000012.1 coordinate 5,623, forward strand.
CGAGTTTTCCCTGAGGTTTATGAGGATTTGGACCCTGATTGTTGCCTCGTTGCCGAAGATGAGGGAAAGCTCATCGGTTCCTGTTTTTACCATCCGCGCGAGACACACCTCTCTCTCGGGATCATGAATGTGCGCTCTCCGGAGGCGGGTCGTGGGGTGGCAGGTCAGTTACTCGGAGAAATCATTTCAAGGGCAGAGGGGAAACCAGTGAGGCTTGTTTCGAGTGTCATGAATCTTGATTCCTACTCGCTCTACACGCGGGCGGGATTCCGACCCACTGCGGTGTTTCAAGATATGTTTTTTCCAGCGGGTAAGTTTTTGCCAGCTGCGGGACCGCATGTGAGACCTGTCCTTCGAGAAGATATTTCGGCACTCGTCTCTCTTGAGCAAGAGCTCGTGGGAATTCGGCGGGGGAAGGATTATGAGTATTTCGTCTCCGATAAAATGGGAATTTGGCATGGATATGTCTTTGAACAATTCGGCGAAATTCAGGGTTTTTTGTTTTCGGTCAATCATTCAGGGAGTCGAATGCTTGGGCCGGGGGTGATGCGAGATTCTAAAGTTGCCCTCGAGCTCCTCTCAGCAGGATTGGCGGATTTTTCCGGAGAAGCTCCGATTTTTTTAATTCCGGCAAAAGAACAAGAGTTGGTCCATGAACTCTATCAAGCAGGGGCAAGGAATTGTGAAATCCATGTGTTGCAAGCTCTTGGCCCCTGCAAGGAGCCGGAGGGGGTCTTTATGCCAACCTTTTTGCCAGAATCCGGTTGATGGTGCCCGCTTTGAACCCTGAAACAAACGCATTTGCAAAAAATGTATGTGCCATGTATTGTCAAAGGGTGGCGGGGCAGTTCACATATCGCCGAAACCCCTTTTTGATCGATGATCGTCATTTTGGGGGGTTTGCGATTGTTGCTACTCTGATGGTGATGATTTTGCTGTCGATGGTCGCGGTGGCGTTTCTCACTCTTGCGACCGTTCAAGTTCGTGACGGGGCTTCACAGACGCATCGATCGATCGCTCAAACCAATGCAAGGCTTGCCCTCATGATTGCTCTTGGTGAGCTCCAGCGTGATCTTGGTCCGGATCAGCGTGTTTCGGCCTCGACTGCGCTTCTTGAGCAATCTGATCGGGGAAAGGTAGAGGAAAAGCACTGGACGGGAGTTTGGCAGACGACCACCCCAAACGGATCCTCTTTTTACCGGCGAAACGAGGAGACGGGCGGTCTTGAGGATCGCCGAAAAGAGCGTCCTGAGGCCATGAACTTTTTGGTGAGTGGAAATCAGGGAGGATTTCGAGCTCGAGAGGGAGATCTCTATCGTCCTTCGTTGATTTCTAAGGATTCTGAAGTGCGACTTGTGGGTCCTGGTTCAGTCGGCGTAAAGTCAGAGGATTATGTCAATGTTTTGAAAGTCCCTGTCTCTGGGAGCAAAAATCAATCGGGACACTATGGGTATTGGGTCGGTGATCTTGGCGTCAAGGCGAACCTTGTGACGCCAGACCCCTATGCTAAAGAAACCGATTCCCAGAAGTTTTTGCCCTTTTTGGGAGCCAATGATGCGGATGCTTCAGCCATCGAAGTGGTTGGTAAGAAACTCAATCTCGATACTGAGGATAAGGATCAACTTTTGTCTCAACGAACTTTTGATCTCTGGTTTGAGGGTGATAGCAATTGGCGCAAAGAGACTTTCCATGACATCACGGTGCATTCACGAGGGCTTCAAGTGAATGTTCGCGATGGAGGGCTCAAAAAAAACCTCTCAGTGTTTTTAAATCAGGATCAGGATATTGCTCCACTGAAGGTGTCTGGTCGGGAGTTGATCTCGGGACTCTCCGCAAACGACAATCTAGTAGGCCCTCGTAATCAGGCATCCGCAGAACTCCAAGGTCTCGATTGGAGTCTGAATAAATACTCTAAAACTTCACCTAAGTTTGGGCTCCTTCGGGATTGGGCGCGTTTGGCAGATCAAGTCGCCATTCAAGCTGGCCCTCAGCAAGCTCGCTTGCCAGAGAGCGAAGTTGGCTTTCAAACTCCTGAGGTTTTGGTCAATAGCTCCCAAAATCTCAACCCAGCGACTCTGACTTCTTTTGATCACGCGAGTCTTTCTCCAATCTTGGTCGAGGGTTCGATGTTTAATACCTTTAGTGCCCATCTTAATCCACCGGGTTCTCGTTTTCCTTATAATATCCGATCGCACGATTTTCCCCGCGTGGTTCTGTGGAATCCTTATTCGGTTCAGCTGAGTTTGCCCTCGACGGTCGTGGTGCTTCAAGTCAATGGACGCCGCGGATTTCGAACTGACGCTTGGATTGAAGTCGGTGGGCGGGAGCGTTTTCTTGGGATGGCTTCTTGGTTAGATTTTGGTGGCCGTACTGAGCCCGAAGGACCGATCGTGGGGAGTGATGCTTATGATGATGCGTACACCGGGAGTTATTATTTCGCTCTCGAAGAGGTGACTTTTGAACCAGGTGAATGTCTCGTATTTCTTCCAGACAAGGCTGCAGAATATGATGAAGAAAATATCCTCAATAACACTTTATCGGTGAGCGCAGACTATGATTTTAGAAATAACTACTACCATTCAGCGTCAGAATTTGATGAGGAAAACCCCGATGAAATCGGGGGGATGGCATGGTATCCCAAACGGTTTTGGTATGCTCCTTCAGATTCATTTTTTGATACCGGTAAGCAGCTGACGCAAGGCGATGATAGCCAGATGATCCTCAAGGCAGTTGGAGGTCGTTCGCAGGTCGCTCCCGAAGATTTTGATAATCTCCGCCAGATTGCCGCCGTTTCATGTTCTCTCCAATTTGGTGCAGGCCGAGAACCGCCAGAGGCTTGGTATCATGATGTGGGAGATCCAAATTCAGGGGTGACCATCGAGTTTCTCGACCTAGAAAATCCAGTGGTCACCATTCCTCCTGATCGGCGGACTCGTCAGGGCTATCGCATGCGGTGGTTTCAAGAACATCCCTCTCACCTTTTGATTTCTAACAATGGGCTTCAAGCTCAGCCTGAAGCTTGGGAGGAAGCCTTTTTTGCCAATTGGAATCTCCGTGCCTCGTATGCCTCTCGCTCTCCCTTTGAAAACTTGATTGGTAATCGCGGAGACGGAAGCGCAAGTGGTCCCTGGTTTTTTGGGATCTACACCAAAGATCTCTATGACGAGGCCGTCAGCTGGTTTGATCAAACCCCCGTTCGATGGGAGGGCCAAAAAAATCACGGTTATCCCTTCGGAAAACCTGTTCAGGGTGCAAAGAAATATATTCTCTTTGATGTTCCCAGAACTGAGCTTGGCGTGGTTTCCCTCGCTCAGTTTCAGCATGTGCAACTTTCCAACTTCGTTTGGCACCCTTCTTATGCCGTAGGCAATGCCCTTGTTGACCCTCGTCTTGGTCTTGAAAGTCAACGATCCACCGTGCCGCAGTTATCTTCTATCGAAGGGAAAGGAGGTTTTACTCCGGATTTCATTGGTTGGTCGACGAATCGTGAGCGTGGGTTGAGCGAGGAATCATGGGCGCAGCATGGAAGAGCGTATTACCACGATCTCCCGGAAAATGAGAATCTCGTTTATGATCTCTCCTTCGAAGTGAACCAAAGTCTGTGGGATGAATATTTTTTGAGTTCAGGAACGACAAGTCAGCTCGAGAGGGTGGGCACCAAGAGCGCTCAGCAAACCCTCCCCAATCCGCGCATGGTTCCTCTGGCTGAGACCCAGCCAGGAGATTTAAACAACTTCCACAAAGCGGCAGCGTTTCTTTTTACTGAGGGGGCTTTTAACGTCAATTCGACGAGCGTGGATGCTTGGAGGGCGGTGTTGTCGGCAAACCGTAAGTCGAACGGTCTGACTCCATTTCCAAGAATCATTGGGGGAGAGCGGCCAGATTGGACCAATCAGGATTCACTCGTCCAAGAAACAACTTGGAATGCCACGCGTCAGTTAAATGACGAAGACATCGAACGTCTTGCGGAGGAAATCGTCAGAGAGGTTAAATTGAGAGGGCCTTTCCTTTCCTTGGCAGATTTCGTCAATCGCCGATTAGCGGATGGTGAAGCGGGGAAACGAGGCGTCATAGAGACCGCGATCTACCGAGCGGGGCTAAATTCCTCTCTTGCTGACGACTCTGATTTCCGTCTTTTTCAGCAGCAGTCACTCGTTGATTATGACCACCCAGATCATATTTTGGATCCGACCTTACTCGAGCAGCTCCAAAAGCCCGAGAGCAAGGCTTGGGGTGCGCCAATTTATCTGACGCAGGCAGATGTTCTTCAGGCCATTGGTTCATCGTTGAGTGCACGGTCCGACACCTTTGTAGTCAGGGCTTATGGGGATTGTGTGGTGAACGGTAAAGTTGTTGCGAGAGCGTGGTGCGAGGCGGTCATTCAGCGCTTTCCCGAGCCGATGCGACCCGATCCGACGGGGCTTAATCCAGACCGCGAGTCTGACGCTCCTAATTTCGGTCGTCGCTTTAGAATTCAGAGATTTCGGTGGTTGGCCCCCAATGAAGTTTAATCCCTGATCAAAGAATAATTGATCTCGCTGGAGAAAATGTCGAATGCGTTGAGATGATCTGACGTTTTATAGGAAAGCACCGAACTTGTGAACCTTTCGCTGGTATTCTGCTTTTTTTTGATGCTAAATCCTTCTTTAAGATGAAACACCTACTTCTCGCCCTTCTTTTTGTTCCGCTTGTTGCCTCCGCTCAGAAGCAGTTCAAAAGCCTTCGTTTTATCCCTTTGGGTGAACTCCCTGCTTGGGAAGAAGAGCTTATCGATGGTGTTCGCGTGCAGAAGGATCCTCCTCCAGGATCACTTCCCCCGAAAGCCATCTGCATTCCCAATGGAGAAGAAGACATGCAAAGCACTGATTTAGTTTTGCGTCAGCCTTCCAAGGCCCTCAAACTTTCAGCAGAGCTTGCTGCCTTGAGAATTCACGAGGGAAAGCAACCGACCGGATCACCACTGATCAACGCCAAGGCGCCTCCCTCGAAATATAATTTGGGGGTGCTCTTCCGTGATAACGCCACAATGAGCTGGGACTCTCCAAAATTGCTCATGTTATCGGATGATGCGAGGGCTCTTCCAGCTGGAAGTATCCGCTTTGTCAATGTCTCAGATTCAAAGGCAATTGTGAAAGTGGGTAAGGGGAAAGCTGAACAAATTGAGCCGGGGAAGACCCTTGTGACGGAGCTCAAAGAGGGGCCGAATAATGTGATCGTTGGTTACTATGAAGGGACGAAAGTGCGGATGATCTATCAGAATACGGTCCGCATCGTTGCTGGTCTTCGGGTCCAAGCCTTCCTCTACAAAGGACAGGGGAAGAAATCTGGCGATCGGGTAAAATTCCTCCATATTCCGGAGTCAACACCCAAGTAGCTTGAGCGAAGCGGTGCGGCCGCTGAGACTCCCTTTTCAGAGAAACCTTCCCCGCTGACCTTGACGGGGAGGGGGTTCCTTGCATAATGCCGCCGTTTTCCCGCTGAATTGGCGGGCAAAACACACTAACCAACCTAATTCCTAGGACAGACCCATGGCAAATTATGCAATTAACGGATTCGGCCGAATCGGCCGGATGGTGCTCCGCGCAATGACCGATGACGAACTGAGAAAAGTCGTCGCGATCAACGATCTTACAGACAATAAGACCCTCGCCCACCTTCTTAAATATGATTCCTCACAAGGTCAGTTCTCTCGTGAGGTCTCTTATGACGATGACTACATCATCGTTGATGGCCACAAGATTCATGCGACCGCTGAGCGTGACCCTGCGAATCTCCCTTGGGGTGAGTGGAATGCGGATGTCATTTTAGAATCAACTGGATTTTTCTGCAGCCGCGAAGGGGCTTCCAAGCACATTTCCGCAGGAGCAAAGAAAGTCCTTATTTCAGCGCCAGCAAGCGATCCTGATCTGACCATGTGCCTTGGCATCAACGATAGCGAGTATGATGCGGCAAAGCATCACATCGTCTCTAATGCTTCCTGCACCACAAACTGCCTTGCTCCACTTGCAAAGGTTCTCCATGACAAATGGGGACTGAAGCGTGGATTCATGAGCACCATTCACTCATACACCGGAGATCAACGTCTCCTTGATGCTCCTCATGGTGATCTTCGTCGCGCGCGTTCCGCAGCAGAGAACATTGTGCCTTCCTCAACCGGTGCTGCTCGTGCCATCGGTTTGGTTATTCCCGAGCTTAATGGAAAGCTCAACGGAGGAGCCTTCCGTGTTCCAACTCCAACTGGATCATTGACTGATCTTGTCGCAGAACTGGAATCAGACGTGACCGCTGAAGAGATTAATGCAGCTTTCAAAGAGGCTGCTGAAGGCCCACTCAAGGGAGTTCTCCACTATAGTGAAATGCCTCTCGTGCTCCAAGATATCGTCGGAGATCCTCACTCATCAATCTTTGATAGTGAACTGACCACCGTGATTGATGGTAATATGGTGAAGGTTTGCTCATGGTATGATAACGAATGGGGTTACTCAAACCGTGCAGCGGATGCTCTCAAGATGCTCGGAGATTCTCTCTAGGAGCTTCTAAGAGATTTCAATCTCACTAAAGAGCCCGACCGTTTAATCGGTCGGGCTTTTTTATTTTTCGCGATACTTCGGGTTCTAAGCTCATCCCAAGAACGCTTTTAAAAGTTCAAAGAGCCTTCTGAGAAACCAGACTTGATCCTTTTTTTGGTGGACAGAACCGCTGTTCGGCGATAACTCCGCGCCCGCGCATTTGCGCAATCATAAGTTGGCAGCGTAGCTCAGGGGTAGAGCAGAGGACTCATAAGCCTTTTGTCGGCGGTTCAAATCCGCCCGCTGCTACCAGTTTTTTAAAGCCCTCGGCCTTGAGATAGGTTCGGGGGCTTTTCTTTGAACCTTTGAGATCAATCTCCCCAACTCAAAGACAGAATCCTTCGCGCAAATCCTTGTCTGGAATGCTATCTCAAGCCAATGAAGAGCGAAATTGGCGCTCCGACCAGGAATCGAACCTAGATCTAAGGTTTAGGAAACCCTTGTTCTATCCGTTGAACTACCGGAGCAACGCCGTGGTTGTAAAACGAACCGATCCGATGTGCAAGAAATCTGGTTAAGAATGGAAAAGTTACTCTCGCTTTGGGATCTTAACTTGCTCAGGGAGGTTCTCACGCCGGAAGAGTTCGCCGATTTTACCAGTGAGCCACAAATACTGATCACTGGGGACCTGTGGTTCACTGACAAATTTGATCGGTTCCTGAGGGGGGTCTTGGCGAATTTTGAAAATTGCCGTTCCCTCATCAATTTCATCAAACATCGCAACGTAGAGCATTTCGGCTCCAGTGCGACGAGCATTCCAAGCCTGAGCCCATAAGAACTCCCCTCCACGTCGTGGGATTTGGTTGAGCGGGGCTTTTTTTCCTCGGGTCTGTTGGAGGTTTCGCCAACTAAATCCTGGAAAAGCAACTGGTAAGAGCTCAACCTTGTGCTGCTGACACCAGGCGAGATCCCCACGGAGAGTCTCTTGGGTGTACTTTGCATTTGAGGTTGGGGAGCTGTATCTTCCGATCGTCCAAGGGCTCAGGATATCAACCTTTTTAAGGAGCTCATGAAAGGCGGGATCTTCAATGCTGTCTCGCTCCAGAGTTCGCCAAAAAGTTGGGATGCCTACCATGACTGAGTATTGGCCATAGAGCGGGTCATTTTTGAAAAAATCAACTAATTCACTCCATTCTTCCAGCTTAGGCTCTCTGTCATTAAATCCAAGTCCCCAGAGAGAGATCAGAGGTTTAGAACGGTGATGCAAAACGACGTCTCGGGAGATCACTTGACGGTCGATCAGAGACTTCCAGTCGTCGATGACTATCTGAAGCTGCCCAGGTCTCAGGCCGCTTAAGTCATACATTAAAACAAAATCTCGATCGTAGGTTTTGGCTGCCTGAGTGCAATTGCGGAGGACTTGATCGAGACTCCTACGGAGGGCTCGATTTCGAGTGGAAACAGCAAAGCGCTGAAGAAAGATCCCATCGATTCCATAATCTCTCATCCATTTAAAATGAAGGTCGGTCACAGCAGGCGAAACGGAACTAAACACTTCTGCAGTCGATCCGTCAGGGTGTCTAAGAGGGGTTGCGATGCGATCCTTTTCTGGAAGCTCTCTGACATCCGGCCAGAGGTCAAAAACACATCTGTCCGGCTCAAAGTTACGGGCTGCAGTATAGTGACGCCAACCGGTTCCAGTACCATCAGAGGGAGCGCGAAACCATCCTTGATAGCCGCACATCACCTTTCCAATCAATCCATTTGCTTGGAGCAAGGGGGTGCAGATCGTGAGACTTAAAAAAATAAGAAGAGGGGTTTTTGGGGGCATCAACCTAGGAATTGAGATTTTTTAACAGGGGAGACTTTTTGATCGTTCGACCTTCGTCGAACTCGGATCACCAAAGAATCCTACGTAGAGTCTCTGAACCTTTACCTTTGCCATGCTGCATTTTTTGCATAGATTCGCGCCCTCACGGGCAATTGTCCTAAAAAAAGACGGCAAAGCCCCTGAGCGAGATAATCCAACACCATGAGTGACCAAGAAAAAGTCCGGATTTATGACACAACCCTTAGGGATGGGACGCAGGGAGAAGGTTTTTCATTGTCTGGTCTTGATAAGATTCGGATTGCAAAGCGTTTGGATGCATTCGGTGTAGATTACATTGAGGGAGGCTGGCCCGGTTCGAACCCCAAAGATATTGAGTTTTTTAAGGCTGCGGCTCAGGAGACCTGGCAGCATGCCAAGATCGCGGCTTTCGGCTCCACTCGTCGGGCCGATATTTCCGTTGAAGAGGACCCTCAGGTGCAGTTGCTCATTGATGCACAAACACCCGTGATCACCATCTTTGGGAAAAGCTGGGAGCTTCAGGTTACGGAAGTTTTGCGCACGAGTGTTGAGGAAAATCAGGCGATGATTCGAGATACCTGCCGTCACCTCAAAGAGGCTGGCCGAGAGGTCGTTTACGATGCAGAGCACTTTTTTGATGGTTACAAAGATGGTCCAGATCATGCGATGGCTACTTTGAAGGCAGCGGTGGAAGGAGGAGCGGACTGGCTTGTGTTATGTGATACCAATGGAGGTTGTTTGCCGGGCGAGATCGCGCAAATTAGTCGCGTGGTCAGGGAGAGCTTTCCAGAGGTTGCTCTTGGGATTCATACCCACAATGACTGCGAGCTGGGGGTTGCAAACGCGATCGCTTCTGTCGAAGCGGGTGCGACCCAAGTGCAAGGCACTATCAATGGCTACGGTGAGCGAACTGGAAATTGTAATCTGACGTCGGTGATCCCCATTCTTGAACTGAAAATGGGTCGTCAAGCCGTAACGGATGTCTCAAAAATGAGAGATCTTTCATTTTTCGTGGATGATGTTTCTAACAATCCGCATTTTGCGCGGGCTCCCTTCGTAGGCCGAACAGCATTCGCTCACAAGGGAGGGATGCACGTCAATGCAGTTCAAAAGCTGGCAAGGACCTATGAGCACATTCGTCCAGAGCAAGTGGGTAACGAGCAGCAGATTCTGGTGAGTGAATTATCAGGACAGTCCAATATTCTCATCAAAGCTCAGCAAATGGGTCTTCCGCTGGAAAAGGGTAGCGAAGAAGCCAAGCAGATTCTTGGGACCATCAAAGAGATGGAGCAGGTTGGCTATACTTTTGAGGCTGCCGGAGGTTCTCTTGAGTTATTGATTCGGAGACAACTTGGTCAATGGGAGCGCCCCTGGAATTTGAGCGAATATCATTGTTCCTTCCGACAGTATCGGAATGGTCACGATCCGGTGTGTGAAGCAACAGTGAAGCTCGATGTTCAAGGGGAATCGACGCATACGGTTTCAGAAGGTAGAGGTGTGGTAAACGCTCTTGATTCAGCTCTCCGAAAAGCCTTACTTCCATTTTTTGCCGAAATCCAAAAGGTGCAACTCATCGATTATAAAGTCCGTATTATTGATGGGGGAAATGCAACCGCAGCTAAGACTCGGGTGCTCATTGTCCAAACTGATGGCGAGAAAACTTGGGGCACCGTCGGGGTTTCCGATAGTATTATTGAGGCGAGCTGGATTGCCTTGTCGGATGGGATCGATTTGTTCCTTCAAAGAAGTTAGGGTCGAATGATTCCATCAGCGTTTTTATCCTTGCTTTTAGGGGGTGAAACTTCGGAGAGTCTCGCCGGTTTATATAAAGACACCTACGAACCAAATCGTCCCGAAAGGGATCCTAAAGCCATTTCGATGGCTTGGTCAGGCTCGATAGAGTCTGACTACTTTTCTTCCCCGATCTTACTATTGGAGTCCTTATCCGATTGAGGCGGTGGACTTTCTAACAAAAAAGCAGAAGCCCTGAGGTTTCTGCTTTTTTGTTGGAGAGGCGGCCCTTCAAAGGGTGCGGAGGGATTCAGAGTGCGATTGCCGTTAAAAATGCCCAAATCCTAGGCTTGTTTTGTCAGAAAGATTGATCAGAATCCTTCTTTCCCGAATGGGGAATTATATTAATAACGACACAATCGAAATATGAGTGATAGTGAACAAGTAAACAGAAAGCGGCTTCTATGGGCCGGGTTTGTCGCGATTTTGGCGGCCGGTGTCGGATTCGGAATCCGCGGAGGGATCCTAGGTAACTGGGCTTCTGAATTTGGATTTTCCGGAGCTGAGTTGGGCAAAATCGGCGGAGCCGGATTCACTGGATTCTGCTTTGGAATCATGATCGGCGGCGTCGTCGTCGATAAAATTGGATACGGCAAATTGGTTGCTGTTGCTTTCTTATGCCACGTGGTGTCGGCATTTGTAACGCTTGGAGCGACAGAGGGACAGGCCATGTCTGCAGCTTACAATTTCCTATTCTGGGGAACCTTTATCTTTGCCTTTGCAAACGGAACTCTTGAAGCAGTTGCTAACCCACTTGTTTCAACTCTTTTCCCAGAAAACCGCGCGCACAACCTCAATATTCTCCATGCATCATGGCCTTTGGGAATGGTGATCGGTGGAATGATTGGATGGTTCCTTGGAACTGGGGAGGGAGCACTTCACTGGAAGACTCAGCTTGCTCTCTACTTGATTCCTACCCTCGTTTACGGATTGATGTTCTTCCGTCAGAAGTATCCTCAGTCAGAGGCTGCCGAAAAGGGTCTTAAGATGGGAGAGATGTTTAAGGACATCGGTCTCATGGGTGGTGCAGTTGTTGCCTACATGCTTTATCTCTTCTTTGGAGGAACTCTTGCTCCTCTTTTTGAGGCGGGTTCGAATGTTCCCCAAATCTTAGCGATTGTGATCGCAGTGGGAACGCTGCTCTGGATCGGTAAAATTACTAGCTTTGCGCCAGGTCATTGGTTGATCTTCGTCTTATTTGTAACTCATGCACTTGTCGGTGCTGTTGAGCTTGGAACAGACGGGTGGATGCAGAACATCACTGGAGCGATCCTCAATGAAGAGCAGGGTAAAATCCTCTTTGTGATTACTTCATTGGCCATGTTCTTGCTTCGGTTCTGCACACACTTCATCGAGGAAAAAACTGGTTTGAACCCCATTAGCCTCCTCTTCGTCAGTGCGGTGATTGCCTGCGTAGGATTGAATGCGGTTGCGGCGATTACTTCCTTTGGACCTGCTATTGGAGCGGTTCTCGTTTATTCCATTGGTAAGACTTTCTTCTGGCCAACGATGCTTGCCGTCGTTGGAGACCGTTTCCCAGCCACGGGAGCGATTGCAATGAGTTTGATGGGTGGAATCGGTATGATGTCTGCTGGTTTGATTGGTTCGGCAGGACTGGGCTATTTCAAAGACCGTTATTCCGCTGAGGAGTTGAAAACTGCTGATGAAGCTCTCTATGCAGAGTGGAAGAGTGAAGGTGATCCAAGTGCTTTCCTCGGTTTTGAAGCGGTTCAGCCGATCGATTCTAAGCGCCTTGAAGAAACAAAGAAAATTGCCAAAGATGAAAGATCTGAAGCTCAACAAACTGTTGTTGATGCGGACATCCGTGGTAACAGAAGAACATTGAAGACCGACTCATTGATTCCGGCTGCAATGGCGGTGATTTACCTCTTGTTAATGTTCTACTTCAAAGCAAGTGGAGGCTATAAGGCTCTCTCCATTAAAGACTAATTCCTAAAGTTGAGCGTCAACAATCAGGAAAGGTTGATACTCTCTTAAAGAAGAAAATGTTCGAAGCGGCGGCCTCATGGTCGCCGCTTTTTTGTTCCTAGAGAGCAGGAATCGTTGAAGCAGTGGCTCTAAAAAAGCGCTAGACATCCCCGTGATCGTGGGCCAAGTCTTTGGCCCGAAAATGAGGCGCGACGCTGATTTTTGAGACATGAAAATCCTTCCTTTATTGATGGCTCCTTTTCTTGGCATGCTCTTAGTGAGTTGCGCTGAGAATACATCGACTACAGTTAATTCGGCAGGAATCCATCTTCGAAATTCGACGAATACAGCTTCGCAATCTCTCTCAAGCCAGTGGAGTGCCGACCAAAGTCGCCTTGCCTCGCTGAAAAGTCGGGCTGGAGCTGGTTTTTATCCAGCGCGAATTTCGGCTTCAGAGGTCAAACGGGCAGCGAAGCTCCCGAGAGATAAGCATGGCATGCCGACCTACCCTGATTCGGTTCGGACGCGAGTGGTTCGCACCACGGGATATTCGCACATGGAAATGGAGCCTGGAGCCCCATGGAGAAAAAACGCCCTTGGAACCTATTTGCAGTACGGTTCATTGCGAAGTGCAGCGGCTGATTGGTCGGTTCTTCCCGCAGGAACTCGTTTTAAGATCAAAGGACTTCCGTATACCTATGTGGTGGATGATTATGGTCGAAGTCTCGTGGGTACCAACACGATTGATATATACCACCCAAACCTTTCGCTGATGAAAAAGTGGGGCACTCGTTATGTAGAAATGACGATCATCCAGTGGGGTTCGTGGCAAGGGACAGTTTCATTCCTCAGTAAGAAAACTCACCGTGCTCACACGCGTCAGATGTATTATGCTGCGAGGAGAAAATTGACCTCCGGGAGGGTAACGATTCGGTGAGTCGCTGGATTTTCATATTTTTGAATCTCTTACCCTGCTTTTTTATTTTCGTAGGGCGTGTCTTAATTCAGTAATTGGGATGCTTAAAACGCAACGTGCCCAATACGTGCTCGAACGTCTGGAGGAACTTTATCCAGAGACTCCTGTTCCTCTGGATCATGATGATCCCTACACCTTGCTTGTAGCGGTTTTGCTCTCAGCTCAGTGCACGGATGTGCGTGTCAATCAGGTGACGCCAGCACTTTTCAAGCTTGCCAATACACCCGAGAAAATGCGCAAAAAGGGGGTTGAGGAAATTAATGCCATCGTGCGTCCTTGTGGGCTTGCCCCAAAGAAAGCTCAGGCGATTCAACGCTTATCAGAGATTTTGGTCGACGAGCATGAGGGAAAGGTTCCGGCAAATCTTGAAGCTTTAGAGGCGCTGCCGGGCGTGGGTCATAAAACGGCTTCTGTTGTGATGTCACAGGCTTTTGGTGTTCCCGCTTTTCCTGTTGATACCCATATCCATCGCCTCGCTCAGCGTTGGAAGTTAACTGACGGGAAGAGTGTGAAAAAAACCGAAGAAGATCTCAAAAAACTCTTTCCTCGTGCCTCTTGGAACAAACTCCACTTACAAATCATTTTTTATGGAAGGGAGTTTTGTTCTGCTCGGGGGTGTGATGGAACAGTTTGTCAAATATGTCGGACCCTCTTTCCTCGTCGCAAATCACCGATTCAGACCAAAAAGGCATGATCAAACCGCTGTCGCGGTAAGAGTCTCTCACTTTTTGTCAAGGTTTCCCTCTGAAAAGAATCAGCAATTTAGCGGAAAACATTCTTTACTCACAGACTTCACTTATGAAAATGGCGAACAGATCGCACCAAACGTACCTCAAGAAATCATGACTTTTACCTCATCGTTCCAGTCCGGCAAAAAATGGATTGTCGGTTCTCTTTTTACGCTCCTTGCTGCTGCTCCTGCTCTCGCGCAGGAAGGCGGAGCTAAGGACAAGAATGCTCTTGAGCAGTTTCTTCTCGATGGTGGTCCTCTGACGATTTTCATCGTTGCCGTTGGTTTGCTTTCTTTAATCAGCCTGACGGTCTTCAACTTGATGAACTTGACGAAGGCCAAGTTCGCTCCAGATGACCTCAAAGGAGCTCTTCTCGAGCATATGACAAATTGCCGTGTGCGTTCGGCCATTGAGTTGTCAGCCTCCCACCCAAGCTATCTTGGCCGTATGATGGCTTATTCATTGCCAAATATTGATGCCACTCAGCCCGAGGATCTCGGTCGTGACCATGTCGAAGATGCGATCGCCGATTTCTCCATTAATGAAACTCGCAAACAGATGACCTTCATTAACCTTCTGTCATTGGTTGCGCAGGCCGCTCCGATGTTGGGACTCTTCGGAACCGTTTTCGGGATGATTGGAGCGTTCGCAACTTTGGGTGAGAATGCTGGTGCAGATCCGCAAGATCTCGCGAAAGATATTTCGGTCGCTCTCTTAACAACCATGTGGGGCTTGATCGTTGCGATCCTCTCTCTCTTTGCGTATTTCTTCTTTAAAAATAAGTTTAACTCTCTCGTTGCTGATTGTCATGGGACTGCTGAGACTCTCATCAATTCATCGATCCAGACCGTCAACGCAGACGCACATCTTGCTAAGATTCCTGAGGGGATTGCCGTTTAATCTTTTGGAAGCAAGAGCCTAAAAGCTCTCCAGAAGGTTTGAGCAAAGTTTCTACCCCATCATCTCATGGCTTCAGACAAACTACGTGCGGTTAACGAAAACCAAGGCGAAGACGCGGCAATGGATATGTCGCCGATGATCGACATGGTCTTTCTATTGCTCCTCTTCTTCTTAGTGGTTTCAAATCCGAAGACCATTAAGATTGATACGAGGCTCGAACCTCCGATTGCCGATGGAGCGAGGGCAACGAAGTCGATTCACGGCAAGATTGTGATGAATATTCACAACAATGGGGATTTTTTTGCCGAGGATATGAAAACCCAGTTTTTGACCAGAGAGGACATGATTGATTACATCTCGAAGGAGAAGGATAAGGTCAAAGCGATTGGTAATACTCCTGTGATTCATATTCGTGCTGATAAAGGAGTCGATTTTAGCTATTGTCGGCAGGTGATTCGTTCAGCGGCAGCTGCTGGGGTCGACGTCGTGGCCTATGGGGCCTTCAATAAATAATACAGAGATCTGAAAGTTCATGGCCCGCCGAAAAAAAAGCCAACCCTTTGAAGATGATGAACCAGGTTTGGATATCTCTTCCCTGATTGACGTCTGTTTCCTTTTGCTCATCTACTTCCTCGTAACGACGCAGATCGTTAAAAAGGAACAAGAGCTCAACACCTCACTTCCAGCCAATACCCCTTCGACCACTCCTCCTGAGCTCTCCCCGATGCTCATTTTGTTGGATCAAGAGGGGAAAGTGTTCATCAAAACTGAAAGTGGTGTGGATGAATTGCTGGAATCTGATCCGGATTCTCGATTGCTCCCTGTCCTCTCGCAGCGTCTGAACCTTTACCGCAGTCTTGCTGAAAACTCCGGGCAAGAACCTTTAGTGCAGCTTCGTGTGGATGGCAAAACAGAGCAGCAAAGGGTGATCGATGTTTTGAATGCACTTGCGAAAGAAAACATCACAAAAATCACTTTCACAGATCTGTTAGACCAAACCGACAAGTAGTGCTTACCCATTTGTCGAAATTGCCTTTTAAAACACCTAAGGAAAATCACCCCACCACGTTTTATATTTTGCCGGAAGGCTGATGAGCCTTTTGGGCTCTCAGCCTTTCATTTGCTTCTAAAGAACACTGACTACAATCACTTCATGAATTCTATGCTCAAAATCCGACGCTCGCTGGCAATGTTGTTGTTGATTTTCGGGGCCTTTTGCGCGCCAGTTCAGGGGCAGGCAATCCAGCAGATGCATGCTGATTCGCTCACAGAAATGAAGGCAGGGAATTGGGCTGCTGCCTACGCGATTCTCGTTCGGGCCACTGACAATTTTGATGGGAGGGCCTTGCAGCTTTTTGGGCCTCGTTTTGGATGGTTTTGGTATCACCGCGCCTATGCAGAAATCAAGCTCGCCAAGTATGCTGATGCGATGAAATCCTGTGAGAAGTGTTATACCAAATATAAGAACACGGCTCCTAAGGAAGGGGATGCTCCAAGTCTCAATATCTATAACAAGCGTGCTCTGCTTTTGTGGGGGCATGCTGCTAAGGGAGCGGAGGAGTGGGACACTTCGATTCGCATGTATAAAAAATTCCTTAAAGAGCGTGATCCAGCACGTGATTCTTATGAAAGGGGAGTTTTTTACATCAATATGGCCATCAACCATTTTAAGCTTCGCAAGATTAAGGAAGGAAATGAGTTCCTCGAGACTTCTATCAAGGGTAAGACGACCTTCCCAACTCCCAATAAAGGCATCATGTCTGCCTTTAGCGAGATGGTGGAAGCGGTCATTGAAAAGAAGGATGAGGCCGCTCTTCTCGACTTCCTCTCAAAAAACCGTGCGCATATCCAGTTGGAGCCATTTGAAGCCCATGAGTTTTCGCAGCTTTTTATGAAGCTGGCTCAAGACGCCAAAGGAGCAGACATGATCCGTTCGACTTTCGAGCTTTATGCCCTCGTTCCCAGCACGATCGCTGCAATCGACGATATCAATGCCCGCCTTACAATGATTGGGGACTATGACCGGACCATCAAAGATGGATCAATGATCGTTAATCGAGCTGAGTTGTCGGCAAGTTTGGAAGATTTGGAGTCGGCAGATAAGCAGGGCAAGGTCAATGAGGTATATGCATTTCTCAACACCGCAGTGATGCACGAGGCAGATGGAAATGTGAGAGGGGCATTTGCAGCCTATGAGCAGCTTGAGCTTTATTTACCTAAAGCAAAGATTCTTAGAGATAAGCAGCTCGTCGCAATGCGTGAAAGCAACCTCTATAATCTTATTCGGACTTCTGCGGTGATTGGGGAAGTTCTCACCACCGAACATTACGGAACGATCTTTTTGAAAGATTTCCCCACAAGCCAACATGTCGATGAGGTGCGGCGGATGATGCTTACGAGCCTCTTCTTTGAGGGAGAGTATGCCAAGTGTATTGAGGTGGCGCAAAAAATGATTGGGAAACTGAAGAAGCCTTCCAAACCCCATGATATTTGTCTTTTCGTCTTAGGGGGAAGTAAGCACTACACCGCAGAGTTCGTCGAAGCGCAGCCTCTGCTCAATGAATACGTTGAGACCTATGGAGGGCAGGGTGCCGATAAGACGAGAATTCAGGCGGCACTCTATTTTCAAGCGGCAAACTATTCCCGCCTCCAAGAATGGACGCGAGCGGCTTCACTTCTGGATACCTTCTTCGAGAAATATCCGGATCCTCGAACCAATATTTATATGCCTTTCGCCCTTTATGACCGAGCAAATTGTCACTACGCCGAGGAAGAAAATGACCCCGCCTTAGAAATGGTCAACCGGGTTGAGAAGGAATATCCAGGTGTTTCCATCATGGAGAGCAACTTTGCCTTAAAGGGTAATATTCTCCAAACCCTCACCAAAGAAGAAGAGGCTGAAGAGTATTATCTCAAAGCGCTTGAGTTGGCTGAGACCAAGAAGAATGACATGGTCGCTGGTGAGTGTCTCTACTATCTCACTGCTCTGATTGGAAAAGAAAAGATCGGAAAGGAAGAGAATCCACGGGTTGCTGAGGCTGTTCCTTTCTACAATCGATTCTGGGATCAATATGGCTCTGACTCACCCTTTAAGGCACGTGTGGCTGTTGTTGGCATTCCCGGAATGGCTAAAATTGGCAAGCTCGACGAAGCTTTAGAGCGTCTTCAAGGGGTGATCGCTGATATTGCAAAGAGCCCAGGAACTCCTGGCCTTGAAGAGGCAATTGGCTCTTACACTGAGGCTTATCTCCAGTCACACACCCCCACTGAGTTAAAAGATCACTACTACGCCTTTCCACGAATCGATTCTCGTGACAAGGCGACAAGAGCTCTGCTTCGTATTGCAATTATCGATGTTTTTGAAGGCGAGCTCGAGAAGGCTGATAAGGAGAAAGACCAAAAGATGGCGACTGATGCAAAAGCCATGATTCAGGTCCTCTTCACTGAGCTGAGAACAGATTTTGATCCCAAAGACCTTTCAAATTTCATCCTTGTGAAAGTGGGTGATTTTATTCGCAAGAAAACGACCAATCCGGTCGCTGCAAAACCTTATTATGAAGAGGCCCTGAATCGTAAAGATGATCAGTCTCATAAGTATCGGGCCATTTTTGGGTTGGCGGACGTATTAGGCCGAGGTGGAAGTGGAGATCAAGCAGAGGCCATTACCCTGTTGCGGAGAGTCATCGCGGATTCCGAAGAAGCGGATGATAAGGAAGAAGCGCTTTATTTGATCGCTTCATTACAAGCAGCTCGTGGTGAATATGATGCTGCGGTCACCACGGCTGGTGAGTATATCAACAACAAATCTTATCGCCGCAAAAAGCTTGAGGCTCGAATGCTCATGGCTTCCGCGTATGATCAAGCTGGGAAGAAAGAAGATGCAATGGGAGTTTATGCTCAGGTATGGGGAGCGAATATGGGTGCAATCCGCTATTCTGCCCCCGCTCTCGATCGTTGGATGGATTTGGTTTGGACCAGGAATGGCACTAATAGCAATGGCAAAAGTGATCGGCAGTATGCCTACGAAAAAGGTGATGAATATATCAAACTCACCGTCAATGCGATTAAGAAAGCAACCCCTGAAGAGTTAGTTTTGTATAATAAAGTCAAAGAGAGGGTCGCCGATTATGAGGCCCACTCGGATACCACCAAGGTTGTCGAAGAACAATAAGCCATAGCACCACTTTTTTCATCGATCTTATGAAAACATTTTTGACTACCACCCTCGCTCTTCTTTCCGGACTGATGAGCCCCCATGCACAAGGGGAAACTTCGTTGCAGGCTCTCATCATGAATGATGAAAACACCTTCAAAGGTTTTATTATTGCATCCGATGACGCGAATATTCTCTGGAAGGAGACCGAGAATTCGACAACGCGGCGCAAGGCTAGCCTAGCAACGCACAAGGTGTATTTCCTGCAGCCACAAGAGTTTAGCGAGGCGATGGAAGCCTACAAAAGTCGAAACTATGAAGCTGCTCAACCTTTGTTTAAAGGCTGCTATGAGAAGTATAAAAGTGTGAGAACGATTCCTGGCAATTATTCCACTTTAGCTGGCTTTTATGAGATGGATTGTGCTCGTCGTTTGGAAGATTTGGATACTTTAGCAGCGCTTCATTCTCAGTTCGATCCGGAGAAGCTTTTGCATGAGTTCCATAAAACCCAATTTAAGATTTATGGGATTTTTTGGGATGCCGTGCGCACGAAAAGCTGGGCCCGCTTAGATGCAGTGGTAATGAGTGAAGAGTGGAGAAATGCCAGGCTTCCTGGTAACCTCAGGACTCAGATTTGCTACTGCCATGGCTTAGCCTTAGAGGGAATGAATGAGCCAGTGAGGGCGCTAAACTCATACAATGGGGCATTTGTTGGCGATTTTGCCGCGACCGGAGAACTTGCCAAGAAAGCGGCCTTAAATTGCATGAGGATTCTTGCGGAGCACCCGGATGTTCAGCTTACCATGGATCTCTACAATACTGAGGATTACAGTAGGGACTCGAATGGTGCTTTTTTAATTAAGGAAGGCACCGCTCTCTTGAGCCTGTGGGACAAGACTCTTGGGGGAGGTGACAAGGTTCCTGAGAAGTACAAGATCTTCTTAAAATACCCTCCCAAGTGATGCCAATCTTGTTCATGAGGCTGGTGAGTAAGAGGGA
>JALRJZ010000130.1 GCA_023261045.1 Akkermansiaceae bacterium
CAGAAGTTTCTCGATGCGCAAGCGTATTTAAAGAAGAGGGATCAACATCTCAATGGGGAGCAAAAAGATCAGCCCTTTGAGAGAGATCTTGCGCTCGAGACCATCGCGGATTTGTTAGAAGGAAAGAGAAAGGTTCACCATCATACTCATCGCCATGATGATATTCTCACAGTTCTTCGTCTGAAAAAAGAGTTTGGGTTTGAGGTCGTCTTACACCATGTCTCGGAGGCGTGGAAGGTGGCCGATGAAATTGCGGAAGCAAAAGTGGCATGCTCACTGATCTTTCTTGATTCACCGGGTGGAAAATTAGAAGCCCGAGACTTAGAATGGCGGAATGGTGCCGAGCTTGAGAAACGTGGTGTTCTCACTGCCCTTCATACTGATGATCCCATTAACGATTCACGATGGTTTCTGCGCAACGCGGCCATTGGAGTGCGAGCAGGGATGTCGCGCCAAAAAGCATTGGAAGCTCTGACGATTGCAGGAGCCCAGATTTTAGATCTTGAGGATTCAACGGGGAGTCTAGAGCCCGGCAAAAAAGCTGATTTTGTCATTCTTTCTGGAGACCCTTTTTCGATCTACACTCGGATTCTGGAGACTCATGTTGAGGGTAAAAAAGTCTTTGATCTTCAAAATGAACAGGACCGTCTTTTTGCCCAAGGAGGCTATGGCGCAGGGCATCGCCGACAGGCAACAGGCTGTTGCTTCTATCGTTAACCCTTAATTCATCTCATCATATGATACGAAAAGTATGGATTTTCCTTGCTCTGATACTCGTCAAAGCAAGCGGTCAGATCGCAGTCAAAGCGGACTTGATGTTTCCAATGACTGGAGACTTAAAGCCAGTGAAAAACGCCGTGATTCTCTGCGGGGCTGATGGCAAAATCGAAGCTGTCGGAACAAAGATCGTTATCCCGCAGAGTTACCAAGTCATCTCGGCAAAAGTCGTGACTCCTGGTCTGATTGACGCTCATTCGACGGTCGGATTATCGGGGATTTTGAACTCCCCCAAACATGATCAGGAACAGTTAGAAAAGTCAGAGCCGATCCAACCTGAGCTGCGTGCTTTGGATGCCTATAATGGTCGTGACCCATTAGTCGACTGGGTTCGGAATCTTGGGGTGACGACTGTTCAGACGGGGCATGCTCCCGGCAATTTGATTTCGGGTCAATTCATGGTGGTGAAAACTAATACCCAATCGATTACTTCGGTAGAGGATACGCTCAAGCCCGTTTCGGGGGTTGCTGCAACCTTGGGAGCGGAAGCTCTTGGTAAGGGGGTTGGAACGCGCTCGAAAGCTGTCGCTCTGCTTCGTGGCGAGCTTCTTCGAGCTCAAGCTAAGGTCAAAAAAATCGCGCTAGCAGAAGAGGATTCTGAGCAAAAGATACCGGAGCTCAGTCTTAAAGAACAGGTGCTGGTTGATGTTCTAACAAAAAAGGTTCCCTTAGTGATCAATGCCCAACGTCATCAAGATATTGCTGCCGCACTTCGGCTACGAGAAGAATTTGGCTTTGATCTCGTGCTCGATGGAGCCGCTGAAGCCTATCTTTTACTCGATGAGCTTAAGAAAGCCGGGGTTGCTATCATCGTCCATCCAACCATGGCGCGCCCCTATGGTGATTTGGAGAACATGACTTTTACCCTCGCGGCGAAGTTGTATGCCCGTGGGATTCCTTTTGCGTTTCAGTCAGGGTATGAAAAATATGTTCCCAAGACGCGAGTGGTTCATTTTGAAGCGGCACTTGCTTCTGCTTATGGACTGCCTCAGGAAGTTGCGTTGGCTGCGTGTACGCTTTTTCCTGCTCAGATTCTTGGTCTTGATGGCCGGATTGGATCTCTACAGGCCGGTAAGGATGCAGATCTTGTGCTTTTTGACGGTGATCCGCTAGAGACTCTCACCCACACAACGCATGTGATCATTGATGGGGCATTGGTTTCAACCACACCGAAATAGCTTTTCCAAGAAAGGAACTTGAAAGTGTCTTGCCCTCTTGGCGTAGTGATAGGGACAACTAGTTATCTTCATTCTCAACAACACACTATGAAACATCATCTTGCCCTTCCTTTGATCACTTTCTTTGGCGTCTCTTCGGTCCTTGCTGAAGATGTGCTTTCGCTTTCTGATTCTGGACGCTGGAGCCCTGAGCAAGTTGCGGGATTGCGGCCCGCAATCATCACTCCTCCGGGCTATCCAGCAGAAAAGAAACCAGGCTCAATGCCCTCCGATGCGATCGTCTTCTTTAATGGTAAGGATTTAAACCAGTGGAAGGGAAGGGGGAAAGATGGCAGTGATCAGGCCCAATGGTTAGTTAAGGAGGGCTTTATGGAGGTTGTTCGTGGAACCGGAGCCATCCAGACTCGCAAGGAAGTGGAAGGAGATTGTCAATGGCACATCGAGTGGTGCACTCCTTCAGAAGTCAAAGGTCACAGCCAAGGGCGAGGCAATAGTGGGGTCTTTATTGGCGGTTATCCTGAGGTTCAAGTACTCGATTCATTTGACAACGATACCTACCCCGATGGTCAAGCATCTTCACTTTACAAAAAAAGTGTCGCTTTAGTGAATGCAAGCCGGGGTCCTGGCCAATGGCAAACGTATGATATTATTTGTATTCGCGAGAAGAAAAACGCCGAGGGAAAGCTTATTGAACCTGGCTCGATTACTGTCTTGCACAATGGAATTGTGACTCAATTTGCGGTGCAAGAAGGCGGTAAACAAAAAGCCGGGGGGCTTTCTCTCCAAGACCATGGTAATCCGGTGCGATTCCGAAATATTTGGTGCCGAAAGCTCAAAGTGCAGCCTACCAAAGCGCCCGGAAAGTAATCGTCTTTCCACATCCAAGCGAATCGAAGAATGAAGGTGCTTGTTCTCTTTCTTTTCTTGCTAGCTCAGCAACTCGGAGGAGAAACGCCCAATGTCATTCTTCTTATGACTGATGACCAAGGTTGGGGCCAGACTGGCTATTACGATCATCCCGTTCTGAAGACTCCCCATCTTGATGAGATGGCGGCAGGTGGCTTAAGATTTGATCGGTTTTATGCCGGGGCGCCAGTGTGTTCACCCACCCGTGCGTCGGTTTTAACTGGCCGAGCCAATGACCGGTCAGGAGTTGCTTCGCACGGAAAGGCAATGAGATTGCCTGAAAAAACAATCGCAAGTGCGCTGAAAAAGGCAGGTTACGCAACGGGCCACTTTGGGAAGTGGCACCTCAACGGATTGCGTGGCCCTGGGGTGCCAGTTCTTGCGGAGGATCCATACGGACCAGAGAACTTTGGGTTTGAGACATGGATGACAGTTACCAATTTTTTTGACCGAAATCCTTTCATGGGGAGTGCGAGTGGGGTGCACCAGTTGGACGGAAGTTCCTCTGAAGCGATTATGGGTGAAGCCATTGACTTCATTCAAAGACAGCACTCCAAGAAGAAGCCATTTTTTGCTGTGATTTGGGATGGCTCTCCCCATTCACCTTTTGAAGCAAGCCAAGATGATCTTGCTACCTTTCAGCATCTTGATCAAAAAAGTAGAAACCATTACGGAGAGCTTGTTGCCTTTGATCGGAGTGTGGGGCGCTTGCGCAAAACGCTACGAGATTTAAAGATCGCACAAGAGACTCTAATTTGGTTTTGTTCGGATAATGGTGGGCTGCCAGGGATCAAACCGACGACCACTGGAGCATTGAGGGGGCACAAAGGCTCGTTGTGGGAAGGAGGCATTAGGGTTCCTGGAATTGTCGAGTGGCCTGCGGTGATTCGTCCTCGTGTGACATCTTATCCCGCTTCGACGATGGATATCTTTCCTACGATTGCAGCCATTTTGGGGCTCTCTGCCCATTGCATGTTGTCTCCAGTGGATGGAGAAAGTTTGAAACCACTTTTCACCCAAGAAATTGGACCTAGGAAAGAGCCGATTGCCTTTCACTTTCTCGGGAAGGGCGCTTTGATTGATAACGATTATAAGTTGATCTCGCTCGATCTCTCGAAAAGAGATTTTGCCCTTTATCACCTTTCTAAGGACCCGAAGGAGTCAACCAATATCGCGCCTCAACACCCTCAACGATTTGAGAACATGGTGTCGCAATATCTCGGTTGGTATCAATCTATCCAAGAAAGTATTGATGGCCAAGACTACCCAGAGAGCTTTCGAAAAGATCAGGTGCCAGAATCGAGGTTTTGGACACAGGACTCGAGGTATCAGGCTCTTTTTGAACGTTGGAAGGTTTACCCCGGTTTTCAGAAGCTCTACGAAGAGACAAAGCGAAGAGCCCAGTGAATGGTGCCTCGGAATGCGTTCACCATCGAAGCGTGGGAATCTTACGGCTCCTATCCCAACAATTGTGATGAGAGCAAAGCTCTTATGAAAAAAGCGAGGATTTAAGATTATTTGGTTCGGGGAGGGAAATCTGCCTCGGTTTGAACGCTTGTCGTGCGACGCATTCGAGCCTGCCAAGCTTTTGGCTTCGTTGGCAAAACGGTCTTGTCATCATAACTTTTCTGCAAGTTGATGAGTTGGTTGCGGACTTCTTCGATGAGTTCTTTTTTCTCAGGGTTTCCGTAAAGGTTGTGCAATTCATCTGGGTCGGTTTTGAGGTCGTAGAACTCCCATTCCCCGAATTCATAGAAGTTAATGAGTTTATAGCGCTCAGTGCGAATTCCGTTGTGACGTGGCACTTGGTGGTAAGAGGGGTATTCGTAATAGTGATAGTAAATCGACTTTCTCCAATCTGATGGGCTTTCTCCTTTGAGAAGGGGAACGAGAGACTCTCCCTGCATATCATCGGGAATGGTTGCGCCAGCCATTTCTAAAAATGTCTGGGCATAATCGAGGTTCTGCACGAGATTTTGGTTTCGTGTTCCTGGTTTGATGACGCCAGGCCAAGAAACAATCAGAGGCATTTTTAGCGACTCTTCATACATCCATCTTTTGTCGTACCAACCATGATCACCAATGTAAAAGCCTTGATCTGACGAGTAGACAAAAACTGTATTGTCAGCGAGGCCCTCGTCTTCGAGAGTTTTACGGAGTCGAGCGAGATTTTCGTCGACGCCCTTGATGGCACGGAGGTAATTTTTCACGTAACGTTGATACTTCCAGCGCACGAGGTCCCTTCCTTCTAGTTGAGCGTCACGGAACGCTTTGTCCTTTGGTTCATAAGCGGCTCTCCAGACCTTCAGTTGCTCAGGGGTCATTCGCTTCATATTCACCCAAGCGGAACGATCTTCGGAAGGCCGGCGTTGTTTTGGATAGGTCTTTTCAGGAGTGAGATCCGTGAAGAGGTCATGATCGAGATACATGTGACGCTCGATTTCCATTTCTTGATGCTGAGCGGGGCCCCGGCCCTCGTATTGATCGAAGAGCGTGGAAGGTTCAGGTATTGTTTGATCGTCGTAGAGGTGAAGGTGCCGCAGCGCTGGCATCCAAGTCCGATGAGGTGCTTTGTGCTGGCACATCAACATGAAAGGTTTGCCGAGTGCTTTGGATTCTTTGACAAATTCAATCGCCATATCAGTGACGATGTCAGTGCAGTAACCATTGACGACCTTGCGGCCTTCGGGAGTAATTAAGGCTGGGTTGTAGTAATCGCCTTGGCCAGGTAAGACAGCCCAAGAATCAAATCCTTGTGGATTTCCCTTTAGGTGAGATTTGCCATAAAGTGCTGTGTGATATCCTGCAGCGCGAAGGATTTTGGGAAAGATTTGTTGATTCCAATCAAAGCTGTTGCCGTTATTCATGAAGCCATTTTTGTGGCTATGCTTACCACTCATAATGACCGCGCGAGATGGACCGCAAATGGAATTGGTGCAAAAAGAGTTCTCAAAAAGCATTCCGTCAGCAGCAAGCCGATCGATTTCCGGAGTTGGATTTACTGACTTCAGAAACCCGTTGTAGGCACCAATGGCGTGGGGCGCATGATCGTCAGTAAAAAAGAAGACGATGTTTGGTCTCTTAGCAGAGCTCAGCGAAATCAATGACAGGAGAAGAGCGAAAATCTTCATCCTGAAGAGTTATCGAAACTTCGGACCCATGTCGAGTTGGGAGAACAAAATCAATTCGAAGATTGATGAGGCCTCTTTTTGCCACAGCTCAATGAGCACCCTGCTATTTGGTGACCTGCAAACGATAAAAACGATGCGGGGGAAGAAGGTCTGAAGCGTTCTCCGAACGATAGGTTCTGATCGCTTGACCATTACCCTGATTACTCGTGCCGATATGAATGAGCTCGTTGAGCGGTGTCCAAGTCTGAAGGTCTTGACTGGTTTCGATTTGATAGGTCACCCCAACAGCTGCAAGGTTCGTTGGGATCTGGATCGTGAGGTATTCGGAAAGTTCCGCGCCCACTTGAAAACTTTCGAGACCGATATGGAAAGGGGCGAATTGGGTGGAGTCCTCGTCACTCGATCCAAGGGCATATTCCATGAATGCTGATAGACCATCTCCATCGGAGTCGCGGTCTGGTTCACCAGTGAAGGCGACGGAATCTGTTGAGCCAGGGGCCCCATCAGTCGCGACGCTTGAACGCCAATTGAGGGGGTTATTGTGATCTGGGTTGGAGAAGGGATCGATGAGGACGAGAGCGTAACCATTGCCATTTCCTGCGTCTGTGGGCCATGGAAATTCAATGCCGTAGGTGAAGTCTTTGATGATGTTTCCTGACGCATCAATGATGGTGATTTGCTCCCCGTCATTACTGAGTGAACCATCATAGACGCCCGCAACGGTTGCTGAGGAAGATTGATATCGATGGGCGAAAGCTTCAGCAGAGTCGACTAAAACGACTTTTTCACCTGGTGCTAAAACCAAGGCTTCGATGCCGATTTCATTGCTAAATCCGTTGAAGCCCACGCCTTGAGTTAGGGTGACTCCTTCTAAGCTAATCGAACTTGTTGGGTGAATATTTGTAAGCTCAAGAAATTCAAATTTTCCTCTGCTTGTCCAGCCGGCAGCTAATTC
This sequence comes from Akkermansiaceae bacterium, assembly GCA_023261045.1. GTDB lineage: Bacteria > Verrucomicrobiota > Verrucomicrobiia > Verrucomicrobiales > Akkermansiaceae > SW10. The sequence continues at coordinate 6,948 of JALRJZ010000130.1, forward strand.
GCTTTGTGAGGGTTCGGAAGGGCGATAGTTGATTTCAGAAACAACAAGATTACTTGCAGCTGCAGGAATGGTATCAACAAAAAGAGAGGCGGAGGTGAGCGGGCTCCATCGTGAACCATCATAGACCCGAGCTTTTATTTCGGCCGATTCGCTCAGGGTGTAAGCCTCATTGTATGGCTGAGCTGTCGCAGAAGGTGAACCGACATTATTGCTACTTCCA
>JALRJZ010000131.1:0-6886 GCA_023261045.1 Akkermansiaceae bacterium
TGATGGATCATGAGCAGTCCTTGATCACGTTTGAAACCATTGCAGGAACTTTAAAGGCGGAAATCATCGGAGATCAGGTTAAAATCGAAATGGCAGAACCTTTTGATCTTGAACTCGATTCACAGGTGGAAATCGATGCTCTTGGTCAGCAAGTCCACAATCTTAATACCGGGGTTCCTCATGCAGTTTCGTTCGTCAATGACCTTGAGAATCTTGACGTCCATACCTTTGGGGCTGCCATTAGAAACCATCGTCATTATCAACCAAAAGGGACGAATGCGAACTTTGTTCAAGTTCTCCAGCCAAACCACTTGAAGGTTAGAACCTATGAGCGAGGTGTCGAGGCGGAGACGCTTGCTTGCGGAACTGGCATTACCGCATGCGCTTTAATCCACCATCTTCTTACCAAAACACCTTCACCCATTCAGGTTGACGCTCAAGGGGGGGATACTCTGAGTATCGGATTTACTCCTGGCCCTGACGGTACTTTTACAAACGTGACCATGACGGGTCCTGCCGATTTCGTTTTCCAAGGAGAGATTGAGATCTCATGAAATCCGTCCTTTCCACAGCACGCAACCTATGATCACCTCAACAACTGAGCATGGAACTCGATTTCACAGACGCACCATTTGACACCAAGGAGTATCGGCCCCACGAGATTGAAGAAATCTTCGAGGATCCATTCGCAATTCGACTCCTTCCTGATTCGGAGAGAGCAGACGGAGAAGCTCGTTTCTACCTCATCGGAAGAACCATCGCTAATCGCGGGTTGTTTCTTTCTTTTTGGTCTGACGGTAAAAACGCACGCGTCGTCTCAGCACGAGAGCTTCACGATGATGAAGCGTCTTATTACGAGAGAAAATTAGCAGAACTAAGATAGCACCCCTGATGAAGACAATCTCAAATTGGAATGAGGTTCCCGACTTTGACACCGAGGAGGACGAGCATGAGTTTTGGTCTCTCCATTGCTTAGATCCTCGCTTAATTCAGAGTTCGATTCACTCTCCCGACTCTCGTGAATCAACCACCATCACCTTGCGCTTTGACCCTCGAATGCTGTCGCGTATTAAGCGGATTGCTCGCTCCAGATTCCTCAACTACCAGTCAATGATGAAACAATGGCTGGCAGAGAGAATGGAGGAAGAAATTCGTCGAAGTGGAGAAAACGAATAAGGCAATGAGCGTGAATCAGTGGAAGCGATCCTCTCGATTTTGGATTGTGTGTTTTGTTTTCTGGTTCATCACCCTCAACCTTCTCTCACACGGAAATCGCTTCCATCCTGCTGGTCCGTTTATTTTTATTTTTGAAATTCCGCACTTTGATAAAATCGTTCATTTTGGATACTTTTTTGGCGGGAGCAGCTTGCTATCTGCCGCCCTCCATCTGGCACAAAGGCCATCTTGGATGAGACTCTCGCTCATCGTCACAGCCATTCTCTCCCTGATCGGAATCTGGGACGAGTATCATCAATCCTTTTTCATCAACCGGACGGGAAATGACCCAATGGACTGGCTCGCTGACACCTTAGGAGCTTATTTTGGAACTCTTGTTTTTCGCCTTTTACACCACAAAATCCTCTAAGGGCACTCGTCCTACTGGTCGCTTAGTTCTCTGAGTCTCTCTGAAACCCATCGAGAGCCTTCACGAACTTCGGTATTCGCTTCGCTCATCTCCTGCAGAGTTAGCCAGAGTGTTTGCGCCTCTTTGAGATAGGTGATTGCCAGTTCTCGTTGCCCCTGTAGATCACACACATCTGCGAGTTCACTGCAGAGGTAGGCGAGTGATTTGCGAACAGTCCATGGACTCGGATTCAACGACTCCTTATTCAAAAGGATTCTTAATTGAGCGCACACTTCCCCACCGATCCTTAACTCATCCTCACTCTGCCCCTTCTGCCCTAGAATACTCGCTTGCTGCCATTTCAGCGCTTGTAGTAAAAAATGCATTTGCCCATGCCCAGCATTCTCCTCTAAGCCACTTTCTAGCCGCTTTATTCCAGAAAGAAGGATTAGAAGGGCTCCATCAGCATCCCCTTCATCCCTTTTCGAGCTCGCAATGATTGCTTGCTGAGAAACCAAATCCACAATGAACCGATCTTGCTCACCAAGCTTGTCTTCGAGTTCTAAAAGATGAGCGAGATTCTCTTGCGCTAATTGTTCAGCCCTGATGACACGACCTTGTTGCCAGAGCGAAACTGCCTTTTCTGCTTTTGCCGAGGCGATCTCATAGCTCAACTCCGGCTCCACCTGGTCGAATTTCGACGATAGAGTTTCGAGACCGTCGATCACACGATCTCTGAGATCACCACTTTCAGCGACGAGTCCTTCTTGTTCAAGAACACGCGACGCCGCCAGCTGACTCGCTCTTATGGCAAACTCAAGCCTTCCTGGTTGCGGAAATTGCTCCTTGAGCAGTCGGTATTTCGCAAGGGACTCACGATAGCGGTCAAGAGCAGGCATCATTTGCCCCCGATACTCAAGAAATCTTCCTTCGGCGAAGCAAACAGCAGCTGCAGCGAGAAGCCCCTCTGGTTCGTTCTCCTTCCAAACCTCAGCAAACAAAGAAGAATCCTCCCCGATCTTTTCCGGGAGCATGGAAATATCACCCAACGACTGAGCAATCAGAGTCTTGAGTCTGATTTCAGCGAGCTGTTGCTTCGTTAAACGGTCCGAGGAAATTGCTTCCTCCGCCACCCGAGCCCCCTCCTCGAACTCTCCGAGAGAAAAGCAAATCTCGGCTTTTCGCATTTGCAAAAGACTTCGTTGAAAGTCCAACTTGGGGTCCTGTTTAAGCCCCGCAAGTTGTTGATCAATGAGCACTAATAATTGGCTTAGCTGGGACTTTCGATCACCGAGGACTGGCATTGCCAAAAAATCACCGTCTAAGATCGAGGAAAACAACACCTCATTAGTAAAAAGTATGGACCGGATTTCCTCGCGAGAATCCTGCCTTTGTTCGCCCAGGAGATCGATGACCCTTTTTTGATCCTCTAATCTTGTCGCTTTTATTGATAGAGCCTCATCTTTTTCTTTCGCGAGCTGTGCCTCTCTGACTTGTGCTTCTCGACGATGAGCACTCATCACCTGCTCACTTCTCTTCTTTTCCAAGAACCTCCTGTGATTTGTTGTCACCCAACCCAAACCTAGAATCACTGAGAGCAAGGACACTCCCAATGCATAACGGATCAAACGTCGATACCTCCTCTCAGCGCGTGCTCTTCGCTTCTCTAACTGCAATTGGTTCTCTAGGTTGAGAACTTCCTCATCGATTGCCTCAAAACGCCTCGAAACCTCCCTCAAATCGCCAGGGCGCCCCATGGGATCGAGTGACAAGCAGTAGTTAATAATCTCCCGCCGCCTTGCCTCAACATCATTGTTCGAATCAGAAGGCCACATAAAGCCTGGCTCACTTTCAAGCCCGTTTGCAATTCCTTCATAGTCCGCCTTGACCTGAAAAGGTTCCTGAGCTCCGGAAGTCGACGAAACCCCTGAAAAAAGAGAATCACAACGAGGAAACTTCCCAGTTAGGAGCTGAAACGATAGAACTCCAAAAGCAAAAACATCCCATCGATATCCTGCTTCATCAAGATAGCCCGCGGGATTTCTCAGTTGCTCCGGGGGCGAATAAAGAAGCGCGTCACTATACTCCAACAATTGGATATCGGGCATCAGTCCCGTCGTGTAGTCAGCGAGGAGTGGACCTCCATTGGCTCCAAGAAAAATATTGCCGGGCTTGAGATTTCCGTGAGCAACCTTCGCTTGGTGCAATTGCGCCAAGCGACTCGCCAACTTAATTAAAAAAGGCCAAGTGAGCTCAGTTCCTTGATAATCAGAGAAATGACGTTGCAGCGTCTTGGGGACGATCTCTCCTTGGATTCGTTCAGCCATTAAAGGCATCACGAGGCAAGCGGGACGGCTCTCAAGCGCTTTGGCTTGAATCGGGACCGTCACATCCAACGCTTCTCCATCATAGACTCTTGAGATTCGACTTTCCAAAAGCATGACGTTTGAACAAACCGCCTCAAAAACCTTGATCGCACATTCCTCTCCCAATTCATTTCGGGCTTCGTAGACGCAACCTGTCGCGCCTTTGCCTATTTCGCCAATGATTCGGTGGCCACTTATTTTGGGAGGATTCGTCATGTTCTGACTTTCGCTAAGCACCTAACAATGACTGATCATATCCAGCAGTCCAGTCCTTGCTTTTTTAATTTATTTTGATTAATTAAGGGCGCTGTAAGCGTAGCAATTGCGAACCCTTTTCAAATTATGAAAAAACCATGCCCAGGTAATCCACTCGCCGATAACTTCTCTCGTCGCGGATTTCTCCATGTCGGACTTCTTGGAGGTCTCGGCCTTACCCTCCCCCAGCTTCTGAAGATGGAAGCCCAAGCAGCCCAGAAGAACTACAAAACCAGAGAAGGCGTCGCCCAATCGGTGATTCAAATCTTCCTACCAGGAGGGATGGCTCAACACGAATCTTGGGATCCAAAACCCTATGCTCCATCCGAATACCGGGGGCCGTATGGAGCAATCGATACTTCAATTAAAGGGATCAAATTCAGCGAAAAACTGGCTCAAACAGCACGGGTCGCAGATAAAATGACGGTCATTCGCTCGATGGCCCATGGAGAAGCCGCGCATGAGCGGGGCACTCACAATATGTTTACCGGCTACCGACCATCCCCAGCGCTGATTTTCCCATCAATGGGATCAGTGGTTGCTCATGAGCTCGGCACTCGCAACAGCCTTCCACCCTACGTTTGTGTTCCCAACGTCCCCAACGAATTTGCGAACTCTGGCTACCTTTCCTCGGCATACGGACCATTTGCTATTGGGGCGGATCCAAACCGGGGTGACTTCAAAGTGCGTGATTTGAATATGCCCAATGGAGTCGATGAATCTCGCTTTGAACGACGTCGCAATTTGCTTGATACCGTTGATCACCATTTCCGACAGCTTGAAAAGTCTGATGCGTTAGATTCTATGGATGCTTTCTACCAGCACGCCTACAAGCTGATCTCGTCGCAACAGGCCCGAGAGGCTTTCAACTTAAATGCAGAATCAGAGGAGATGAAAAATCGCTACGGCAAGACTCAGGCCGGCTCTAGAATGCTGCTTGCCCGCCGACTCGTTGAAGCCGGAACACGGTTCGTCTCACTCACTGCGGGTGGATGGGACCACCACGACAATATTAAAAACGCTATCCAGTCAAACTTGCCTCCAGTCGATCGAGCTCTTGCTGCTCTCCTCTCTGATCTCGACGAAAGAGGGCTTCTCGATTCTACCCTCGTGATGGTCACTTCCGAATTTGGGCGCACTCCAAAAATTAACGGAACAGGAGGAAGAGACCACTGGCCACGGGTGTTTTCAGTTGCCCTTGCGGGTGGCGGAGTTCACCGCGGCCTCGTCCACGGAAGCTCAGATTCACTTGGTGCTGAGCCCGAAGAAGATCAAGTCGGCATCGAAGATCTAGCTCAGACTGTCTACAACCAGCTTGGAATCACCGGAGATAAGGAATTAATGTCGCCAGGAGATCGCCCTATGGAAATTGTTGATGGAGGGCGCGTTCTCGACGAGATTTTAGCGAAGAAGGCTTAAACCTCGACCAAAGATGTTCCGATCACTCCTTCTTTTCATACTCTCCGCGCTGAGCGCTTTGGCTTTCAGCCCGGAGTTAAAATACGTCCAACCACGAGGTGGAAAAATTGGAAGCGAGATTGAAGTTCGCTTCTTGGGAAACCGGCTCTTTGAGCCTGAAGAGGTCCTCCTCTACAAGGGAGGAATCACCGTAACTACACTTGAAAAGGGAAAAGATGACAAGTCAGTAAAGGCCACTTTTGTCATCGCGCCCGATGCTCCTCTCGGCGAACATCCCGTTCGACTTCGTTGCAAAAATGGCATCACTTACATGCGAACCTTTTGGGTTGGTCAATTCCCTACCGTGATGGAAGCCCGAAGCGAAGATGGTCGGATTGATTTAAATAACGAGTTTGACTCTCCCCAAGAGATCAATCTTCACACCACCGTTCAGGGCTGGGCTGACCGCGAGGATGCGGACTACTACCGGGTTCAAGCAAAGAAAGGAGAGCGTCTCTCTGTTGAGGTTGAGGGGATGCGCCTTGGACGGGTGATGTTTGACCCCTATGTGGCCATCCTCGACAAAAACCGCTTCGAACTTGCGGTAAGTGATGATTCCGCCCTTCTAAAAAGGGACTGTGCAGCATCGATCATTGTTCCAGAAGACGGCCCCTACACCATCTTGGTGAGGGAGTCTTCCTACGAAGGCTCACGTGATTGCGAATACCGACTACATGTTGGGTCTTTCCCAAGACCAACTGGCATTTATCCTCCGGCAGCTAAGCCCAACGAGGAAGTTGAATTTACCTTTATTGGGGACCCTTCTGGCGAAATAAAGACGAAGATTAAAACTCCAGCGCATCCATTTTCAGCATTTGCTAAAACTGGCGAATACTCTGCTCCCTCAGGCAATCAGGTGCACATTTCTCCTCTCAATTATGTGAATGAGGTGGAACCCAACGAGGGAAGCAAGGAGGCAACACCCGTCGATAATGCACCCTCAGCCCCTTGCGCTTTCCATGGCATTTTATCAAAGAAAGAAGATAAGGACTGGTTCAGATTTAGCGCAAAGAAAGGCCAAAATCTACGAATTCAAGTCATCGCTCGCTCCCTACGATCCCCCCTCGATAGTGTTATTATATTACGCTACGCGAAAGATGGGAAATACATCTCCACCAACGATGATCAAACTGGACGAGTTCCTGACAGCAGACTCGACTTCCAGGTCCCGGAAGATGGTCAGTATCTTCTCAATATCCGAGACCAGCTTTATCGAAGCGGCCCGGATTACGTCTATCGCATC
>JALRJZ010000131.1:6896-7140 GCA_023261045.1 Akkermansiaceae bacterium
AAGATGATTAACATTCCCCGGGGGAATCGTCTTGCTATTGCGCCTAATATTACCCGTTCAAATATTGGCTGCGACATTGCCTTTCACTCGCCAGAACTTCCCGAAGGCGTCACCGCCAAAAATCCTCCAGTGCCTCGCAGCTTAGGAAATTTTCCGATTTTGTTTGAAGCAGCCGCAGACGCGCCTCTCTCAGGGGGGCTTTACGCAATGCAAATTGAGGACCCAAAAAGTAAGCTGCGAGGGC
>JALRJZ010000132.1:0-263 GCA_023261045.1 Akkermansiaceae bacterium
GGCTCAAATGGAGAACGTTCATCGCCCGTGATCCGGGGGGCCCTCGTGATGGAAAAAATCCTCCACGACAAACCGGCACCGCCACCTCCTAACGTCCCGGAGCTCGATGCCGCCTCAGACAAACCGATGACTAATCGACAACTTGTTCTTCTCCATCAGGAACGTGCGACCTGTGCATCCTGCCACCGCAAGATGGATGTCATCGGGTTTGGTCTTGAGAACTTCAACACCATCGGTCGCTGGCGGGTTGAGGAGCATGTGGG
>JALRJZ010000132.1:273-7135 GCA_023261045.1 Akkermansiaceae bacterium
CCTGATTGAACCCGGAGGAGTCTTACCGGACGGTGATCGCTTCCAAAACGTTAGCGAGCTCAAGAAGCTCCTCATGGACCAGCAAGATGCGTTGGCCGAAGAACTCACCGAGTCCATTTTGGCTTACGCGCTTGGCCGGACGGTGGAGTTTTCCGATGCTGACAATGTCGCGGCTATTCTGAACCAAATCAAGGGCAATAGATATCGCCTTCAGGACCTCATTCGTGAAATCGCCCTGAGCCCCCTCTTCCGGAAAAAGTAGGGCGTTGAATTACCCGGTCGGTTCGGTGCCCTCGAGGTAGAGCTCACCGTCGTCACCACGCGAAAATTACTGCAAGTGATTCGCGAGATCTCACTCAAGGCCTGGTGAATCCATCGTCATCGAGAATTTCATTGGGACGATGCTCGAAGAACACGCCTTCCTCCTCCTCATAAACATCGAGCGCCACCCCATCGATGAGATGATGGGTATCCAGAGTTAACGGCAGGTGAAGGGAGACAATATCGGGCTCTCTCAAAACCTCCTCCAGCGAATCGGGCACCAGGGGTCTCTGAGGCTCTCAGTGCTCCTAGTGACCCGCGCGATATTTTCGAGCATATCGCCTCGCGCACTCAATCTGCGCCCCTGTTTCAAGGCAACATTTTCGACGCGAGCGAATCCAAGCTACAGGGTCTTGATTTTTTGGGATCAATCCAGCTTTCGCACACCAAGCAATGATAAACTGCCCCGTTCGACCACACCCAGCAACACAGTGAACAACCACCGGCTTTCCTACACGGTGATACTCATTCATCAATTCAATAAAGTGATTGATTTGCAGATCCGTGGGCACGCCATAATCCGCAACATGAATAAAATGAGCCTCAAATCGCTTGGGAACATCCCGTCGATTGTCAAACTCGCAGACATTCACGATCACCTTAATCCCTTGTTCATCATAGAGATCAAAAACGTAGGGATCAGGCCACCACGAAGCTGCAATCACACCTTCAACAATCCACGTAAATGGTTCCGTGCGTTCGGGTTGCCCTTTCTGAGGCCAATACCAAGGACGTATCGCCATCTTGCTAGTCGTTGTGATAGGTGGGCACCTTGTGCTGTGTGAAAAACTCCTGAGTCAACGCCATCATCCGATGAGGATTCGGAGGAAATGGTGTTGAATCCGGAGGGCGAGGCACGTTGAGGCCAAGAGTCTTATCTTCTGGCTGACTCTTAGAGATTTGCACGGGTGTTCCAACACTCACGAGGCGAAAAAACTTTGGAGCGACATTTTTATGCATTCTCAGACACCCAGCAGATGCTGGAAAAGGCTTCATCCAACCGGTGTGAAAGCCATATGCGGTCTTAAACTCACACCAATAGGGCATCGGTGTGCCTCTAAACTGCCAACCCGATGGTAAGTTTTTCCGATAACACTCACCAATCAAATCACCTTTTAAGGCATAGCCGTGAGTGCTTGCACGATAATAGTGGTTTTTTGCGCGGATCTGAAAGTTTCCCACTGGCGTGGGGGTGGATGCTCGGCCAACCGTCACTGGCATGACAAGGAGAGGCTGATCTTGCTCCAGCACGTAGACCATTTGATTTTCGAGCGAGACTTTGACTCTCACCTTTGAAGGATCAGTGGGCAAAGAAGCGACACAATCGTACGCTTCATAGGCTCGCATCGCTTCCGCATGCGAATTCTCGCCCACATGAGTGCAGGAAATGAGCGAAGAAAGCACTGCAAAGACAGCTAACCAAAATACCAATTTCATCGTTTGTTTTCTCATGCCGTGATTCAAACTCGCTGAATTTTGCGCCGCATTTATTTTTTTAAAGTGCGAAAATCACCATTGCGAATGGTAACCCCATCACGATCAAGCCGCTCTAAAAGGGGCATAATTACTTTTCGTGAAGTGTCGAGATGTTGTCGTAATTCCGAAGCGGTTGCCTGACCTTGAGTCTCAAGAAAATCTCTTACTTTTTCAACAGTCGCTTGAAACACTTGACCTCCCAACGTGACTTTAGAGTCGAGGGGGATAATCTGTCTTGTTCTCGAGAGGAACTTGTATGCCGCTAGGTCATCCGAGTTCTGCTGTAACTCTGGAGGCAATGGTGGATTCAATCCGGCAGAATCAAGCCTTTGAAGAATGCGCTGCGCTGGCCCTTCAAGCTCAGGCGGGAGCTCTAGGCAGTGAGAGCGGTGAGAGATCAGATTATCACCCACCTTAAAATTCTTTTCACTGAGATCCACCAGTAAGGTCTCAACTAATCCACTCGCTCTTGTTGCTTCGCCTAAATACTTTTTAAGAACTTCCACCTCCATCCCTTCATGATCCGGGTGGCTCTTATGATAGTCCTGCACTGTTTTAGAAGCCTTCTGAACAAGCTGCTTCCAAAAACTTCCATGGCTCAGATATTTCTCCCCGAGCAGAAGAATCTCTCCAGCTTTCGCAAGTTTTTTGAGCGCTGCTTGCACCGCCTCTTTTGAAAACGGCAAGGATACAAAAGCTGCTGACTGTGCAATAAAGAGATCTCGTTGTAGAAGGGTTTTTAGAAGTCGCTGAAGATCGTGAGGATCTTGCGCTCTCTCACGAAGAAATTCTTGCCGATCAGCAGATCGAAAACGGCGCCGAGTGGGATGAGGGTCCAGAACAATCGCTCCTGCCAATGTTGCTTCACCAGAAAGCTCTCGAATCACCAGTCGCTCTCCAACAAGTGCGTGCACCGGTTGTTCAAACCTTAACTGAGCAAGTGAAGTCTCACCTCGCTGGAGGACGATGTCTTCCGGAAACAAGACACGGGCTTGAGTTCTTCCAGAACCGTGGTGCACGAAAACTCGGTGATTGGACTTGAGAGGACGGAGCGTTGCTTTTTGACCAGGAATAGGGCGCTTTGCTCGTGTGAGCTCAATATCAATTTCAAGGGTTGCCTCTCCTGGATCGCTTCCAACTAACAAGTGCCCCCTTGAAATCCCTCTCTTTCCCTTACTCGATAAGGCAAGATCTGGAAGATTAAGAGCAGTCCTCATCCCTGGCACAGCTTGTTCAATTGAAGAACTATGATTCTGAATTGAACGAACATGGGTTTTTAATCCTGTCGGAAAAGCGGTCAGCGAGTCTCCAACTCTGAGCTTACCGCTCGTAAGAGTCCCCGTGACAACAGTGCCAATTCCCTTGGGGGAAAAAGCACGATCCACCGCCAAACGAGCTTGTCCAAAATCCTGGGGCGCGGGAGTTTGAGCGAGAATCTCGGCAATAGTCTTTTTGAGTTCCTCAATCCCCTGGCCGGTCGGAGCACACACAGGAACTATGGGCGCTCCCTCAAGAGGCGTGCCTTGAAGATCATCGGCCAAAATCTCTCGCGCAAATTCCAGATCCTCCACCAAATCCGCTTTCGTGAGAGCGACAACAAAATTCGTGATCCCAAGATAAGAGAGGATTTGTAAATGCTCCTCTGACTGGGGCATCCAAGTGTCATCTCCGGCGACAATAAAAATCGCCAAATCAATCGAGCCCACGCCGGCAACCATGTTATTTACGAAATCAGCATGACCAGGCACATCAACGACTCCGAGTTCAAAAGTATCCGAAGAGCTCTGGGGAATGGGTAAGGAGAAATGCGCAAATCCAAGCTCAATGGTCACTCCTCTTTCTTTTTCCTCGGGAAGCCGGTCTGGATTAGTTCCAGTTAAGGTTTTTACCAATGTCGACTTGCCATGGTCAATATGGCCAGCTGTTCCAATGATATAATTTCGAGGCATAAGACGGCTTATTTAAAATCCACGATACGTCCTTTCTCAAAATCAAAAGGTGTCATTTCTAGGAAAACGATGGTGCCTGGGAGAATCTCTCCTTTCCGGTCCTCAAGAGCTTTTGCAGGATGCCCAATGATTTCTTTGCCATTGGGAAGACTCACTTTGAAAGCATTTTCGCTAAATCGATGGAGAACTTTCCCCATGGTTGTAATGGGATCAATAGGCACGGCCGAGACATTGGCGAGAGTATGAGCAATAGTGAAGAGAAAACAGGCTCCTTTCACCTCCACAACAAATCCTTCCCATTCATCTAATTTTTGCTGGCCCAAGTGCGTTCTAAAAGGCAGAAGGGTCATTCGACCTTACTTTCAACTTCTTCTCCCATGAGCCTGCACGCAGACTTGACGCCAGAAACCCGCGAACGACTCGCTAGACAACGCCGCACGTCAACGATTACCAGCCTCTTGATTGGTATCCTGACAACAATTCTCATTGGCATTGTCCTTCTTCTCATTGCGCTCGCGGCTCAAGTGAAGGAAATTCCACAACTCGTATCGTATTCAGCAAATACTGATCCTGATGAAAAACTCAGGGTGAAAAAGGTGCAGACTCAAGTTGAGAAAAAGCCTGCCGCTCCCTCTTCATCGATGGCACGTGTCATCGCCTCTAATACGGCTTCCCCAGTAGCAATTCCTGTCCCGGAGATTGATGTCCCTGAGGTCAGCGTCGAATTTGGTGATGGTGAGGGATTCGGCGGAGGCTGGGGTAATGGCGATGGTTTTGGTTCCGGTGGAGGAGGTAGTTTTTTTGGTCAAAAGGTCTCCGCCGAGAGAATCGTTTACGTCATCGATTACTCTTCCTCGATGAAATCCGGAAAAAGGGAACCGCTCATGCGAGAAGAGATGAAAAATTCTCTCAATAGTCTCATGCCAGGAACTCAATATCAGATCATCTTTTTTTCAGGCCCAGCTTGGGTCGCAGGAAATACAGTTGAGCACAGTGGGGATAAGCGAAGTGCAACCGTCACGGATGGGGCAAAAAAATACAACTGGGCTGGAAAAGGCGCAGGAGGTTGGAAGCCGCAGGGTAAAAAACAAGTTCCTGAATGGCTCACCTGTACGGAACCACAATTGAAGAAATCCCAAAAAATTGTCAAAGAGTCCAAACTCTCTTTTGGAACGAGTTGGGAGGGTCCCCTCGATATGGCTCTCTCAATGGATCCGCTCCCGCAAGCGATCCTCTTCATGACTGATGGTGTTTCAGGAAAGGAATCCAGCGAGATCGCCAAAAACGTTGCGGCAAAAGCGAAGTCCAAAGACATCACGATCAATACCGTCGCGCTGATGGAACCCAAAGCTCAGGAAGCGATGGGAACTTTAGCCCGCCGAACAGGTGGGCAGTTCACCATTGTTCACGAAGACGGCAAACGAGAGCATGTGATGCTCAAATAAGTAAAAAGCAGCGCCGCTTATTCCCCAAGGCAATACAAGTATCCGTCTTTCGAACCTGCGTAGATGCGCCGATCCCACACCACCGGTGTTGCATCAAACATGGGACCACTGAGGCGATCGAGTAAGATCAACTTTTCCTCCGCGGTGACTTGATAGAGATCTAACCCCACATCGTATCCCACGATGATCCGATCTCCCACAAAGAGAGGCGTCGAGATCGACCCGTCAGGCAACGACACAGTATCAAGCACCAGGGGCATTGGATACTGGTTTTGCTTTCGAGGCCCCCAGACCTTTTTGTCTGACTCAACTTGGCGGTGATTGATTAAAGTCAACGTCCCATCAACCCCCACAAAGCACGCTAGATCCCTAGAAATCTTGGTCTCATAACGATGATTCACAGACGGTGATCCTACCATCCCTCCCTGCCACGAATACCAAACCCGGTCAGGAAGAGGATAATACCATGCAACTTTTCCCGTGGGATGAAATTTCATGACACCTCCTTGTCCGGGAATAAATTGCTTCTCGATACCAAGCAATAAATGCCCGTCGTTTGTCAACGGCATCGATCCATTCAAATCTCCCCCACAATCTAACTGTGTTCTTGCTCCACCAAAGAGTCCAAATCCACACTCGTAAACTCTTCCCACTCCGGCCGCCACATACGCTTTATCACCCACCATTGTTGGCGAAGATTCGCAACAAAGTTCACTCCCGTAGAGACGAAGATCAGAGTTCCTGAAGAGTTGCCGTTGTCGATAAATCTTAGGCTCCGGAATTCCACCCCTTGTCGACTGGGACAAGCTAACGTCTGGCGAAAAGATCGTAAAAAAACCATTCTCTAAAGGAATGGCTGCTTTGTTGCCAAAAACGACCGCAGAGGCATCGCAATCGCGACTATTTGATGCCGTTTTTTTTGAGTGATGCTGCCAGAGAATAGATCCCGTCGTATAGGAGATCCCATGAAGGCTTAATGCGCTCTCAGCGGGCCCATTTTGGCTAAAACCACTTCGACTTCCCACAATCAGGGTGTAGCGAGAATCAACCGGGCCTCCCACATCAACGAATGTCGGGGTTCCCTTGATCACATCTCCAACACTGACCGACCATATCACTTTACCATCTCGGGCTCGGATCTTCTTGAGATGATGACTCAACGTTCCTTGGATCAGGTAGATCTCATCATTCTCTTGGATGACTAGGGGCTGACCGGTCCAACCAGCTCCCTTCCAAGTGCGAATATCAGTGCTCCCGAACCTGGTCTGCCCACTTCCCAGTGTAATACGCCACTTTATCTTTAATTTCGAAGGCGCAACATTTCCATAAAAATTGCGCTGACCATCACCCAGGTAGGTGCCCACCAGCGACTGGATCTGCCCATTGAGTCCGAGTTGGAAGAAGAGAATTAAGAGAAGAACTCTCATAAAGCTTGTTGGATTGAGTGAAGAGCAATGGTCTCTGGATAAGCCTTGTAACGACGGTCTGTAAAATGCCACCACTCATTTGGAAGCGGGTAAAACCCAGCTCCAATCATCGCCCGCTGTAAGATTTTCTTTCGCTCAAGTATCTCTGCATTAGGGTGTCGGTAGTTTGCTGCGGCTTCAGGAGTAAAGCTATCAAATCCTGTGGGCATCTCAACTGGCTGACCACTGAGAGTCACTAGAGTCA
>JALRJZ010000133.1 GCA_023261045.1 Akkermansiaceae bacterium
GTCTCTCCTGCAGCGGATAGTCCGAAACCCAATGTTGCGGAATCAAAAGATAAAAACCTGTTGCCGTTGATCGTTGTGCCATCCGCAATGACAAAGCGGTCGATTTCAGGATCATCAGTGAGGACACAACCTGAAAGATCGATTGGATCAGGTCCACGATTGTATAACTCAAGGAAATCGGTCGATGCGTTCGCAAGGATTTCATTCAAACAAAGATTCGCGTAGGTCAAATCCACACCTGCTTCATCCGCAAAGGGTGAGCCTCCGATTTCGCTACTTTGGGCCCAAGCGTTGGGATCGTTTTCGCCGAGAGAGGGATGAGCGAGAACCATCGAGTGACCGCTTCCATCGGCGGCGATGGGCCACGGGAAGTGGTCCTCATAATTGAGGTCGAGAATGACGCCACCAGAACGCTTCACCAAACGCAGTGTTCCTCCAGAATCAGGAAGAGAACCTTTCCAAGGCCCCAGGGCTCCCGGGTAAGCAGCGGGAGTGGAAGCAACAACGAGAAACCCGTTTGCAGGAATCGTTGTGCCAGCAGGGAAGGTAAACGAGATGTCACCCTTGATTTGAAAACCTTCGATGGGCTCAGCCCATGGATTGGAATTATAGAGTTCGATAAACTCCGTCTGCGTTCCCAATGGATGATAATGAACCTCTGAGAATGCCAGCCCGCTACGACGACGGCTTGGTCCGAGAGGTTCACCCTCTCTTTGGGTTTGGGGAGGAGCATTTCCGATCAAATCGGCGGAGCCACTCAGTTCGATTCGAATGCCCGTTGAACCGCTCCCGTTATTATTAATGGTAAATTCGAGGGTATTGGATCCTTCGACAAATCCTTGGTTCACACTAAAAGGTTCAAAGTTTGTAAAGCCACCGCTGAAGGTTTGTCCGGTTGAAACCCCGTTGATTTTAATGTCAACCGCGGCGTTATCGTGGGACCATTGTCCCGTAAGAACGGCAGTGCTTGGATCGAAACCGGTCAGATCAAAGGTCGTTTGGTAAGTATACTGTCCACCAGCATTGCTGGCAGTTTCTCGAGGAGCGATCCATTTTGAATTGGGCCCATGTGTCATCCAAGCTCCGATGGGATGAGCGTCGTGGACGACATGCGTATTTGGTCCAGGATAGTTTGAGTCAGCACTTTCTACCAAAAGATAATGAGGATCAATGGACCCTGAGCTTAGCAATTGGCCGTTGGCATCCACTCCTGTGGGAAAGAGACCGGGGATTGTTTCAGCGCTTGCAAAGCAAATTCCAAAGAGAAACAAGCAAGGGAAGTAGTAAGGGTATTCGGGCTTCTGAAACATAAAGAATGAAAGTGACGATCGGTCTTGTGCCTGTGAGTTTCCTTGAGAGCAAGGAGGTTTTTACATGCAATTTTAAACTGGGCAGTCTGTGTTTTGTGAAAAGGTAGACGAGGACTCTGAAAAACGAACATCAGTCCATCGTCGATGAGTAAGAGATTCAAAGCCCATTGGATTTGGCAAAGGATGAAGGCATCTTTTTAAAAGAGCGGGGGTGCTTGATACGTATGGGGTGATTGATGAAGCACCTCATCATTGTTTTTTGTGCTCTTTTCGGTCTCGTCGATTTTGCAATGGCCGTATCCCACTATTTGAAAAATCATGATGAATGGTTTGGGGGAGATGAAGCACGCCAAGTCGCACAAAATATCTTATCCCATCAGTCTCCGAATGGAACCTGGCCTAAAAATAGGGATACGGGTGCGGCGGAGTTTGATGGTCAGAGTGAATTGCGTGGCACCTTTGACAATGGAGCGACGGTGGATGAATTACGGGTTTTGGCTCGCTACTATCATCAGACTCAAGAGGAGGCGGCTTCCCTCGCGATCATAAAAGGAGTCGATACGATCTTGAAGGCTCAATACCCCAATGGAGGTTGGCCTCAATCTTATCCGCCTGGAAAGGGCTACTCGAGACACATTACCTTTAATGATGGAACGATGGTGGGATTGATGAAACTTATCAAAGAGGTCGAGAGCAGTGAGCATTTTGCTTTCATTGGGGCAGCTCGGCGTCAGTCGGCAGGGCGGGCCTTCCAGCAGGGGGTTGATTGTATTCTCAAGTGCCAGATCCGTATCGGCGGAGAGCTGACGGTATGGTGTGCTCAGCACGATGAGATTGATTTCACGCCGCGCCCGGCCAGATCCTTTGAGCTGGTGTCACTCAGTGGTTGCGAATCGGTAGGCATCGTCAGGCTTTTAATGTCCATTGAGAAGCCCACAAGAGCTTTACAAGAAGCGGTTGATGCTGCGATTGCTTGGTTGCGTAAGTCCAAGATCGAGGCCGTCAAGCTCACGAAAATCAATGGAGATCGGGTTCTAATCCAAGAGAAAGAGGCCGATGGATTGTGGGCTCGGTTTTATGATCTCAAAACGAATCAACCGATTTTTTCAGATCGTGATGGAATTGCTCGAGAGGCCTTGAGTGAGATTGGATTTGAGCGAAGAAATGGATATTCATGGTACGGGCCATGGGCGAAGCGGTTGTTAGAAAAAGACTACCCGGAGTGGAGAAAGAACAAGCTCTCGGAGATTGCTGATTTTTAGATTGAGTCCTTCTTCCTGACGTGGCTGTTTTCTGAGCCATGCCCTTGCGAACTTACCGACCTGAAATCGACGGCTTACGAGCCCTTTCGGTTTTTGCGGTCGTCTTTTTCCATTTGGGCTGGGAATACGTCCCGGGCGGATTCGTGGGCGTGGATGTTTTCTTCGTGATTTCGGGTTACCTAATTACGAGGATCTTATTGCGGGCTTTGCGCGAGGATGAGTTTTGCTTGGCACAGTTTATTGCTCGCCGAATTCGCAGGATCTTGCCTGCCTCGATGCTGATGGTCTTTGTGACGGCGGCAGCGGGGGCTTACTTTCTCACACCGGCTGCCTTTCAAAATTTGGGCCGCACGCTAGGAGCGCACGTCTTGATGGCTTCGAACTGTTTTTTTTCGCAGGACCAAGGTTACTTCGCGCAGAGCGCAGAGAAGATTCCCCTCCTTCATACCTGGTCCTTAGCCGTCGAAGAGCAATTCTACCTGATCCTCCCTCTCTTGTTACTCGTTGTCTGGCGCATGGGCTCTAAGTGGCTTCTTCCTACGTTGGTAGGTCTGGCGATTTGGTCGCTAATATGGAGTGAGTTCAAGATGGATTGGAATTCTCGTGAAGGATTTTTTCTGCTGACTTCGAGAGCTTGGGAGCTTCTGGCGGGCTCGATTTTAGCAGTTTGGCCTGAGCGTCGGCTGGGCAAAGGTATTAAGGAGGGTTTATCAGTCCTCGGGCTTTGTTTGATCGTTTTTGCGATCACGCAATTTGACGACGAAACGAGCTTTCCTGGATTGTCTGCCATGGTCCCTGTCTCAGGGGCGGTTTTGTTCATCTTGAGCAACCAAGGAGAGAAGACAGTGGTGGGAAGATTGATGAGCGTGAGGCCTATGGTGGGCTTAGGTCTGCTTTCCTATTCACTTTATCTTTGGCATTGGCCGCTTTGCGTTTTTACCCGCTTGTTGATTAATGAAGAGCTTCGGCTTGAGCATCAAACGTTCATCTTTGTTGCCGCGTTTCTCCTTGCTTGGCTTTCGTGGAGATACGTCGAAAAGCCATTTCGTCATGGACCGCTCCTTAAGACCCCTCAAAGATCATTTCTTTTTGCGGGTGTTGGAGCGGTGGCTCTCTATTTGATGAGTTTGACGGTGTGGCTCAATGAGGGCTTTCCAAAGAGGTTTTCACCAAGGATGCAGCTGATGATGGAGGACGTCGATTGGGATGGCGATGAGTGGACGGAGGTGGACGACGAAGCAGTGAAGTTTGGTGCGCAAAAAAGTGGCGCTCCTGACTTTATCATCTGGGGTGATAGCCATGGTGTCGCAGCGATGGCAGGGTTGGTGCAAGCCACCGAAAAGCTAGGGATGACGGGTTGGGCTTTTCTTAACAATGGGACTCCGCCAGTCCCGGGACTTTGGCGCTCTGAGCTCAAGGAGCCTTCAGCATTGGCCACGGTGAAAATGAACGAATTGATTTTAGAAAAAATCATTCAGAGTGGAACCAAGGACGTGATCGTGGCGAGCCGTTGGGTGGCTCGATGCGAAGGCTATAATAAAGTTGAGATGCAGCCCTTTTGGCCCGAATACCAAGTCGCGCCCATGGCCGTCAATGAGCTCAATCACGCACCTTCGATTGCGCAATCCACCCAAGCTCTCTGCGATGGCTTAATGAGTCTGAGCCGACGACTCCGTGAGCATGGAATTGAGCTTTGGTTGTTACAACAAATTCCCGAGAGTTCGATCGATCATGTCGCGTGGAAGTTCTATGCCTCAACCCGTTTTCCGTGGCTCTATTCGCTCGAGCAAGATGCCACGAGCTACGAGTATCATCTCAACAGAGAAGAGTGGACGATGAATGCTCTTAGATCCTTGCCGCAAGGGACGATTCGTATCATTGACCCAACGTGGAGCTTTTTTCCAAATGGAAGTGAAGAGAAACTCAGAATCTATGAGCAAAGATCCTATTATCGTGACGACGACCATCTGAGCCGTGCGGGATCTGAGCACTACTTAGCACCCGTCTTTGAGAGGGTCTTACCAGAGCTTCGCCACGAGTAGTGGTTACTCGGATTTTTGATCAGCTTGCGGTGCAAGTTGGGAAGGGGTTTGAGAATTAATCTGAACGTTTTCGATCGAGGAGCGCTGAGCCACTTGTTTGCGACGCATGATGCTAAAGGCATCGGGAATGTTGGGCGGACTTGGATGGGAGAGAAAAAACTCATCGAGATCGAGCCGATTTGCTGCTCTTGCCTTGCTGCTATTGTGGAGGTGCCCGTTGATTTCTTCGAAGTGGATATCAATCCCAGTCCCCTCTCGGATTTCTAAGTAGAGCTCTTGGGTGAGCGTTCCGAGCCTCTCATCACAAGCGACTCGTTCTCCCACTTGAACGAAGATTTCTGAGAGGCCGGCGTAGAAGCTTTGGATGATTTTTCCATCCGCAAGACGATGCCCTAGAAGCACGGCTTTTCCTGGGTATCCTTGAGGCTGACCAGTGTAGAGAACCAGTCCATGTCCGGCAGCGGTTGGCCCCTCAGGTCTTTTAAAGAATCTCGCAGTTGGGAGTCGGAAGCGTTCGATGGCAGAGAGCCTACTAAGATTGGGTTGAAATTCTGCGGTCCAGAAGTCGGCAGTTTTTTGAGAAGGGTCTTCAATCGGATATCCCGCAACAGAATCAGCTTCTTGAGCGGTTCGCAGCGAATGAGCGTAGTAGCGTGGATGCTCGCTTAAAAAATGGATTCCTAAGGTCATAAAAATCAGACCAAGAAGAATGACCGAAGCAATGATGATGTGGCTACGACGAATCTTCATGGGAAGAAGTTTTCAGCGAAGATCGCGGCTCGGCAAATCAGAAGTGGTGTAAATTTGACGGAACCTTAATTAAACTCTAGACTCCGACTACCATGAAATCATCTTTGATTCTGCTCTTGGCTCTGAGTTCCTTGTTCCTTCCCCAGTGTCGTGACCAAGAAGGTCAGGGGGAACCCTCTCAAAGCGGAGGGGGAGAATCAAAAGGTCAAACCGCGGTAAATGATATGACGAATCTAAATGAAGATCAGGAAGCGAGTGCTTCAGAGAACCCCAAGGTTGATTATGGTGCTCTCAGCGACGAAGAGTGGAAAGATCGCCTCACACCTGAGCAGTATTATATTCTCAGGCAGGCCGGCACGGAGCCCCCCAATGGAGAGGTCTACAAAGAGTTTAAGGGGCAAGGTGGCGGAACTTACCACTGTGCAGGCTGTAATACGGAGCTCTTCAAATCTGATACCAAGTTCGATTCTCATTGTGGATGGCCCTCATTCTACGACCCTTCAAAGGCTCAAAATGTCAAAACCGATGTGGATTTTCACCTTGGCTACGCCCGCACGGAGGTGCGTTGTGCCGTCTGTGATGGTCACCTAGGCCATGTCTTTTCCGGGGAGCGCTTTGCGTCAATGGGAGGAGGGCAGACGCCAACGGGACAGCGCTACTGTATCAACGGGACCGTTTTAAAATTTGTCCCTAATGAGCAAAAAAGTGGTGTCGAGTAGCCGCCAGCTCCTTTTTGGTGCTGCCATTTGAGGCACGGGCTGCGATGTCGAGCCCACGATTAGTTCATTTTTAATTGAACTATACGATTGAGTCGGTTAAGTTCTTCTTGATGACCGGCGGGGAGCAAAAACGGCAAGCCTTAACTGATTTTGAAGTCACTGTCGTCGATTTTTTTTGTGATGGGGTGAAGGTTCTGGGCCTCCCAAAGTCAATTGGTGAGATCTACGGGCTTCTCTTTATTTCCCAAGAACCCTTGGCCTTAGATGACTTGGTTCAAAAACTTGAGATTAGTAAAGGCTCAGCAAGCCAAGGCCTTCGCTTGTTGAAGAATTTGGGGGCGGTGCGGGAGTCTTCCGAGGTGACAGGGAGGAAAAGCTTTTATGAGCCAGATGTCGAATTAAAGCAGCTGGTGAGCGGTTTTATTAAAGAGCAAGTGATGCCTCATTTGCAAAGTGGTGAGCAGAAGCTCACGCGTCTGAGAACCATGGTGGAGCAAATGCCAGGTGACATGAGGTCTGATTTTTATATGGGGCGGATTCAGCGACTCGATCGCTGGACTAAGAGAGCAAGAATCGTCTTACCACTGTTGCAGAAGTTTCTAGGGAGATAGATAATGAAGACAGAAAGCGCATGGTATGTCCTTCGGACGCAGGTGAAGAGAGAAAAGCTTGCCGCGGCGAATCTGCGACTGTTGGAAAACGTCGAGGTCTTTTTGCCTCGGCTTCGTTATCAAAAAGCAACTCGGCGAGGACGTGTTTGGTGGGTCGAGCCGCTTTTCCCAGGGTATTTACTTGCGAAGTTTTCTCTCCCTGAGGCCGGGAGGATGGTGACTTACAGCGCGGGAGTGAGTCGTATCATTAGTTTTGGTGATGAAGCCCCCCAAGTTCCGGATGCCTTTGTGGAGACCCTCCAGCAAGAGGTCACCAGACTGGAAACGGGGGATGAAGAGATTGTCGTTGATTGGAAAGTCGAGGTGGGTGAAGAGGTTGAAATCGCCGACGGC
>JALRJZ010000134.1 GCA_023261045.1 Akkermansiaceae bacterium
TGTGAGAATCTTGATAAGAATGTCGGGCGAGTTTTATCAAAATTAGAACAACTTGAGCTTTCAGAGCAAACGATTGTCGTTTGGTTCCATGATAATGGTCCCAATGGGCCTCGTTGGAATGGAGAGCTGAAAGGTAGAAAAGGATCAGTCGATGAAGGCGGGTGTCGCAGTCCACTTTTTATCAAATGGCCTCAAACAATCAGACAAGGCGTTGTTATTCCGCAAATCGCTTCAGCTCGGGATCTCCTTCCCACTCTATGCGAGCTCGCAGGAATCACTCAACGGCCATCGAAACCACTCGATGGGAAAAGCCTCGTGCCACTTCTTAAAAATCCGAAAGCTCAATGGGAGGATCGGGTTCAGATCAATACCTGGCGGGGTAAGGTTGCCGTGCGTTCGGAGACCCACCTTCTCGGTGGCGATGGAAAGCTTTATGACATGAAGGTTGATCGCTCCCAACGACATCCCATTGAAAACAAAGCCGTTTACCAGAGGCTTCAAAAGGTGCGGCAATCGTTTCAAAAAGAATTTGATGGGAAAGTTGGACGACAGCATGAGAAACGTTCTTTTGTCATTGCTCACCCAGGAAGCCTCTACACGCAATTGCCCGCTCGCGATGCGACCTGCTCGGGTGAAATCAGGCGTTCTAATAAGTTTCCCAATGATTCATTTTTCCTGAATTGGACACGAACGGAAGACAAGATTAGCTGGGACGTTGAATCAGCAGGTGAAGGGGAATTTGCCGTGAAGTTGTTTTACACCTCATCAAGTGCAGGAGCAAAGTGCCGCCTTGGTTTTAAAGGAAACTTGCTTGATTTCCGGATTCCAGAAGCACACGACGTTCCGCTGCGGGGAATGGAGCATGACCGCTCGCAAAGAATGGAATCTTATACCAAGGATTGGAAAGAGATCGAGGTTGGAGTGATCCGTTTAGTGAAGGGTCGAGGGATCTTGACCTTGGAAGCTACGGAAATTCCGGGAAGTGAAGTGATGGAGTTTCGCTTGATGACTCTCAGAAGAATTCTGTGAGCTTCTAATTTTCGATTATTGGCAAGGATGAGATTCTTGCGTAACCTTTGGGGAAATGATGAGGAGTCGATTTGCCCTTCTGGTAGTTGCCGGAGTTTCGCTTTTAAAGGCTGAGAATCTTGAGCTTTTTCCAGATCAACCGGTCAAGTGGGAAGGGGAATTGCCTGCTCGCTATCAACTCACTTTTGAGTATGAAGGAGCTAGCGAGCAAAGCAAAGTGGCTGTCTATCACGATGGTTGTGAACTCCTCAAAAGCCATGCTCAAAGTGGCCAGGTTCAGGTTTTATTAAACCCGGAAGCAGGTGTTTTCTCAACCTGGCTCAATGGGGTGCAGATTGCCAATCTCGAAGAGTATGAGGGGCAGGGACCTTCGGAAAAGCAGGATCAGTGGGTCGCTGGCGTTGAAGAAAGCCATCAAGTTCTTGAAATGAGTGGCGATTTCACCGTGGCAGCTCGGTTTCAAACAACTGAGGAGGGCACGATTTTTTCTAAATGCGCTCCTCGAGGCAAGTGGGAACCAGATGCTAAAGCTTTGTTCGTCAAAGGAGGACGTCTAATCTATGATATCGGCTGGCTTGGAGCCATTCGAAGCCGGTCTCGAGTCGATGACGGCAAGTGGCACAATGTGGTCTTGGTTTATGGCAGCCAAAAGATTCGTCTATTCATCGACGGGAAATTCGAAGCCGAGCGGGAGAATTTCGCTGCAAAGGATCCCAAAGGAAGCGTGTTTAAGATCGGTGATGCCGCGCAAGACTTTGGAGGACCATTGAATGGTAAAATTGGATTTGTGAGGTTTTGGAAGCGCGCACTTCCAGATGTTGAGCTGGCTGCTCTCGGTCAAGGAGAGGAGCAAAAGACAAATACTCCGTTGCTCAACTGGAGCCCTCGTGATTTGTCGCCTAAGAAGACTCAGAAGGGGCTCTATTTTGTGGCGCAAGGAGATCAGACAAAGGTTTCTAAACTCCGGATTGAACCGATCGCGGAAGTGGATCATGCCCGCTTGATTTCTTCATTAAATCAACTTTCGCTGGAGCGAGGATCAAAGATATATAACGGGCTTTGTATTACCTGTCATGGTAATCAAGAGATTGAAGGCTCATTGCCAACGGCACTCAAGTTTCATCAGGGAGAGTTTAAAAATGGGAATGATCCTTACAGTTTATACCAGACTCTGACAAAAGGATATGGCCTCATGGTGGCGCAGCCGTGGATGACGCCAAAGCAGAAATACGATGTCATTCACTATATCCGCGAAACCTTTCTAAAGAAGGACAACCCCAAGCAATACAAAATGCTCCATGCGGACTATTTGGCTAAGCTGCCGGTTGGACTTGGAATGGGTCCGGATAAAGTCACGATGTTTGGAGAGAAGGATCTTCCAAAATATCAGAAGATGGATTTTGGTCCTGTGCTCTTCTGGACTTTGCAAGTTGAGGAGGGGAACATTGCCTACAAAGGAATTGCGATTCGTCTGGATGAAGGTTCTGGCGGGATTTCTAAGGGAAACCGATGGATTCTTTATGATCACGATACGATGCGAGTTGCAGCTGCGTGGACGGGTGATCGGTTTGTAGATTGGCGAGGGATTGCCTTTGATCAAAGCCATGGAACACATACCTCAATTGTCGGCAATTTGATTTTTAGCAACCCTGTTGGGCCGGGATGGGGGCGACCGAGTGATGGAAGTTTTGAGGAAGTGAGGTTTCGAGGGCGAGATAACCTCCCCTATGGTCCGCTACCTCGAGATTGGTCTCATTATCAAGGACTTTACCTTCATGATAATCAGGCGGTGGTGCAATACACGGTGGGGGACACGATGATTTATGAAACTCCTGGTTATGAGGTCCTAGGAAACGAAACAATTATTACGCGGACGCTCAATCTTCGAAGATCATCGCATGAATTAAAGTTGAGAGTCGCGCCTAAGGACACCTCAGTTGTCCTCAGGGGAGAGGGGAAACTTTCTGTCGAGAATGGCTTCCAAGTTGTCACTTTTGCCCCATCTGCGAACCCTCTTCAAGCGAAGATTTTCATAGGTGCAGTTGCTCAATCGGAGCTCGAGAGTCTTGCGAAGCGTTCTGAAGGCCCAATGGATTTAGATCAGTTACTCTCGGGAGGAAAGAAACGCTGGCCCGGTCTCATTGCCACAGCTGGTAAAATGGGTGAAAGTCAAAGTGGTTTTGCGGTCGATGAAATCGAACTTCCTTGGGATGCCCGTTCTCCATGGAACAGTTGGATGCGCCTTGGTGGGTTTGATTTTTTTGCCGACGGTCAGCGTGCTGCCGTGGCAACTTGGCTCGGAGACGTTTGGATTGTTGATGGCCTCGGTGGAGACTTTGGCAATCATCATTGGCAGAGAATTGCGACAGGCCTTTTCCAACCTTTGGGTGTTAAGATTGTCAACGAGACCATCTACGTAAGTTGTCGTGATCAAATCGCCGAGCTCAATGATCAAAATGGCGATGGCGAAATCGACTACATCAGAAGCTTCAATAATGATCATCAAGTGACCGAGCATTTCCATGAGTTTGCCATGGGTTTGCAAACAGATGAGGATGGGAATTTTTATTATGCCAAGAGCGCTCGGCATGCCAAGACGGCCCTTGTTGAACATCACGGGACTCTTTTGAGAGTGAGTGCGGACGGGAAAAAAACAGAAATTTTAGCGACAGGCTTCCGTGCTGCGAACGGTGTTTGCCTGAATCCGGACGGATCTTTCATCGTGACCGATCAAGAAGGTCATTGGAACCCTAAGAATCGAATTAATTGGGTCAAAGAAGGAGGGTTTTATGGCAATATGTATGGTTATCATGATGTTACCGATGAATCTGACTCTGCGATGGAGCAGCCTCTGTGTTGGATTACGAACCGGTTTGATCGAAGCCCCGGGGAGTTGATTTGGGTGCCTGAGAATGCCAAGTGGGGTGCGCTCACAGGATCGCTCCTTAATTTGAGTTATGGGACAGGAAAAATATTCCTTGTTCCCCATGAAAAGTTAGAGGGAGGGCAAGTGCAAGGTGGAATGGTGAGCCTTGGAATGGATTTTCCTACCGGAACGATGAGAGGACGGTTTCACCCAGATGATGGACAACTGTATACCAGTGGAATGTTTGCGTGGGCGGGAAATAAAAAGCAGGATGGAGGCTTTTACCGTATTCGTAAGACTGACCAATCATGCGTGCTTCCCACCGGTTTAAATGCTCTTCAGGGAGGAGTTCTCTTAACTTTTACAGAGCCCCTCGATGCCGAAGCATGCTCGAAGATTGGTAATTACGAAATCAAGGTATGGGATTTAAAAAGAACCAAGAATTACGGATCAAAGCATTATGATGAAAAGGCTCTCAAGATCGAAGGGATTGATGTGCGTGATGGAGGTCGGCAAATTTTCATTAAGATTTCCGAGCTAGCCCCAACTTGGGGGATGGAGATTTCGTATCGCCTTAAGACACTGAGTGGCGAAGATGTCACTGGAGCCATCCACAATACCATTCACACTCTAGGACAGTAAGTGCAAAGCTGAGGATTTGTTTTGTAAGACGAGTGACATCGTGGAGTTTTTTTGGCCCGAGTGTTAGAGCGGTGGCTCCTAGAATCTCCTTAAGACGGTATCTTGGTCGAAGTTTGAATCCTGAGAGGGATAATCGAGGGTGTGATGGGAGCCGCGAGATTCTTTTCGCAAGAGGGCTGAATCAATGATGATTGAGGCGGTTGCCACAAGATTTCTCAGTTCTAGGATGTCCGGGGTTAAGGTGTGTCCCCAGTAGAATTCTTTGACCTCCCGCCGCAAATTACGGAGCCGAGAAGAGGCGCGCCGGAGGCGGTTGTCAGTGCGAACAATCGAGACGTAATCTTGCATCGTGCGGCGAAGTTCATCCCAAGCATGGTAAATGTTTACCAATTCGTCGGGTGGAGCAGCATTTCCGCTTTCCCATTCGGGAATGTGTGGGGTTGTGGGAACCTCTTTTCCAGGTGGATAGAGTCGCAGAATTTCTTGGAGGGCTCTGCGAGCCATGACATTTCCCTCTAGAAGGCTATTCGATGCGAGACGATTGGCACCATGGAGGCCAGTGCAGGCCACTTCGCCAATGGCATAGAGTCCTCGAATCATCGTCTTCCCATAAAGGTCAGTGACCACACCACCACATTGATAATGAGCAGCGGGAACGACGGGAATGGGCTTCTCAAGAGCATTGTGCCCAAAGGAAAGAAGGGTCTCATGAATAAATGGAAAACGTTGTGCGAAGTGCTTTCCAAGTGGTGAAACATCGAGAAAGACACAAGAAGCGCCAGTGCGTTTGATTTCCGTATCAATCGCTCGTGCCACGATATCGCGGGGGGCAAGTGAGCCCCGGGGGTCATAATCCTGTACGAATTGGTGCCCTTCGCCATTGATGAGGACCGCGCCCTCACCACGCACTGCTTCCGAGACAAGAAATGACCGAGCTTTGGGCCCCGTGGCGGCAGGGTTATAAAAACAAGTGGGGTGGAATTGAATAAACTCCATATTGGCAATGGAAGCCCCTGCGCGCCAAGCCATCGCTAAGCCATCACCGGTTGCTGAATCAGGATTTGTTGTGTAGAGATAAGTTTTTCCACAACCTCCTGTCGCGAGGATCACTCGAGGGGATTGGAGAATGCGCACTTCATCGTTGGTCGTGTCGAGAACATAAGCTCCTAAAATCCGGTCATCAGTGACTGTTCCTAGTTTGCCGGTTGTGATGAGATCGATCGCATAGTGGTGTTCTAAGATTTTGATCTTCGGGTGTTTTAAAGCGGTTTCACAGAGAGCTGTTGCGATTTCAGATCCGGTGGTATCTTTCGAATGGAGGATTCGTCTCTTTGAATGTCCTCCTTCTTTTCCAAGGCAAAAACGTTTTGGATCTTTTTCATCAAGATCAAAGTTCGTTCCCCATTTAATGAGTTCCTCAATGGTCTGTTCAGCTTCATTGACAATTGTGCGCACGGCATTTTCGTGGCAAAGCCCCGCTCCTGCATCGAGGGTGTCTGAGATATGGCTTTCGTGATCATCGCCCTCATCGCGCAATGAAGGGGCCAGAACGGCTGAAATACCACCTTGCGCCCAAGCAGTGTTAGAATCTAGAAGGCCCCCTTTTGTGACAATTGTCACCGAACCGTATTGCGCCGCATTGATCGCGAAAGAGAGTCCTGCAATTCCAGATCCGATGACAAGAAAATCACTCATGTAACGTTGTTACCCTGACAAGGGATCACCAAGTGGCAAAGGATTTGTTGCCCTTCGAACGGTCTTTTTTATTCAAGCTTGGACGATCGCCTCATTGGACCGTTCTGCTCGCTCCAGACTCTGGCGGAAATTATCAAGCATCTTGGACTCACGCTTGAGCATGTTAATGAGTTCTGATTCTTCGGCTTCGCTGATGAGTTCACGCCCCGCGAGGAAGAGAATAGAATTTGCGACTCGAAGTGCGGCACCACGGGCCTGGCTTACAAAGAGGGCAAATTCACCCTTTGTTGGGCAGTTGCTTCCCTCGGCGAGGATGCTAGAGATGAGGCAGGAGTGAGTTCGGAAGGACGAAGCATGCTCTTGATGCCCTTTTGCTTCGAGATCTTCAGCAAGGTCATAAAGACGATGTCCGATTTCGGTTGCCATCTTCCATACTTCAAGGTTTTCAAAACGAAAATCGGCCACGCGAGGGGGGCTAACTTGCTCTGGGGACCCTGACAAGTCTTGTTTGGTCTTTTTAAGTTTTTATCAGCTAATTGTCGCTCGCTATTCATTTGGAAAGATCTCATCGTCGCAGAGCAGTCACCGATTTTTCAACTTTTGAATCCATGTCTAATCCTATCGTCGCTACCTTAGAGTCTGGAGGAACCAAAATGGTGGCAGCTTTGGCTCGAGGTCCCGGTGAGATTCTTTTTCGAGAGAGCATTCCAACGACAAAAACATCTGGATCAAAATCAGAAACTTCAATGGCACAATTGTAAAATCCTTGCTGGTAACGTAAGCCCTCTAAATCAATAGTAGCAAGATTCCAATGCGAAAGACTGTATGGACCGCCCGGCT
>JALRJZ010000135.1 GCA_023261045.1 Akkermansiaceae bacterium
CTGAGCAGCCCAAGCGCTCGCTGCAGTTGCCACTTCTTGAGGATCTCTCATCCGTAATTCTCGGCGAGTCCGGTAGCGGGTCCGGTATTCAGGTAATGTTAAGTTGCCAAGAAGTTCCTCGATGGAGGCGCCGTGAATTTTGGCTGGCTCGACGAGTGGGCGACTTGGATAAGTCACGCGATAGACTCGTCCATGAACATGGTCGCGCAGTGGATCGCGGGCGCTATGTTGCATGTGGCCGATGAGAACATTCTGCCAGTCGACGATGTAAAGCGAACCATCGGGGGCAAATTCGAGGTCAACGGGGCGGAAGTTGAGATCTTTGGAAACAAGAAGATCATGAACAAACTCTGTGCTAAACCCTGATTCGCTTTCGATCATTCGATGCTGCTTTGTTCCTAGGAAGCCAATATTGTTGTTAATGAGGACATCCCCTTGAACCTCCTCAGGGAAGTGACGACTCGAGACAAATTCGATCCCCGAGGTCGGTCGGACCTTATTGCTAGTCAGGAGGTCAGGAGCTCTCATGTTTGCTCCATAGCGCGCCTTCACTGACCCTGGAAGCATCCAAGTCATGCTTGGCCCAGAGGTGTGGAGAAAGAAGTCCTGACCATAATCGTCGAAGGCAACTCCCCAGGGATTTGGAATGGAATACTGGGAATACCTAAGAATGTGTTTGCGTTGAGGGCTATATCGCCAGAATCCTCCATTGGTGCCGCGGGCCGGCCCGTAAATGCTTTCGGTGTTTGAATGAAGAAAAACACCTTCACACATGACGATGGCTCCACTGGGATCAGCACAAAAGGCGGCGATTGCATGGTGCGTGTCATGATCGTCAAATCCACTGAGGAGAACCTCGTATTTGTCATAGTGATCATCTCCGTCAGTGTCTTGCAGGCGCACGAGATTTCCACTTTGAGAGACATAGACACCATCGTGTGAGATTTCAAAGCCCATTGGAATATGGAGATCGTCAGCAAAGACGGTTTGTTTGTCTGCTTTGCCGTCTTGATCGGTATCTTCGAGAATTAAAAGTTTATCCTTCGGGCGTGCGTCGCCCACTTTGTAGTGCGGATAGCTTTCCATTGTGGCGACCCAGAGTCTTCCTTTGTTATCGAAGGAAAGCTGGACCGGGTTTTTGAGGTCTGGAAAAGTTTTTTCGTCGGCGAATACTTCGATGTTGTATCCCTCTGCTGGGGTGATTTGTCCCTTTGCTTGCTCGGCTGGAATGTAATCGACAGTCCCATTTTTGGCGCTTGGTCGGTAATTTGTCTGCACCTCTGGCAGATCACTTGTTTTTGCGTCAGCCTCTTCGAGGTCAAAGGCCACACCAGATAAGGCGGCCCAGATTGCTCGATCACGGTTGGCTGTCATTTCACGAGTCTTTTTAATCTCATAAGGGTAGTTTCCTGGGCCAAAAGGATTGTATCTCCTTCCAAAGACGTGGACCCCATTGGGCATTTTAAAATCATTCACCCACATGAAGTTCTTTTCCTTAACGGCGGTATGAATGCCTGTTCGTTTGGCTTCGTCGACTTTGGCTTCGCCAAAGAGACGATCGGCTAGAATGGGTGCGAGCCGGCGATATCCCTCATCATTGAGAAGGGCTCCGTCGACGGTGCTTTCGGAACCAAAATCTGCGGACGGTGTGAGCGCGTCAATAAAGAGCGCGCCATTGGCCTCGGCAACCTGCTTTGTCGCTTCAGCGTAAAGCGCGAGATTTTTATTGAGCTCGACCCCGTTAGGCACACTGAAAGATTTTGAAAGATCCTGGATTGATGTTGGTGAAATCAGAGCCAATTGAGGAATTGATTCTCCATTGTACTTTTGGGAGAGGGTGTGCCGGATAAATGCTTTGAGTTCTGCCTTATATCTCTCAACTCCGTCTGGTCCCTCAAAAGATGAGTTATATCCAAAGAATGCTAAAATCGTGTCGGCTTGAAGGCGAGTGAGCCACTGATCAGGGGTTTCAAAATGTCCTTGTGGTCCTGAGGATGCTTGAAGGCTTGTTGGAAGAAGCTCTCTGGCACCGGGGAAAGCGTATTGTCCCTCTTGGTTGCGCCCAGGATGGGGTCTAAATCCGGGTGTGTTTCCCTCGTCACCCATGTTTCGAATGGTGAGTTTCTGATCAGGGAAGCGAAGGTTGATCTCCGTTTCAAAATGATGGTAGTGGTTCATTCTTGAGGCCATCCCTGATCCGATGATGACAATGTGATCGCCCGATTTTACGGAAAGCTTTTTGGGAGCGGGCTGTAGGTTAAACTCGACGCTTTTCGGGTTCATCGGAGGAAGAACACCTGGCGGAAGGTTGAGTTTTTTAGAGCCTGCTTCTTGGAGTGTAAGCTCTGCTTGGTTGAGGATGCTTACCAAAGCTGGGGAAGGGGAGCTTGCCGCTGAAGTCATTGGGAGAGCGGCCGCTACGAAAGCGAGAGATTTAACGTTCATGGACAGTAGGTTCTGTTTTTAGGGAAGATGATGCTTTTTCGATTGTCGAAAGTAGTCGTTTATAAGGGGGGTATACCATCTGATTTTAAGGGAACTTACAATATTTGTATGACAAGATGTTACCGTTTTAATTTGGTCTCCTTGGCGCGCAGGGTTGGCCGTTGAGATATCGTTTCAAGAGGGCTGTCATTTGCGTAACTCGTTCGGGATACTTCTGGTAAAGATTCGTCGACTGGCGGGGGTCATCTTTGAGGTTAAACAAAAGCCCGGAGGTGTCCTTTGGATACGTCTTGAGTCCAAAGTGTTTGAGGTAATCTGTTTTCTCTCTCTGCGCCGCTCCCGAAGAGCTTGTGATGAGAACCCAGTCATCTTGTCGAAGAGCATATTTTGCCGGGGAGGTGTTTTGCACCGTAGCGATCCGCAGAGGGCGGGGGTGTTCTCTTCCAGTCAGAACTGGAAGGAAATCATAACTATCGATGGCTTCGTCTTCCTTGAGCTTGTATCCCACAATGCTCGCTAAGGTTGCCGCGAGGTCGACCTGACTGATGACTTCCGTGGATCGTGAACCTTGCTGTATTTTTCTAGGCCATTGAACAATAAACGGGACCCGATGTCCTCCTTCATAAAGGTCCCGTTTGACTCCTCGGTGCGACCCTGAACTCCAATGCTGGAATTCTTTAAGTCGCTCAAAAGCGAGATTCTCTGCCCCATTGTCAGCGGTAAATAGAATCAGAGTGTTTTCACTGAATTGGTGTTGATGAAGGGTGTCCATGACCTGTCCGATCATGGTGTCTGTCTCGACAATGAAGTCTCCATAAAAACCAGCCCTCGATTTCCCATGGTATTCTTTATTGGGAACAATGGGGTAGTGGGGTGAATTAAAGGCGATGTATGCAAAAAACGGTTGATCCTTTTTTTGTTTTTTTATCCACGAAATGGCTTTTTCGGTGATTGTTGGAAGAACATCGTAAGGATTCCAACCCTCAGCCATCGGACCAGGGCGAAATGAACCGCCTCCGGCAAGTGGATTTGATTCAATGACGGGTTTGATTGGGGTAGTAAGAAACTGGTCGTTTTCGATCCAGCAATAGGGAGGGAAGTTGATGGTCCCATCCCCAAAATAGTAATCAAAACCATGATCGATTGGTCCTCCGGGAAATCTTTTGGTCCAATCGAAATCTATAGCGGTGAGTCCCTTTTTGTTTTGATCTCTTCGAATTGCGTCCCAATTCCAACCAAGGTGCCATTTGCCAAAGCATCCAGTCTGGTAGCCCTCTTGATTGAGCATTTTTGGGATGGTGAAATCGTCCGGCTTGAAGACGGAGGCTCCAAATGCTCCAACAATTTGATGAAAGCGCCTCCAATGATGCTGACCTGTGAGAAGAGCAAAGCGGCTTGGAGAACAAATTCCCGATGAGCTGTGGCCATCGCTAAAAGTCATTCCCGAGCGCGCAAGTTGATCGATATTTGGGGTTTGGATTTTAGCGAGTGGATCCCCATAGGAAACATCTGCGACCCCCATGTCATCTGCGTAAAAAATGACGATATTTGGTTTCTCAGCCCTCAATGGGATGACCAAGAAGGACGTCAAAAAGAGCGACCTAGAAAAGAGTGTCATCGGCGCCATGAGATCGTGTTGCATTTGGTGCTTTAATCTCAGGAGCGATAGCAAGCACTAAGCTAGAAGTGCGTGCTCAACATGGCCAAAAACGTCAGTCAGTCTGAAATCGCGACCAGCGTAATTGTAGGTCAGTTTTTCGTGATCCAGTCCAAGGAGGTGCAGGATTGTGGCATGGAGATCATGCATGTGCATTCGGTCGGTGACAGCCTCATGACCGATTTCATCGGTTTCTCCGTGAGCATAACCAGCTTTGATTCCGCCCCCAGCAAGCCAAGTGGTGAATCCTCTAGGATTGTGATCGCGCCCATCTTTTCCTTGCGAGAATGGGGTGCGTCCAAATTCGCCGCCCCACCACACGAGAGTGTCATCGAGTAAGCCCCTCTGTTTAAGGTCTTTGAGGAGGGCTGCCACAGGTTTGTCGGTGGCTTGAGCGTGAACCTGATGTTTTGGCATGTTTGAGTGCTGGTCCCACCGAGGATTTACTGACTCGTCGGCATAGTTTACCTGAATAAAGCGCACCCCTTGCTCCGCAAGTCTTCGTGCCATGAGGCATTGGCGGCCATAGTCATCGGTTTCCTTTTGCCCAATACCATACATCTCTTTGGTGGCTTCAGATTCTTTAGAAAGGTCGAGGATGTTTGGGGCACTCATCTGCATGCGGAAGGCGAGATCGAAACTATCAATGGCCGTCGAGAGAGCAGGGTTTGTTTTTGTTGCTGCTTGCTGACGATTCAGTTCCTGAAGGAAGTTGAACTGGCGGATTTGTTGATCCGAAGAAAAGACGTTGTTCTTTAAGTTTCGAATGGTGGCCTCCGATGCGGGCAGTCCTGCGCGCCCGACAGAAGTGCCTTGATAAATAGATGGTAGAAAGGCGTTGGAATAATTTCGAGGTCCTCCCTTGCTCGACGAAGGCATGATGGTAATGAACCCTGGAAGATTTTTGTTTTCTGATCCAAGGCCGTAAGTAATCCAGCTACCCATCGACGGGCGGGTGAGATTAGTGGCTCCGGTATGCAGGAAAAGCGTTGATGGTCCATGGGCAACTCCCTCGGTGTGCATGGAATGAATGAAACACAAATCATCCACATGTTTTGCCGTGTGCGGGAAAAGTTCGCTCACCCAACGGCCAGATTGGCCGTGTTGTTTGAAATCCCAAAAAGGTTTGAGGAGTTTTCTTTCACTCTTTTTGCCGAAGGTGTCTTTGCGCACCCCGATAAAATCGATACTGGTCCCATCGCGTTTGATGAGTTCAGGTTTGTAGTCGTAGGTGTCGACATGACTCGGGCCACCCGACATAAAAAGAAAGATCACTCGCTTCGCACGAGGCGCACTCATCGGTGCCTTGGGGTCGAGAGGATTGGAAGAAGCCGCCGAGGAATTTGTGAGCATCGCATTGAGAGCGAGAGACCCAAAACCACATCCACTTGTTTTTAGGAATTCTCTGCGGTGAAAGTTCATTTTGAGTTCGGGTAAATCTTAATCAAGGTAACGAAAATCAACACACGAAAAAAGCGTTTGGCAAATCTGGGTCCACGCTTCCTGAGTTTGATTTGAAGGGAATGTTGATAGGAAGTTTTCTGTCGTTGCTCTCTCTGATGGTGATGGTGGGCGACCTAGAAATAAGAGGTAGGCATCTGTGATCGGGGTTTTACTGGTAAGAAGGGACTTAGCGGCATCAAAAGCTTGGCTGCGCATGAACGGGCTATTCATCAGAAAGAGCGCCTGGGTAGGGATATTGGACGAACTGCGATTGCCAACAACAAGGTTTGGATTTGGAGCGTCGAAGACCTCAAAGAGGTCAATCATGGAATTTCGAAACCACGGAGAGTAGACGCTTCGTAATTGGTTGTCGTGTTGATAGTTGAGGTCATATTGGCCGACTTTCCCCATCGTGGATCCACCTCGTTGGCGGTTGAGTTGGCCGCTTAGGAGAAGGGCCGTGTCTCGAATCGCTTCACCTTCAAGGCGTTTTCGGTTCGCTCGTGAAAGGAGGAGGTTTTCTGGGTCCTGAGGTAGCGGGGGAGCTGACGCAAGCTGATAGGTTCGGCTTAAAACGATTTGGCGAACGAGAGATTTAATCGACCAGTCATGAGAAATAAAATTCAGCGCGAGGTAATCTAAAAGATGTGGGTGGGATGGAAGTTTTCCGGTTTTTCCAAAGTTGTCGGTTGTAGGGACAATCCCTTTTCCTATGAGATGCTTCCAGATCCGATTCGTCATGACTCTCGCGGTTAAGGGGTTGTCAGCGCTTGCGACCCATTCGGCAAGTTCGAGGCGTCCAGAGCTTCCTTCAGGAATGAAGAAGTTGGTGTTCGTAGGAGAAGTCACTGATAGAACCCCACGCTTGACGAGTTCGCCTTGGTTGCGAATTTCACCTCGAATCAGAACGTGTCCGTCTCCTGTTACTTCTGCCTCTCGAGGGGCCATTGCTTTAGGGCGGAGGTTTTGAATCCTTTTTTCTAGCTCTGCTCTTTTTTTGTTGAGATCGTCGAGATTGAATTGCGTGTTTTCGAGGGGTTGGTCTTTTGATGATAGGGATTTTTTGAGGGCTCCTGGTTGGGAAAAATTGACCGCATCAACTATGACGTGTCCACTTGTATGCTCATTGGAAATTTTAATTTGAGCAGGATGTTGAGAGCGAAAAGTAAAAACGCCAAGACTGGTGAAACATCCCTCAATCTCGGGGAGCATTTGTTGGTTTAGCTTTATCTGAGATTGCCCTCCCTCATGGTAGACTGTGATTGGTGTGTTTGTTGAGCGACCTTCACCTGCGCTGTATGATAGGAGCACCTCATATTCTTGGGTTTTGGGAAGAGTGACGGAAAACTCGAGATGGGAAGCGCCTTTGTCACGGTTGTCATCGTGAAAATAGTTTTCACCGACCCAACGGCCTTGGTGAGTCGAGCTTTTCCAGATTCCGGTTTTGATTGCCTGATGAGAATCGAGGGTTGTTCCTGGGAGGGAGTCG
>JALRJZ010000136.1 GCA_023261045.1 Akkermansiaceae bacterium
AACGGCCCCGGTACTGCCACACTTTTTAAAGAGCTCCACTGCGGAATCAATTTCACCTCTTACAAGCAAGCAAGACCCGGAGACTTCATGAAGATATGGTGGTCAGAAGAAATCGGAGTCAAAGAGAAGGGACACTCGGTCATTTTTCTTGGGAAAAAAGACCAATTCATCACCTACTGGTCTGCCAATACACCCAAGGGATATGGCAAAAAAACAGTCCCGGTCTCTCGGATTCAGAATGTCTTGTTTAGCCGTTTGACGACACCGGAAAACTTAGAGAGGGCCGCTCAACTTCCATACTGCAATGATGTCCTTAAACGCATGCTCACAGAGGTGTTCACCTGGCAAGATGTCAGAAAAGCCTGCCTCGAGTAATCAAGAAGATGAATTGGAAAGAATACCTCACCCATCGAGAATCAGAGACTCATTTTCTTGTCGAAGGAGCGCTTGCTGTTCAACGCCTCATTGATTCCGATTTCGAAGTCGAAAAAGTGGTCGAAATTGGTCGTGATCTTTCTCGAGATGAGGCATCTCACTTGCTAGGATTTCAATTTCATCGCGGCCACTTAGCCATCGCTAAAAAGCGCAAGAATCCATCTCTCACGGACTTCGGAAAGGGTACTCTCGTGTTTTTGCCCGAAATTGCCGACCCTGGTAATTTAGGCACGATTATTAGAAACACCGCTGCTTTAGGAGGGAGTGGAGTCATTATTGGAAAAGGAGCCTCCCCCTACAATGCGAAAGCCGTTAGGGCCTCTGCAGGCACTCTCTTTAAAATCCCCGTTCGATTGAGCCCAAATATTCTCGACGATCTAAAGATTCTCTCAAATCACCAGACCCTTATCGGCGCAAGCTTGAGCTCAACCTCAAGAGCGCTTGATCGCATCCCTCGATTCAGTCGACCTGTGACTCTCCTCTTAGGGCCTGAAGACTTCGGCCTTTCACAAGAAGTGGAATCCCTCTGCGAACATCTCGTCTCCATTCCAATGTCTAGAAACGTCGATTCAATCAATGTAGCATCTGCTTCAGCGATTCTTCTTCACGGCCTAGCGCACCGGGAAATGACGATAGAATAACTCAAAGAAGTTGTCCTGAAATTCTCCCGCAAACATCTTCACCACCCTTTTTGGATCTCCGTGGCAAAAGAACAAAAATCCCTCAAAGACACCGCGATCAAAAGGGAAAAGGTCCTCCTTTTGCTTTCCTCTCTTGCAAGATTGACGGCGAACGATACTCTTTTCGCGAAATGAAATCGACGATTCTTGCTCTTTGCGCCCTCTGTTTACTGGCTCCCGTGACGATATTCGCACATTGCCAAGTTCCCTGCGGCATTTACACCGACGACAATGTTTTAGATCAGTTATTAGAATCTGATTTCAAAACCGTCGAGAAGGCTTCCATTCAAATTATCGAGCTCTCAAAGGATCCCGCAACCAACGCCCATCAATTAACGCGGTGGATTATCAATAAGGAATCTCACGCGCAGGCGATTCAAGAAACAATAACGAACTACTTTCTCGCCCAACGACTCAAACTGACAGAGTCAGACACCTCGAAGGACACTTACCTCAAGAAACTGACCACATGTCACAAAGTCATTGTTGCCGCAATGAAGTGCAAACAAAGCACCGATCCAACGGCTGTTAAAATGTTGCACGATCAGCTCCATGTCTTGCAAGAGCTCTTTGGAAGCAAGAAGGAGAACTAATCAAATCTCAAATTATGAAAAGCAGGCCACACAAGGGGCCTGCTTTTTTTATTTCTCACAATTCACTGAGAACCTCCAGAATCCTGCTTACTCCAAAAACTGGCGAGCACGCTGCCAATCATGCAGTGAAAAAAGGCAGAGATTGCACAGGGAGTCGCCGCCAATAAGGTAAAATGCGTCTTCGCAAGCTGCGAACCCAAACCTGAGTTTTGCATCCCTACTTCAATGGAGATGGTCCGACATTCCGCGCGCCCCATTTGAAAAACTCTGGCCCAGAGGTGACCGAGAGTAAAACTAACGGCATGTAAAAGAAAAACAGCAGGAAGCAAAGTCTTCCAATGTTTGATAATCTCAAGCTTTGTCGCTCCGACAATTGCCCCAACAATTAAAACAATCACAAATACCGAAATCATTGGTGAAATCTGTTTTAGAAAACTCATTCGCTGACCAAAGTAATGATTCAAAACGAGACCTCCAATGATAGGAAGCAGGACAATCGTCACCATTGACTGCAACATCGCTAAAGCATCAATTTCGAGAATCGCCGAGGCATAAATTTTTGTAAGAAGCGGAGTGGCTCCTACAGCCACGAAGGTTGAACACATCGTGATGAGAACACTGAGTGCAAGGTTCCCTTTTGCCAAATAGGTAACAACATTGGACGCAGTCCCTCCAGGACAGCAACTCACGAGAATTAATCCTAATTTAAATTGATCAGGTAGTGAGAACAGTGAAGCAATCACCCACCCAATCAGCGGCATCAAAACGAACTGTGCAGACACCCCAACAAAGAGATAACGAGGATTCTTAGAAACTTCTCTAAAATCTCCAACAGTGAGGGTGACCCCCATTCCAAGCATAATGATTCCGAGGCCTAGTGACACCAAACCAATCTCCGTTCCAGGTAGCTTTCCAAGAAACCAGGTAAAGTGGATTGGATAAAACCAAGCCCACAAGGTCCCCACCAAGGTCCAAAGCCAGAAGAAGTTCACCAAGCGAGTCAACATGCTACGTGCATCATCTGAATAACTCGCCTCTTGCCAAGCTTTCAGAAAACTCTTCTTGTGATTGTTCTGAATGCTAAGACACTGCTGGATGGTTTGTCATCTCATCACCGCTTCCATAACCCTAATCTCTGGCCTCTTAACAGCCCAAGATTGGCCTCAATGGCGTGGCCCGGCAGGAAATAATCATGCTCCCTTGGATGCAACACCGGTCACGCAATGGTCGGAGAACGAAAACATAAGATGGAAAACCCCCCTTTCAGGGCGAGGGCACTCAACGCCAATTATTGTGAACGGAAAAATCTTCCTAACCACGGGAGATCAATCGAAAGGGACCCAATCTCTCATTGCCATCGACCAATCCAACGGAAAAACCCTTTGGGAAAAAGTCATTCATCAAGGAGGATACCCTCAACACTTACACCAAGAAAATAGCGCAGCATCTGCAACAGCTCAGTGGGATGGCTCCCAAGTCCTTGTTGTCTTTGAAAATGATCAAAAAATCAAAGTCACCGCGATTTCACCGAATGGAGTAATCCATTGGAGCAAAGACCTTGGGTCCTATCAACCCAGCTATCAATTCGGTTATGGCTCCACTCCAGTGCTCCATGATCAATCGTTGATCGTGGCGATTGGAACCAAAGAGCAGGGCCGCCTGATCGCTCTCAATACCACCAACGGCAAAGAACGGTGGAGCGTTCCTCGAGATGGCCATGATTATTGGGCAACTCCCATCATCGCGACAGTTTCTGGAAAAGAGCAACTCCTGATTTCGGGAACAAACAAGATCTCAAGCTACCTCCCCGAAAGCGGAGAACTCCTTTGGGAATCAAATGCCGGCGCTAAATCGATGTGCGGAACCATGGTATGGACTGATGGGATGGTTTTTGCGAGCGGAGGTTTCCCTGAGAAAGAAACCGTTGGAATCATCGCAAATGGATCAGGGGAGGTCAGATGGAAAAACAAAACTGTGTGCTATGAACAATCGATGCTCGTCATTGGAGATTACTTATACGCTGTCGCGGATGATGGCCGAGCCTACTGCTGGGAGTCATGGCTTCCCCTCTCAGAGTGGGTGAGCTTATCTACGCCACCTTAAAAAACGGCGAAACTATCGTCTTCAAGGCCCATCACGCGCAGCTTGAAATCCTCTCAAGAAACCAATTAGGAACAGACACCTACGCAAGCCCTGTCGCCTTAGGAGACTCCCTCTTCATGCGAGTTGGCCATGTTGATCGGGATCAACGTCAAGAATACCTTTATTGTATCGGCACCAAGAGCTCAGAAAATTGAATTCTCTGCATGACTTAAAGAGATTTGAGCCAATAGAGAATCTTTTCAGCAGAAGCATGAGAAAACCCCGGCAATTCAGAAATCTGGTCAGCTGAAAGTTTTTTAATTCTCGCTACTGAGCCAAAGGTTTTCAGTAAAACCTTCTTTTTAGCGGGTGAAACTCCGGGACAATCGTCGAGAAGACTTTCCTTCACTCTTTTTCTTAAAAGCAGTTCATTATAACTGTTGGCAAATCGGTGCGCTTCATCACGAATGCGCTGCATCAATTTAAGAGCCCCTCGATCGTGAGGAATCAGAATGGGTTCTTTTTGATTTGGGCAATAGATCTCTTCGCGTTGTTTCGCCAATCCAACAATGGGTAAGTCACCAAGACCTAGCCGCTGAAGCTCACCCAAGGCCGAACTGAGCTGCCCCTTCCCTCCATCGACAATGACAAGATTTGGAAGGGTGATAGGACTTCTCGACTCCCTCGCAAGCCTCCGAAGCGAATCAATCACCGATTCCTGTGATTCGGAGGCGACCTCAGGATGAGCTTCCATATTCTCCTTGAGAATCCTGCCGTATCTTCTTCTTACAACCTCTGCCATGCTCGCAAAATCATCTTGCCCCTCGACAGTCTTAATACGGTATCGGCGATAGTTTTGATGATCTGGAACACCATCCGTAAAGCGCACCATCGAAGCGACAATATGAGTCGAAGAAACATTCGAAATATCAAAACATTCCATGATTTCCGGAGCGCCTTCAAGAGAGAGCCAATCACCAAGCTCAGCTAAATCTTCAGTTGGCTTTACCGTTGTGGGAATCCCACGTCCTTTTGAAAACTGTCGCACTGGACTGACTGAAATCTCAAAATTCTCAATAATATCTCTCAATCGCGCTGCTTTCTCGTATTGAAGATCGAGTGCCGCTTTTTGCATTTCGTCACGCAATTGCCTGAGCTTCTCTTTCTTTCCCTTTCCTAGCAACAAATCGCAAGCCTGTTGCACACGACTCAAATAATCCTCTCGGTCAATCTTACCAATACAGGGAGCCGTGCAATTACGAATCAAATCGGCATGACAATGCTTATAATCTTTCAAACTTGGGCATACTGGCCGGCAACTACGCAGTCCAAATTCTCGATTAATCCAAGCAACCGTATTTCTTAAAGCAGAGGAATGAACATAAGGTCCGAAGTATTTCGCCCCGTCTGGCTTCCTTAATCTCGTCGTCGTAAACTTTGGCCAATGAGCTCCTAAATCAATTTTAAGCATCAAAAACCGTTTGTCGTCTCGAAACATCACATTGTATCGTGGACGGTATTGCTTAATTAACTTCCCTTCGAGGAGCAAGGACTCCTGTTCGTTGCGAACGACATGGATTTCAAAATCATGGATCGAATCAATGAGAGCCCCTGTTTTTCTATCTGCCCTTGTTCGTCCTGATGGTGAAAAATAAGAGCTCAGACGCCTCCTCAAATCTGAAGCTTTTCCAACGTAGATAATTGACCCTAGACGGTCTTTGTGAAGATAGACCCCTGGCTGATGAGGCACATCGCGAAGACGCGCTCTCAAAGCTGGCAATTGAGACATTTGGCGTAATTCCTTTCTAAAAAAGGTTTAACCAACAAAGCTTGGACACGCAACTTGTCAATGAGAGAAGATTTCCTGCACTTGCACCTTGGTAATCTATCGATACAATGTTGGGCGACAAAATGAGTTCCCGCTTCTTCATCGCGCTTTTATTCATCACGACTTCCAATCTCGCCCTCGGCAATGAGCAAGAAGCCGAAAGGAGCCCATTGACTTTGGTTGATGTTTTAGAAAAGGGAGGATGGATCATGGTGGCCCTAGCGGTTCTCTCTATCTTCACACTCATTCTGGTGACCCTCTACTTCTTAACTCTACGCCGCAGCACCGTCGTCACGACGAAATTCATGAATGCTGCTGAGGCAATGATCAGAAAAAGGGATTATCTAGGACTCATTGCATACTGCCATCGACGCAATGAATTAGTTGCTCGTGTTGCCCAAAAGGCGCTTGATTTCCTCACTAAAAACCCGGGTGCGACTCAGCAAGAAATCCGTGAAGTAGCTGAAGCAGAAGGCTCAAGGCAAGCAGGAAAACTCACCCAACGTATAAGCTACTTAGCAGATATTGGAGGCATTTCCCCAATGGTAGGACTCCTTGGAACAGTCATTGGAATGATCAAATCATTTATGGAAATTGCGAATGGAAATATTGAAGGGACAAAACAACTCCAACTCGCTGAAGGG
Organism: Akkermansiaceae bacterium; assembly: GCA_023261045.1. Taxonomy (GTDB): domain Bacteria; phylum Verrucomicrobiota; class Verrucomicrobiia; order Verrucomicrobiales; family Akkermansiaceae; genus SW10. The sequence goes on from JALRJZ010000136.1 coordinate 6,263, forward strand.
GTGTGGGAAGCCTTAATCACAACGGCAGCCGGATTAGTCATTAGCATTATCGCCATGAGCTTTTATTCCTACTTCCGCGGTCGTGTTCAGAATTACATCGCTGAACTTGAAGCCGCGGGGACCCATCTCCTTGCTCTTGTAGGAGGCCAATTAAATCAAAAAATGACTCGTGAACAAGCGGCTCAATACGGCGAATACCCCGCGCGAGAGATTTAATTCTACCACAATCGCTTGAAATGCGAATCCACGATCATTCTCCACCACCAGCTAGCTTTCAACTAGCTCCAATGATTGATATTGTCTTTTTGCTGCTGATTTTTTTCTTAGTCACTTATCAAATTACCGAGCAGGAAAAAGACACCCGTGTCTCGGTTCCTTCTTCAACAGAGGGCGCTGAATCTACGAGAGTTGCTAACGAGATTGTCGTCAATGTGACTAAGGAGGGTGAAATCACCATCAGTGGTGAACCCTATACTTTAGATGAATTGCGCATCAAAATGAAGCGCATCGTAGAAGCATCTGAAATTGCGAACACTGGAGGAGCTGATCGCCAGCCCGTGCGAATTCGTTGTGATGCAGACGGCAACAACCAAACCTTGATTGAGGTGATGGACGAAATTCAAAAAGCTGGAATTTATAATATTGGCTTTGCAACTCGAGCCCCCAGGTAGGTTGAGATCCATGAAAGTTCTTCTTTTGCTAGTCCTCACCCTGGCAGCTTCGATTGGACAGACGCCCCCTTCTGAAGATA
>JALRJZ010000137.1 GCA_023261045.1 Akkermansiaceae bacterium
ACTGGTTTACCAGTGACCGTTTTTTATTTTATTTTTTGCGGCTTGATCCTCCAAAAGAAGTTCTACAAAGGAACTCATCAAGGAAACCTCATCGATCAAACTATTGCGAAGCCTTAAGCTGCCCATTTCCTCGCACGCGATATTGATAGGAAGTCAGCTCTCGAAGCCCCATGGGTCCTCGAGCATGCAATTTATCTGTTGAAATTCCAATTTCAGCACCAAACCCAAATTCTTCACCATCACTAAAGCGTGTTGAAACATTGTGAAAGACACAGGCTGAATCAACTTCACGCATAAACCTTTCGGCGCTCTCATGATCTTGAGTCACGATGACCTCTGTATGCTGGGAGCTATAAGTATTGATATGATTAATAGCCTCATCCAATGAAGAGACGACTTTAATGGACAAAATGTAATCCAGATACTCAGTCTGCCAATCCTCTTCAGAGGCCTCCTTGACTTCAAGAATCTCCCTTGTTTTTTGATCGCCGCGCAGCTCAACATGACGATTACTGAGCTCTTGAGAAACCTTCGGCAAAAACTCTGCTGCGACTTTCTCATCGACCAACAATGTTTCTAGCGCATTACAAACGCTTGGCTTTTGTGTTTTCGCATCAACGACAATACGCGTCGCCATTTCTAGATCAGCATCGGCATGCACGTAAGCATGGCAAATTCCATCATAGTGCTTAATGACTGGCATCCGAGCTAAGGAAACGACTGTTTCAATCAACCCTTTGCCGCCTCGAGGAATAATTAAATCAAGATAACGGTCCATGCCCGCCATCACCGCCACACTCTCTCGATCTGTAAAAGGAATGAGCTGGATTGCACCTTCTGGCAATCCGGCCTTTTGACCACCTTTTTGCAAGGCTTCCGCCAACGCACGATTTGAATGAATTGCCTCAGAACCACCTCTTAAAATCGTTGCATTCCCAGATTTCAGGCAAAGAACAGCAGCGTCACTTGTCACATTAGGACGGCTTTCATAAATAATACCAATCACCCCGATCGGCACCCGAATTTGCTGAATGGCAATCCCGTTAGGACGCTTCCATTCCCCAAGGATCTCTCCTACTGGATCAGAAAGTGTGGCGACCTTTTCAACTCCCGCAGCCACTGCCTCAAGGCGAGCTTCATCAAGCCTCAGACGATCTAACATTGCAGAAGTCAACCCTCTTTGCTCACCAGCAGCGATATCCTGAGCGTTGGCAGCGAGAATTTTAGCAGACGCAGCGCGAATGCCAGCAGCCATTGCTTTTAAGATTTCGTTTTTCTTTTCTTCAGAAAGCACTGCAAGTGCAAGAGCAGCAGCTCGAGCATTTTTCCCCATTTGATATACCTGATCCTGGATCTCTTGGCTGGTCATTGCGCCTGAGGGATAAACGCTTTCGGATAAAAATAAAACGTAAACTTCATCGCAAATGTCAAACCTTGACTGATTCTCTTTTGGTGTTCTAATGAACATGTTTTGAATCTCTTGCAAATTTCTGATCTCCGCCGCGAACTCCGCACAAAGTTTCCCTCAGCACACCAGCACCCATTTCCAAAAGAGCCAGAAAAAAGGACAAAAGAAGATTGGGAATTTAAAGCCGGAAAACTGAGTGAGGTCATCGTTCCAGAAATTAGCTCTGGCATGTCACTTCTGCTTTCTAAGCTACTTCAAAAAAAACAGAGCCTTCCCCTTGTCCTTATTGATAGCAGAGATTCTTTTGATCCAGCTTCCTACTCTAATGAGCAATGCAGCCGCGTTCTCTGGATTCGCTGCAAAAAAACTCAGCAAGCTCTCCAAAGCGCAGATCTCCTCCTGCGTGATGGCAACCTACCTCTGGTCATCTTCGATCTTCATCTCGTTTGTGCCCGAGAACTCCGAAAAATACCACGACACTTCTGGCACCGACTCCGTCTTCAAGCTCGAGATTCAGGGGTCGCACTCGTCACTTTCACCCCATGCGGACTTGTTCCGTCCGCCCACCAACGACTGATTCTTCAAAGCACGTTTTCTCTCCAGAATCTTGAACTTAAGACACCAACTCTCTCCATCACAAATACCGAGCAGCAACCCCTCCTACATAAGGCATGAACTACGCAGCCCTCTATTTCCAAGACTTATCTCTGAACTGCTTACTAGCACGCGAACAAATCCCTCCAGATCAACCCGCAGCTCTTCTTTCTCATCAAGAACGTAAAAAATCTCATCTAATCGCCTCAAACCAAGCCGCTCAATCCATGCAGATTAGCCCTGGTTTATCCTCAACTCGAGCGCTAGCACGATACCCCGAACTCCTTTTGCTCTCACCTGATGTCTCCATTGAGCAATCAACCCGAATTGAAGTGCTCGCCTTCGTAGAGACCCTCACTCCAAACTTTGAAGCGACAACCCCAGAGATTTTTTTATTCCAACTAAGCACCACAAAAACCCACTCAATTTCGGAGTGGATCAACGACACCATCAAGCATTCATCAACCATCCTTAATCTCCCTCTCCGTATCGGCCTAGGCAAAACTCCCGACCTCGCACACCTTTCTTCAATTTCAGAAAATTCAGAGAAGCCTCTCGAGTTAAAACTAACAACTCCAGCACTCTCGAGACACTTCTTCATACCTCACTTAGAAACCTTAAATCTTTGGGGCATCAAAACCCTAAAAGATCTCGCAGCACTTCCACGACAAGGCCTTTCCGAACGACTCGGAACCCAAATCGCTCAGCTCCACGACATCATCCACGGCAAATACCATCGAAGACTCACCCTTCACCAATCAATCAAAAGGTACCAGTCTCACCATCATTTCTCTCACCCGATTGAAAATCACACACCCCTTTTATTTGTCGCTAAGAGAATTTTTCGCACTCTATGCAATCAGCTCCAAAACCATCAGCGAGCTGCTGAAAAAATCCAACTCACTTTGTTATTCGAAAATCAATCGACACACACACGAGATCTCCCCCTCTTTGAGCCAACTTGCAAATCCCACATTCTTTTAAGAACTTTTCACACCTATCTTGAAGACTTCACCGCACCAGCTCCCATTCTAGAACTCCATCTTGAACTTCAGCCCACTTTAACTCGGCACGCTCAATATCAATTATTTCAAAAAAGCCTCAAAGACCCCAATCAATTTGGAGACACGCTTAAAAAGCTTACTGAAATCGTTGGAGCCAGTCACCTTGGAATCCCTCAAAACATCAACACTCATCACCCAGACCATTTCAAACTCCATCCCATTGATACTAGTTTCCAAATTCCCGCTCTCACCTTAAGAACTCCCCGCTCCCACCTCCCCCTAAAGCGCCAGCGTCCACCTCTCCACCTTCAAGTTGCTTCGGAGAAAAGGAATCGATTTCTTTATCCACTCGCTCTCTTAACCGGACCTTATCAAGGAAGTGTTCTCAAGACACGTGGACCTTTTCCGCTTTCAGGATCTTGGTGGGATGAAGGATGGCAGCAAATTCAATGGGATATAGAACTCAAGAACACCCTTCTCCAACTCACTTTCACCCCACCCAAAATGTGGACTCTCACTGGAGTCTACGGCTAAGGCTAAAACGAAAGGAATCATGGAGCTCTTAGCTAAATCTTCTTTTTCATTTCTACGTGGAGCGAGCTCTCCAGAAACTCTCATACACCAAGCAGCATCACAAGGGCACCAAACGCTCGGCATCGTTGATCACATGGGATTTTACGGGTCAGCTCGCGCTCATACCGAAGCACAAAAACTCGGACTAAAAGCAATTGTTGGCACAACCATCGATCAGATTTCCCATTGCCCTCCTCTGACAATTCTCACGAAATCACGCACGGGGTATCAAAACCTCTCACGCTTTCTTACTCTGGTTCACTGCAACACAAAGACAACCAGCTTAGCTGATTTCTCCCCTACGGGAACTCACGCTGTCTTAACTCCCGAATCACTTAATAAACAAACAAAAGGACAGCTCCTGACTACAGCCATTGAGCTTCGAAACCATTTTGGAGCTCACAATCTCTCCATTGCCCTTTTCCGACATTTTAGGAGAGGCGAAGAGCGTCGAAACACCCTCCTACGAGATTTAGCCAACCACCTCAAGATTCCTCTATTAGCTTCCAACGCCCCCATCTACTCTAAACGCTCTGATCGACTTCTTGCCGATGCTTTTACCAGCCTGAGAGAGCGCTGCACTTTAGATGAAGCCGGTCAAAAACTAGAATGCAATGGAGAGCGTTTTTTAAAATCCCCGCAAGATCTTCACAACTTATTCACAGATTACCCACAAGCTATTAGGCACGCTTACCAACTTTCTGAAGAATGTTCTCACTTTTCACTACAAGATCTTGGATACCGCTTTCCATCCTATCAAGACCCTCAAACTGGCAAGTTATTCACAGAGCAAGAACAAGATCACTACCTCCATTATTTGGCCCATCAGGGGCTAAAAAAACGTTTATTAAAAATAAGTGAAAAACATTTAAAACAAATTGATAATGAATTATTTACTATTAAAAAACTTAAATTCTCAGGTTACTTCTTAATCGTTTGGGATCTCGTCCGTTTTGCCCGCACTCAAGGCATCTTATGTCAAGGGCGAGGATCGGCGGCAAACTCGCTTGTGTGTCATGCTTTAGGCATTACCAGCATTGACCCGGTTGAAAGCGGGTTGCTCTTCGAGCGCTTTTTGTCCATGAACAGAAAATCATGGCCCGATATTGATATCGATTTTCCTTCGGGAAAGCGCCGAGAAGCCGTCATTCAATATCTTTATCAAAAATACGCTCCTTATGGCGCAGCCATGACCGCCAATGTGATCACTTATCGACCACGATCAGCATTCCGAGAGATGGCAAAAGCTCTTGGCTTTTGTGAAACCATCTCAAAGAGATTTTCTGATTTAAGAAATTCCCTAAGAGATCGTGAAATCTCTAGCGAAATGATGACACCACCAACTCAGAGAGCTTTTCAAGCAGAGGTTGGTGAACTTTCTGAAATCATCATAAAATCAGGGGTTCCGGCCTCTCATCCGCGCTTCCACTCTTTGGTTCAACTCTACATTGCCGCCCTCAACACCCCCAGACACCTAGGGCAGCATTCTGGAGGGATGGTTTTTTGCGACCATGGCTTGGATCACATCGTCCCACTCCAACCCGCAACAATGGCTGATCGCATGGTTTTACAGTGGGATAAAGACGATTGTGAAGATCTAGGCATTGTTAAAGTCGACCTTCTTGGACTGGGCATGCTAGCCGCCATGGAAGACACCATAAAAATTTGCGAACGCAGGGGGCATCCTGTCAATCTAGCCCGAATCTCAAAAAAAGATCCAAAGACTTTTGATCTCCTCTGCCGCGCGGACACCATCGGCACTTTCCAGGTCGAGTCTAGAGCGCAGATGGCAACACTCCCCATCATGCAGCCAAAAAACTTTTACGATGTGGCCATTGAGGTAGCCATCATTCGACCTGGCCCTATTGTCGGTGATCTTGTCCATCCTTACCTCAATCGACGAACAGGAAGAGAATCAATTGATTACATCCACCCCGATTTCAAACCCATTTTAGAGCGCACTTTAGGCGTTCCTCTTTTTCAAGAACAGGTTCTTCGTATGGCCATGCTCATTGCCGACTTCAGCGGATCTGAAGCTGACCAACTACGTAAAGCCATGACTTTCAAGCATCCCAACGAACGGATGAACCCGATCATCAGCACCCTCCGGGAGCGCATGAGTAAACGCAAAGTCTCCTCTTTTGTTCAAGATCGTGTCATTCAAGCAATCGGTTCTTTTGCGTTGTATGGATTCCCTGAATCTCATGCGATTTCTTTTGCCCTCATCGCCTACGCCTCTTGCTGGCTCAAAGCACATCGTCCTGCTGAATTTTACTGCGGCCTGATTAACAATCAACCCATGGGGTTCTATTCAGTAAACACTCTACTGCAAGATGCAAAACGCCATCATATCCGCTGTAAACCTGTTTCTGTCATTCATTCAATGATCGAAACAGAAGTCATTGATGATCACCGCTTACGCCTTGGACTCCATCAACTCAAAGGACTCTCCTATCAAACGATGGAATCCTTGATAGAAGCTCGCTCTCAAAAACAATTCCAAACTTTCGACGATTTTTCATCTCGTCTTCCGATGAATAAAAAAGAGCTCCGAATCCTCGCCGCCTCTGGCGCTCTTAATGATTTTCCTGAAATCGCACACCGTCGTGATGCTCTTTGGAAGGTGGAACATTCACTCTCTGAGGATCTGTTTACTCACACTCAACCTACAAGCAAAACCACTCTCCCAATGATGACTCCCTTGGAGCGGCTCCAAACCGACTATCATTTCCAAGGAGCAACAATTGGAGCTCACCCCATGAAGCTTTGGCGCCAAGAACACAGCGAGCACTTAGCAACCTCCTTCAGCCTAGGGCAACTTTCTCATGGAGCCCATGTCATTATTGCTGGTTTAGTCATTTGTAGACAACGACCAAGCACTGCAAAAGGTCACTGCTTTATTTCACTCGAAGACGAATTTGGAATTGCCAACCTTTTTATCCCACAAAAGACCTTCCAGCAGTATCGACTCACGATCACCACTGAAGAATTTCTGCTAGTTGAAGGCCGCCTGCAAATCACAGAGGGCAAACAACCCACCGTTTATGTCATTCAAGTTCAGCCTTTCTTTCGGAGTTCAAAACTATCAACAAGTTCTCACGATTTTCACTAGAGAGCATCAGACCATCAAAAACGGTTTTTTTTTTATTATTTGCCTTATTCGCTTTTTCTCCAAAAAAACCAACTAAATCCCAAATATCTCTGAAATCCATAAAGAATCCGCCTCCTCATCGACAAGTTCCACTTGGCAATCCCCCCAACTCCGCCTTAAGTTCCCGCCCCTTTCCCACCAAACGCAAACCGTATCGGGATTGGGCACACATTCTGCATCATTTCGATCCGTCATTTCAAATCATGAATTTCTACGATCCACGCAAAACTCCTGATACCTCCGGAACCCTCCATGAAT
>JALRJZ010000138.1 GCA_023261045.1 Akkermansiaceae bacterium
ATCGTAGACACCATGGGGTGATTTTGCTCCAAGCCAACGATTGAAGCTTTTACTTGATAACATGCAGAGTTCCAGGTGGAGGTGAGCACGCTCTTGGTTGAGGCCTGCACCCGTGTAACCCATAATGGCAAGGGGTGTTTCACTTGTCACCTGCTGACCTGTCTCTACCGAGACCGAGGCCAGATGTGCATAGAGGCTATAAAAGAGTCCGCAGTCCCAATCATGCTCCACGACGATGTAGATTCCATAGGTGCTTCCACCTCTTGCTCGGTTGATATAGACCACTTTTCCATCTGCAATGGCTCGAACTTCATCGAGAGGGTTGAAGCGGCGATCTCTTTTGAGGGGCTTGATATCAAGACCTTCGTGAAATTTGGTAGCAATGACTCCCTCGCCTGTTGTTCGGGTTAGAGTTCGCACAAAGCCGTATTGGCCAGCTGTCCATGGACGTGAGGATTGGTCTTCAAAAACTCGAGGAACCCACATGTAGAAATCTTCGAGCTGGCCATCAATGAGAGCCTTATTGTCAGTTGGAAAGGAGATTTTGAGTGGTTGCGCCGCTGAGAGAGCAATGATTTGAATCATTACAAGAATCAGGACGAGGCGCTTCATTGGAGGAGGGGGCGGCAAATGGAATGGTTCGCTTAGTTGTTCTGACGTTCTTTTAAGGCAGCTTTAAGCTCTTTGACGCGTGTCTTCCATTGTTTGGTGTTTTCGCCGATATGAGGTAAGGATAGTTCGAAGCTCGTCATTTCAGCGTCTTTCAATCCTTCCCATATGACGAGCTTTCCATCCTGAATTGGCTGATCAACAAAGATTTCGGGCTGATCCACTGGTCGCCCATTGATCATTGCGATGATTGTCTTCCCTTGATTTTGAGTGGTATGCGCCGTGAGGCGTTTTGAAGCGGCTTCGGAAAACTGAAAGACTGCACCCGGTTCACCATTTTCTGAAATGAAAGGTCGATAAGCAATGATGTCTTTTGTTGAGATGAATGGTGTTTTTTGAAAAAAACGCCGCTCATTTTCTATGACGTGGCTAAACACTCTTTTAGGTCCATCAGTTTCATGACCTTGAAGGTGAAAACTAAGGGTGTTTTCTTTTTGGGATCCCCCGGCACCAAAGCTCGTTTGAGCTAAGAGAGTGAAGGCCAATAAAAGGCGAAAGAACATGACCGAGCGGTAATTGTTAATTATCATTCTGGGCAAAAGGGATTGTTGCTTTTTTCGAATCCGATCGTGGTTTTAGGCCCATGGCCAGGCAAAACGAAGGTCTCGCCCGGCAAAGCATAAAGTTTTTCCCGGATTGAGTCGAGGAGTTGGTTGTGATTTCCTCCGAGGAGGTCAGTTCTTCCAATTCCACTATGGAAGAGAGTATCTCCTGCGAAGAGCAAGGACTGTGAGGTGAGATGAAATGCAATCGATTCAGGTGAATGGCCAGGAACATGCAGGATTTGGAAATCGAGGGCTCCCAATTGGAGAGATGAAGTTGCTTCAAGAACGTGGTCAACACGGTAGGGTTCGATGTGGATTGGCACTCCCATCTCGCGGATCCGCTTCTCCATAATCACCTCAGGTGCATATTCTGACCATGCCATGATTTTTGCCCCTTCCTTGGCAAGGAGAGACGCTTCTTGAACATGGTCAAAATGTTGATGAGTTAGCAGAAGGTGAGTCGGTTTGAGCTTCTTAGTTTTTAAAAAGTCAGTGATGTCGGCAGGCGCATCGATGACAAGACACTGCCCATCGTCGAGTTCGAGGACATATCCATTCGTTAAAAAGGGTCCTCCCGTATGAAGATGAATCGTCATGATCGAATGAAGTTGATGCTTTCAGTGATCGCTTGCATCGAAACTTTATGTGTCGTGATGGCATCTCCAAGTTCGTTGAGTAAAACAAAGGTCTGTTTACCTCCTGCAAATTTCTTGTCACGGGAGAGTTTATCAAGAATCGACTCGGTTTTGATCTCATCGCCCAATTTCAATGGAAGTTGAAAGTGTTTGAGGAGATGAAGAATGCGTTGGCTTTCTTGTGGGGAAAGCTTGGTGTATTGCTCTGAAAGATAGAGCGCAGCACGGATTCCCAAAGAGATGGCTTCGCCGTGAAGAAGGGTTCCATAGGGCACAGAGGCTTCAATACCATGACCGATCGTGTGTCCAAAGTTTAGGAGGGCACGAGTGCCAGATGTCTCTCGTTCATCTTCTTCTACAATGCGGGCTTTGATGGCGACGTTTCGGGCAATGAGCTCAGCGGTTAGCTCCTGGTTCGACGGGTTGAGGGCCTCGAGATCTTGGAGCATTTCTTTGTCTCGAATCGCTGCGTGTTTGATCACTTCAGCAAAGCCCTCCCGATATTCCCTTCCTGGTAAACTAAGGAGGGTTTGTGGATCGACTAGAACCAGGCGAGGTTGATGGAAGGCCCCAATCAGGTTTTTACCCTCTGGAGTATTGACCCCCGTTTTGCCTCCGACAGCGGAATCAACTTGGGAAACAATAGTGGTTGGAATTTGGACAAAGGGAATGCCTCGATAGAAAATGGAGGCGACGAACCCCGCAAGATCTCCTGTGACCCCTCCACCAAGAGCGATGATGAAAGATGATCGGTCGTGACCGGCTTGAATGAGCTCCCGGCAAAGAACTTCTGTCTGGGAAAGGGCTTTGGAAGCTTCCCCGGCTGGGAAAACGTGTGAGCTTAATGAATACCCCTCTGCTGCGAGTGATTCTTCAAGAGGTTTTAAATAGTGTGGTGCAATATTCGAGTCGGTAATAATGGCCGCTTTGCCGGTGAGTGATACGTCTCGAATGCGTGCTCCAGCATCTTGAAGGAGCCCTGGTTGGAGAAGGATTTCGTAGGATTTGGATCCTAAATTGACGGAAACTGAATTCATGAATGTCGAAGGCGATGCCAAATTGAAGTCTTGGGTTGAAGGAGAATAGAAACTGGTTGGTTGCTCAGTTCATAGGTCAGAATGAGGTGCTTGAGAAGGGCAAGTGAGGCAAGAGAGTCGTAAAGAGCATCATGCCATTGCCGATTAGGAGCATGTAAGCCAAAATCATTTAAATCCAGAGAAGAGCATAATTCTCCCAGAGAGTGGGAAGCTAGGTGGGGCCACGCGCAACGTGCAAGTTGCAAGGTGTCAATCCACGGGCCAAAAGAGTGTCCGGGAAAGGCTCGGAGAAAACGTTTTTCAGTTCCATGCCCATGGGCAACAACAGGACCTGATGAAAGTGATTTTTTAATCGTAGGCCATAAGGAGAGTAGTGGAGGGGCATCATGAAGATCACTCGCTTTGATGCCATGAATCTTTCGCGCCGACCATGTGATGTTCTGCTCGCAGTGGATGAAAGAAACAAAGGGCGCGTGGTAATCGTCTGCAACAGACCAGCTCGCCATGCCTATTTGAACAGGGGCATCAGTTCGCCCGATCGATGTGCCCGCAGACTCAAAATCGATCGCGTTAAAGATGGCTTCAGAAATCTTAATGAGAAAGAAGAGGAGTTAGATTTGTAAACAATTCAGAACGTTCTGAGGTGCCTCTCAATGAGCAAAGACTATTCGATATTCTGAACCTGTTCCCGGATTTTTTCGAGTTCGGTTTTCGCGTTGACGACGTTTTGAGCAATCGTTGCATCATTTGCTTTTGATCCGATTGTATTGAACTCCCGATTGATTTCCTGGCAGAGAAAATCGAGTGACCTTCCAACCGCCTCCTCCTGATCCAGGTAATTGCGAAAACGTTTTAGATGTGAAGCAAGTCGCGTAATTTCTTCAGAAATATCGCAGCGCTCAGCAAAGAGAGCGACTTCTTTTAGTAACCGTTCGTCATCAAGGTTGACTTCGATTTCACTCTCTCGCAGGCGCTGATGGAGATTTTCGCGGTAACGGGTCATGACTCCCGGAGAATCCGACTCAATCATTTTTGAAAGTTCCTCTAGGATGTCGAGGCGTTTGAGAAGGTCGATTTTTAGATCGAGCCCTTCTGCTTTTCTCATTTCGTTGAGCCTTTCAAGAGCTTGCTTTAGTGCGGGTTCAATGGCGTATAGAGCAGCTTCAGGATCTAGTTCGGCATCATCAAAGTTGAATAAACCTGGAATTCTTAAAAAATCTTGTGCTTGAGGTTCAACATTTCGTTTTAGATGCGTAGAGAGCTCAGTAAAAGAGTTTTCCAAGCTTTGGGCTCGTTGAAAGTCGATTTTGAAGGCTTGGGGAGTGGTTGAAACATTCTCAAGTTTGATGGAAACATTGGCACGCCCCCGTGAGACCGTGGCCAGAACCATTTTTTTGAGAGAACTTTCGATTTCGTTGAGTTCGCGAGGGAGATTGAGGACGATGTCAGCCTGCTTGCGATTCACCGAAGTGATCTCTACTCGGGCGATCATTTGTGGAGAGGCAAACTCGCCACGCCCAAAACCAGTCATCGATTGCATGACGAGATTCTAGTGTGTCCAGAGTTCTTTGGCGAGAATCACTCGTGATCTTTTTTCTCATCGAGATCAGAATTTTTTTCTTCTTGGGAAGTTAAATCCGGATCTTCGTCATGCACGAATTCCTCGATCTGCGCCTGTTTGTCTGTCTCGTTAGTAGTGACTTCGGGCTGATCCTCGAGGGGGTCATAAGAGGAGTCCTCTTCGTGATCATAATAATGATCGTCATGATGATGAGGGTCATGATGGTAGTCAAAATACTCCTCTTCTTGATCTGTCTGATCGAAACTTTGATTGGAATGCTCCGTTGAGAGCTCGTCGTCAGAGGATTCATGGCTTTCGTCACTCGAAGGATCCGCTAGGAGACGTTTCATTCGTTGCTCCTCTTCCTCGGCTTCCATGCGATTGACTTTTTTCTCATGGAAATAGGATAGCCAAATACAAATCTCATAAAGAATGACCATCGGAACCGCGAGGAGAGAGAGGGTCATCATATCAGGAGTAGGGGTGATCACTGCTGCGATGACAAAAATGGCCAAAATGGCGTAGGAACGAGTTTCCTTCATCATGCTGTGGCTCAGTAAACCAATCTTGACGAGGGTCATCACGACGACGGGAAGCTCAAATGCGACGCCAAAAATAAGCACAAAGGTCGTTGCAAACGAAATGTAATAACCAATTCGCCAGTCGTTAGAAATCCCCATGCTCTTACCCCATTCGTAAAAGAAAGTCAGGACGTTAGGGAGAACGAAGGAATACGCAAAGAAGACGCCACCTAGGAACAGTCCAAAACCAATCGTAAGCGCTGGCCAGAGTGCTTTACGCTCTTCGTCTTTGAGGCCAGGAACAATAAATTGAAGAAGAAAGAAGAGAATCAGAGGGAAAGAAATGACAATGCCCGCGAAAAAGGCGAGTTTCATGGTGAGCATGAAAGTTTCTGTCGGTTTGAGAGAGCTCATCAGTCTCAAATTTCCTTCCGCATTTAAATTTGTGGAAGGTTTGGACTCGATGAACTGTTGAGCGAGATCTCGAACTTTACTCTTTTGATCAGGCAAGCTGTTGATAAAGGCTTCTTGCTTGTCTTTGGGGAGTTTTTCGGCGGCGCGATAAACAATGGCGGCCTCGGTGATGGTGCGAGTCTTTCCACTACCTATTTCTTTCCACCAAAGATCGCTGAGTCTTGGATCATATTGATCGAGCGGAGGGGCGATCTCAGAGAGGCTGAGGGCATTTTCCCAGTCCTCTAAGCTAATCTCTAATTTTGCAGGGAGGGTTGCTTCGTGGCGGTCGACCCAGACTTGTTCGACCGGTTTTCTGATGATTTTCATCAGATCGTCTTTGTAAACAAAGCAGGCGAGGGTAGAGACTAGCAAAGTAATCGTGATCCTGGTGATCATGACTCTCAAATCTTCCAAGTGATCAAGGAAGGGCTTTTCTTCTTCTGGGTTCGCTTTATCCCGAAGTTTGAAAATATTATTGAGAAAGAACATCTGGCGAGGCTTTGAATACGCGGGATTTCTCAGAGAACAATGGTAAATTCACTCTTTGGGCTACTCTCGAAGACGAGCGCTAAAGATTGATCCTCAGGGTTGATGTCTTGCGAGTCGCTGATAACTTACCTGCCTGTGGCCAATTTGACGCTCGAGAAATTAAGACAAGAGGCGCCTTCGGGGGGCTTGTTTGCTGATCGAGAATGGTTGTGGTCACCGGAGCCCTTTGCGCTTTCAAAGTCCCAAAAGCGTGCTCTTCTGGGGCTCGGGCATCCTCTCAAAAGATTTCAGGAAGTCTGTGATCAGCTCCATCGGCAAAGCTCTGAAGGAAAGCTGCCCGCGTGGATTTCAAAGCTTCTTGACGCGGGTAAGCCCTTTTGGCTCTTGCGTCATCAGCTTGATTCTCGAAATCGTGGAGTCATGCCGAGAGTTATTCGTCCGGACTTACTGCTCAAAGAAAATGGGTTTGCAGCTTCTGAGTTGGATGGGGTTCCCGGGGGGATTGGGACATTGGCTTGGTTGAGTCAAACCTACGCGAGGTTCGGGTTCGAGATTTTTGGTGGAAGCGATGGAATGCTTCGAGGCTTTTCTTCGCTTTTTGAAAATGGCGCAGATATTTTGATTTCTGAGGAATCGAGCGATTATTTGCCGGAAATGCGGTGGCTCGCAGATCAATTAGGGTCGCGATTTCGGACTCAGTCCGCCGAGGCGTGGTCGGCAAGTGATCGGGATGTTTATCGGTTTTTTGAGCTTTTTGATTGGGAATCAATCCCGGCGATTCAAAATCTTGCGGATCTTGGTAGGGTGACTCCGCCCCTGAAGCCTCATTTTGAGGAAAAGTTGTGGTTGGCACTTTTTTGGTCCCCTTCGCTTCGTCAAACTTGGAAGTCAATGTTGCGAGGAAGCCATCTGAGACGTTTGCGAGATCTGATCCCATTTGGGTGGGTGGTTGATCCTGCGGAGCTTCCTCCTCAGGCCGCTTTGCCAAGGTTAGAGGTTTCTTCTTGGGATGAAGTGGCGCAGTTTAGTCAAAAGAGCCGTCAGCTCGTTTTAAAAG
>JALRJZ010000139.1 GCA_023261045.1 Akkermansiaceae bacterium
GTGCACCTATGAGATGTGCCGCCGTGATCAGAATGGTCAGCTGAAAGTCATGCCTGTTGCTGCGGGTTCGACCGCTGCGGTGATCGCTCAAGCTGCTGATCCGAACGCCGAGAATTTCATTGTTTTCTATCCGAAGGGTCGCGAGGGAGTGCCATCCGCGCGTCGAATTCTTCGCAATCGCTACATGATTGAACTCAAGGAGGGCGCTGATCTCAATGCGATCAAGTCGCGCTGTGGGATGAAGACCATCACGCGCATGTCTGAGCAGTCTCGCTTTGCGGTCTGTGAAGAGGTGTCAGCTTCAAAGGTTTTAAGCCAAGTTCAAGAGGTTGCGGCCGATCCTGATATTCTGAGTGTAGAGCCTCTCTTCGCCAAAAAGCTTTATCGTCGGGCCTTGCCAAACGATCCTTATGTTCGCATCTACGACCTCGTCGATAACCCAGATGGTTATCCTGATGAAAGGACCTATCAGTGGTATTTAAGCAACCTTGGATTCAACGGTGCCTCTCCCGGAATCGACCTGAATGTGGAGCCCGCTAACCTTGTTGAAACCGGGGCCGGTGTGGTTGTTTCCATCGTTGATGACGGTGTTGCCATCGATCACCCCGAGCTTGCGGGAGCCGCCCTTGGTGGTGACCAGCATTTAAACTTGGTCGATGACTCCCGATTCCCTGCAACTTTCGACATTTATTCCAATCACGGGACGAATGTAGCCGGTCTTCTTGCCGCTGCTGCAGATGGTGCTGGAATGGCAGGGGTTGCTCCTGGTGTTGATATCACGGCGGTCCGCCTCCTTGGAGGATTTGTTGACGATGCTGATGAGGCAACTGCTCTCCTTTGGGGAATGGCTCCCATTCCGAATTTCTCTTCACCATTTGGACCTCCAATTAACCCCGGAACCCAAGATGTTCCAGTCGTCGATATTTCGACCAACAGTTGGGGGCCAGATGATTCTGTTCTCAACTTTGATCGCCCATCAGCTGCGGTCTTAGAGGCCATCGAGCTTGGTGTTCTTGGTCCTGATGTGCCCAATCCGAATCAGGCACGAGGCGGTCTTGGGGGCATCTTTGTTTGGGCAGCCGGTAACGGGGGAGAGATCAATGACAACTCAAACTACGACGGTTTTGCCAACTCTATTTACACCATCGCCGTTGGTGCGGTGAACGACGCAGGTCGTCGTGCGCTTTACTCTGAGCCTGGCGCAAACATCGTTGTTTGTGCTCCAAGTGATGGTGGAGCTCAGTCCCTGCTGACGACTGCCTTTGATGTGGGTCTGGACTTGGACGGAAACCCTGTTCGGATTCCGACTTATGTCACCGATTTTGGAGGAACTTCAGCAGCGACTCCACTTGTTTCAGGTGTTGTTGCGATGATGCTTGAAGCCAACGACCAACTCACCTGGCGTGATGTGCAGGATATTTTGATCAGGACAGCCGTTCAGAATGATCCCCTCTCTGGAGGCTGGATTACCAATGGTGCCAACTTGAATTTCAACCATGATTATGGTGCTGGTCTTGTTGACGCTGCTGCAGCAGTTCAGGCTGCACGTGACCGGGGAACTGGAAACACAATTCCCGACGAGGATCCACGTTTGCCAGTCAATGAGTTCCTTGCAGAGAATGTGCAGCCTCTCTCGAAGTCATTTTTCTTCAACCGTGGAAACACTGACCCAAGTCAGCAGACTGGATTTATTCCTGATTTCGATCCAAATGCCCCACAGTCCTACAATCTCTCATTTGATTTCTCCAATGAGGAGAATATTGATGTTGAGCACGTTGAGCTGAATATGACGGCACTGACGCAGAATCGTTCTGATCTCGAAGTTGTCTTGATTTCTCCAAGTGGCACCCAGAGCCTCCTGCATGTCAGTGACACAAACCATAAGGAGCAGGGTATCTCAGATTGGACATTCACCACGCTTCGCAATTGGGGTGAAGATTCGGCAGGAACTTGGATTCTTCGGATTACTGACAAGATTTCTGGCAATGAGGCGATTCTCAACGATGCGACTGTGACCCTCCACGGAACATCTGATCCTGATGGAGGAGTGAGTGGCTCTGCTGTTTTGGTCAGTGAACAGCTCGTTGATGTTAATCAGTATGAGACCGTTGCTTATCAAATTGAGGCTGTTGGTGCGACTGAGATTGCTGTCGGTGATCTACCAGAAGGCTTGAGCTACAACGCAGACATCAGCCTGATTTCTGGTGCGGCAAACGCTGCTGGTTTCTATCAGGTGCCTATTTTCTTAACTGGTGAGGACGGCACGATCTCAAATCCAACAATTTCGATTGTGGTTCGACCTGTTGAAGAAGCCTTGGGTGATGCGCTTGGTCTCCCTGGTTACGATGTTGTGACCTCAAGAAATTTCCCTTGGACCTTCGAGTTTATCGACACCAATGATGGGAACGTTTCTGATGACCAGAAAGTTGCAGCACGTAGCTCTCTTGGGCTTGGTGATAATCAGCAGTCTTTCTTTGGATTCAATGGAATTCCGCAGGGTGTTTTGACCTTTGATTGGAAGACTTCCTCGGAAGAGGGGTATGACCGCCTTTGGTTTAACTATGGTGGAGCGGTACCACAGAATTGGAGCAGCTTTATCAGTGGTGAGCGTGATTGGGGTACGGTTTCTGTCATGCTTCCAGAGCCAATCAACAATGTCCGATGGATCTATGGTAAAGATGCGGTCAAAGGAACGGACAATGAATTCTCCGGTGAGGATCGCGGTCTTCTCGATAACATCCGTTGGCAAACAACTGCCAAGTATCTTGAGGAACTCAAAGAGTATGGCGGGATTTCAGGTTTCGATCTTGAAATTGATAGCCGGACCCTCTGGCGCGCAGTGCCATGGCCTCCAGTTCCGAACCCACCGTTTAAGCGCATTATGAGCTCAAGCGTTGGTAACGGGCAGAGCGTTTCTCTTGCAGGTTGGCTCGACGGCCCAGGAACACTCAATATTCTTGCCGAAAACTATGCAGAAGAGGGGGATCTTTTCGAAATCTTGCTTGATGGTGTTGTCATCAATGAAAACCAAGCAGGTTCCGGCCCAGGTGTTGGTCCTCCGAACAATATCGTTCTGCAAGATTTTGCAATCAGTGCAGGAAGACACCGTCTGCAGGTGCGTCACCGTAAGGACTTCCGGGGCACTTCTGGTCGGAGTGTTGTCGGAACCATCATTGATGGCGTGTTAATCTCGAGGCTCGAGTTTGTCCCAGAGGAAAGCTTCCAAGCACTTGCAAGCAGTCTTGGCATTGATGGCCTTCTCCCATCAGGTGATGCTGATGGAGATGGATATTCAAATCACGAAGAATACGCCTTTGGAGGTGACTTGCTCGTCGCTGATATTCCTAAAAACATTCCGCGTTTGATTTCCAAGGATGGTCGGAACTATATCGAATATGGAATCGACACCTCGAAAGGCGATCTGAACTACGCTCCACAGCAGTCCACGAATATGAGTGAATGGGTGGACGCTCAGCTCACGACGTTGGATCGGGTGGAAGGTGATATTGAGTATTACCAAATTCCTGTCTTAAGTCTCCCAGGACGGAAACACCTTTTCTATCGTGTCGTTGCCACACCAAAGTAAGTTCTTAATCGTTGGATCGAAAAGCTTGATTAATCTCTTACTTTTTTAAATCTCAGAGGGGCAAGGCGTTTCGCTTTGCCCCTTTTTTAAGATGTCGTCGCCCTTTATGAATGTTGACCGCCTTGTGGAGGTCTTGCCCCGTCAATCTGGAGCAGTTGGTTTTGATCTCGAGGCGGATAGCTTGTATCGATATGCCGAGCGCATTTGTTTGATTCAGGTTTGTTTTGAGGATGAGGTTCACTTAATCGATCCCATTGGGGAGGAGTCGATGACCCCGCTGGTAGAATGGCTCAAGACGGCTGAGATCTGGATGCATGGCGCAGATTATGATATGTCACTCATGCTCAAGGAGTGGGGCTTCGTCCCTCCGGTGATGTACGATACGCAGATTGCCGCCCAACTTCTCGGTCACGAGCGATTTGGTTATGCCAGCCTCGTTGAGCAGTATTTTGATATCACCCTCTCCAAGAGCTCCCAGAAAGCTGACTGGGGCAAGCGTCCTCTGAGCGCCAAAATGCAGGAATATGCCTGTAATGACGTTCGTTACCTTCTCCCTTTAGCAAATCAAGTTCGTCAACGACTCAGCGATTTGGGGCGTGAACATTGGTTCCTAGAGTCCTGCGAAGCTGCTCGGCATCGGGTCATCGACCGCGAAGCAGAAGAAAAGGAACTTTGGAGGATCAATGGTTCGGGTAAATTACGTCCAAGAGGTCTGGTCTTTCTAAGACACTTGTGGGAGTGGCGCGATCAGGAAGCATCGGCTTGGAACAAGCCGAGTTTTATGGTTGCGAACAATAAGCAGCTGATTTCGTGGGCTGACTCACTTGCGCAAAGCTACCCCCTTGATCTACCACCAAAGTTTCGACCAGATCGTAAGCGTCGCTTGGAAGAGGCAATTGATCGAGCCAAAGAGGTGCCGGAGGATCAATGGCCTCAGCGCCCGAAGCGGGAACGCCGCGAAAAAGACGACCATTTTGATCGAAAGGTCGCCGAACTTGTGAAGAAGCGAAACTCAGTAGCTTCTGAGCTTGGGATTGACCCTTCGGTGATTGCTCCAAGAGCCGCCCTTGAGAGGCACGTCGCAGAAGATGGCCAGTCAGAAGGGGTTTTCCTAAACTGGCAACAAGAGGTATTAGAAATCTAAGAATCTGAGATTGGCCTCTGAGCTGATTCTCTCTATTAGTTAGTCTCTATGGAATTGGATGATAAGGATACTGAAGAGCTTATTCGCTTTTCATGCTCTCACTGCCAGGCCCCTTTAACTGTTGAGGCAGAGCTGGCTGGGATTACTGGGCCTTGTCCTTCGTGTGGGCAACCGATGACAGCACCGGGCGCAAAGAAAGAAGAACAGAAGGCAAGCAAGTCCCTCCAAGAGCCGCTTTCTCCACCGAGTCTGAGTAAGAACGAGTCTCGATCGCCGATTCCTCTTCCGAAGCCAAAATCAGGAGGGCCTTCGCGGCCTCCTATTGATGCCAAAGCAGCGCGAATTGACCCCTTTGAACCTTCGAAATCAAAAGTGGCTGAGCCAGCTCCTCGTTTGCCCAAAGTGGCCCCCGAGAAGGGTGAAAGAGAAAAGATCAAGATCGAGAAGGCTCAGGGTAAAACTAAGCGCCCCCACAAGCAAGTTGCGACGAGAGAAAACGAAGTTTGCCGGGAGCGCGAAGAGATTGGTCTGGTCATTCGGGCGCTGTTTTTAGGAGGTTTCCTTTTTGCCCTTTTTGCCACCATTTTGTGGTTTTTGAGGACCTAAATGAGGAGGGAATTCGTCGGCCTATGAAAGGCTTCCAATTCCGTGAAAAAAACTCTTAATTTGAGTGAAACAATCTTGCTCTGAGGTCGGATTTTTCGGACTCTTCGTGGGTCTATGTCCGAGGAAAATGAAGAGGTTGAGGTCGATGAATTGAGCGTCTCTGGAGACCAAGAATACGGCGCAGGTCAAATCGATAAATTAGAGGGCTTGGAGGCGGTTCGCAAACGCCCAGGGATGTACATTGGTGATACCGACGACGGTTCGGGGCTTCACCATATGGTCTATGAGGTGGTCGATAACGGCATTGACGAAGCTTTGGCAAAACATGCTGACTATGTTCACGTGAAAATTCACGCCGACAGCAGCGTGTCCGTACGTGATAATGGCCGCGGCATCCCTGTCGATATCCACACAGAAGAAGGCGTGTCTGCAGCAGAGGTCATCATGACCCAGCTGCATGCCGGCGGCAAGTTTGACAGCAACTCTTACAAAGTATCTGGCGGTCTGCACGGTGTTGGTGTTTCGGTTGTGAACGCACTGTCCATTTGGTTGGAATTGCGCGTATGGCGCAATGGCAAAGAACATTATGCGCGCTTTGAACATGGGGACACGGTCGAACACCTGCGCGTCGTTCGCGACGCGAATGGCGAAAAAGGGACCGAAGTGCGGTTTCTCGCATCGACCGACACATTTTCGAACCTCGAATATTCCTTTGAAACGCTGGAAAAACGTCTTCGCGAATTGGCATTCTTGAATTCAGGTGTGCGCATCATCCTAGAAGATGAACGCCCCATCGAACCCCTGCGCTCTGAGCTGTTTTACGAAGGCGGCGTGAAAGAGTTCGTGAAATACCTTGATCGCTCAAAATCGTCCATCATGACCGATCCCATTTTCATGCTAGGTGAACGCGACGACATCGGTGTCGAAGTCGCAATGTGGTGGAACGACAGTTACCATGAAAACGTTTTGCCGTTCACAAACAATATCCCACAGCGCGACGGCGGAACCCATATGGCGGGCTTTCGCGCGGCACTGACCCGTACGATTAACAATTACGCACAAACCAGCGGGATCGCAAAACGTGAAAAGGTCAACTTTACCGGCGATGACGCCCGCGAAGGATTGACCTGTGTCTTATCAGTCAAAGTCCCAGACCCCAAGTTTTCAAGCCAAACCAAGGACAAGCTTGTTTCCTCCGAAGTTCGCCCCGCAGTCGAAAGCCTTGTGAACGAAAAACTGGCCGAATGGTTCGAAGAAAACCCGAACGAAGCGAAAATCATCGTCGGAAAAATCATCGAAGCCGCATTGGCCCGCGAAGCTGCCCGCAAAGCGCGTGAATTGACACGCCGCAAATCTGCGCTCGACATCAATTTCTTGGCAAGCAAACTCAAGGATTGTTCCGAAAAAGACCCCTCAAAAACCGAAGTCTTCTTGG
>JALRJZ010000013.1:0-6837 GCA_023261045.1 Akkermansiaceae bacterium
AGAATCCACGACCACCACCAAAAACCTCTTCTACCTCGCCGATGCTTCATAAGCAGGATTAGAACAGTTGTTAAAAATCAGTCACCCAAAAATCCCACTACTTTAAGGACTGATCAAAACAGACATCAGAGCTCAAGCTTTCCACAAAAGCACGCATTAGACCTGTTGTTGTTTCCACATCATCATACGAAGCCATCTCCACAACGGAATGCATACACCTCAAAGGAATAGAAACCAAAGCACTTGGAACACCCTCTCTTGATTGATAAATACTATCCGTATCCGTACCGGTGAAGCGACTTGAAGCTTCGTGCTGGAGCGGGATTCCTTTTTCCTTTGAGATCTGTATTAATCGCTCAACCACCAAGGGATGACTCGCTGTTCCATGAGTCACAGTGGGGCCTCCACCTAGCTCAACTTTGCCATACATCGAAGCATTAAGCCCGGGTGTGTCGGTCGCATGAGTGACGTCAGTGCAGAGACACAGATCTGGCTTAAGTCGATGTGTGGCCATTTTTGCCCCATAACCACCAATCTCTTCTTGGACCGCATTTAGGCAAACGAGAGTAAAATCTAACTCTATTGAAGATTCAGCAATTTGCTTCATGACCTGGGCAATCATAAAACCACCAATTCGATTATCAACGGCACGGCTCACTAATCGATTACGACCAAGTTCCATCGGTCCATCGGCATAAACCGCTGGATGCCCAACCCTTAAACCCATTTCAGCAACATCCTGATCGCTCGAAGCACCAACATCCACCCAGAGCTCGTGAACCTTTGGCGCTTTTTCGGAGTTGATAACATCGCGCCTCAGGTGGATGGCTGTATTCCCGATAATCCCCTCAACAACACCTTGATCTCCAAAAATCTTGAGACGCCTTCCTCGACCAGTCGCTGCATCACTTCCCCCCACCCGATCAAGATAGAGAAACCCCTCTTTGGTCACATGTTTTACCATGTATCCGATCTCATCGGCATGCGCCTCAAGCATGACAATTCGGTCTGTTTTCCCTTTCAGAGTGGCCCACGTTGACCCGTAGGAGTCGCATTGCACCGAATCAGCAAATTGTGAGATATATTTGGCCCAAACCCTTTGCCCTGGCATCTCGAAACCAGTCGGACTGGGTGTTTCCAGCAACTCGAATAAGAACTTCTTCTCCTCTTTGGTCATTGAGGGATAATCAACACTGGAACAGAGCTCGTGACGAGCCATTCCCTATTTTTTCTTTAGCAAAGAAGCCGCCTTCAGATAGCGCTCCCAATCCCAAGGAGTGATATCGTGCCTACCCATCCTCAAATGATACCACTGACCATCACCACTTAATACCTCACCTGGCGATGGAAATTCCCGGTCCGCAAGACCTTTCATCCCAAACAATCCATAGACCGAAGCTGCACTTTGCAGAGAAAGGAACTCACCAACCGGGTCAGCCCAGCTGTCCTCAGAAGCACTTGCGACATAAATAGGACGAGGAGCGACACAGGCAACCAATTGATCCTGATCGAAAAGAAGATCTTCTTCTTTGTTATTAAACTTTTTGTAAGATTGCGAAAACCAGTGTGGAAATCTCGTATTGATCTTTTCGACTGTTTCACCTTGGCGCCGCCGACTTAAAGCAGCCCCTCCACAACCAGAGTTATTAGAGACCACCATGGCAAAACGTTCATCAAATGCACCCGCCCAGAGCGCCGTCTTTCCCAATCGTGAATGACCAATTACTGCAACCCGGTCCTCATCAATTTCCGGGACTTTAGAAAGCTGATCAAGAACACGACTTAAACCCCAAGCCCATCCAGAAATAGTTCCCCAGCTCTCCTCGTCGCGCTTCTCCCCAAAGAGAGCGTGAACTCCATTTTGAAATTGATCATCGTGATCTGGATCAAAATCACCACAGTAAACAGTAACAACTGCAAACCCTTGACTTATAATCATCTGCACCGGCCACCTTTCAGCAGCTGATCCACGCTTACCATCTTTGATAGACGTAATCCACTCGTCATCCTCAAGAGACTGATTGCCACCAAAGTTTAAGCCAAGAAAGGCAGGGACCGATTTCTCACTCTTCGGGAGATAAACTAAAACACGCGCTTCAAGTTGATCCGCCAAACTCAACAGATATTCCCTCCGAGTGATTGCCCCATCGGCAAGAACACTCTCACGATCCAGCTTCCACTTTGCACTCACCTTCGCCGCTGGAACAACCCCATAAACCTCACGAGCAAAGAAATCGATGACCTCTCTTCTTCCTTGGCTTTTCCACTTTTTAAGGTCTTGAAGCGCATCATTTTGCCCATAAGAAAATGCCCCCATGAGGAGAAAGAGTAAATATTTCACTTCGTTATTAGATCTAGAAAAGCGCCAAAGACAATCAAACAATCCCCGCGAACATTTTACCGCTTCGACTGGCCAGTAAGATGAAGACTTCGTTGCGGAGCCTGGAGAACAAGAGCATACGCTGCGCACAACAACTCATCCTCACCCATGTAGGGAGCTCCCATATGTGGCGTGGTAAATCTCAAACCATACTCTGGCTCCCAAGCGAGTGAAAACCACCAAGCATACTCTTTGATCAATTCAGCAAACTTATCAGGTGCACAAAGATTAAAAGCCAGCAATCCCCACGCGCCCCCTGGCTCTCCATAGGCATGGCTATTTCTGATCCAGGGATGATGGGCCATCATAAAATCAATCATCGCTGATTCCATTTCTTTTTTTTCATCCCGCAGATGACAAGTCATCGCAAAGCAACCACTGCGAAACCAAAACTCAGCTTCATCTTTGTATGAATGATTATAACCCAATGCTCCATGCCCACCCTCTTTTGGATCAGACCACGCCAAAGTCATATAGGGAAGAAGAAGCTCCCAAATCTCCGACTTCACCCCACAGCGCATCGCCAAAGCTTCATAAAGAAGCAGGTGACAGGATGGCGCAACCAGCGATTTTTGATCATAAGGAAGGCCATCTGGACCATGACCAAGGGCCGGGACATTCCACTTTGACTGATGTTGCCCATCAAGAGCCCATTCTTGCAAATCGCTAAGGAACGGAAGAACTCGTTGATCTCCAGTTTGTAAATACCACTCACTGTAGAGGGTGCAGAGATACCCTCCGAACCAAAATCCAAGATTACCATATCGATCTGGTCTAGAGTATTTCTCCATTGCCCAGTCAACCGCCCTCTTGACGTCTTTTTCATGCTTTGGTTTCCCAGTAGAGAGGAGAGCCAGTGCCGCAAAGGTCGTCTTAATGGGATGGTCTCCCCAAGAACCATTCTGACGCTGATGAATTTCCAAATACCTGATGAGATCTTCCAACATCATGGCAGCCTCGGCATCATCGCGAGGGTCCAACGTTGTAAACTCCCGTTGCCGGCGAAGAACAACCTCCAAATCCACGACTTCTCCTTTCCTAAGGACCCCCAGAGAAAGTGAAGATTGACCTTTCTTTAGAGCTGCCTCCGAAGCTCTTCCAAGAAGAGCTTCATGGCTCTGGTAAAACCATTTCCAACCAGGATTTAAATCATTTGGCGGCAAAGCCCGCCCGTTGATCGATATCACAACATCCCCTGGTCGCAAACCGGCGTGAGCTGTTGCCGAATCAGCATGAACATTCATGATAGTAAAGACAGTCTGCTGATGCTCTACCAGAGCATCAAAACCTAACAAACCGGCACCCAGCTTATCTGGACCTAGGCCTCCATTCGAACGCCCAAGTAGCTTTTGAGTCGGAGACTCATGAACCCTGCAAAGCCTTACCTCTCCGATCACTGCGGGTTCAGGACCCACTGCTTTCACCCTCAAGGCAAGTTCTCGACCGGCAAGTTCACTCATCAC
Source organism: Akkermansiaceae bacterium (assembly GCA_023261045.1). Taxonomy (GTDB): domain Bacteria; phylum Verrucomicrobiota; class Verrucomicrobiia; order Verrucomicrobiales; family Akkermansiaceae; genus SW10. The sequence goes on from JALRJZ010000013.1 coordinate 3,844, forward strand.
TTGCGCAGGAATTTCAATCCAAGCACGAGCAAGCGGCTCAACGGCTTTTTTACGCGGTGGCAAAGGATCATCAAGAAGACTCAATTCCGCCGCTGTACCAAACCCCCCGCCACTCCAATCCGAGTTGATGACAAACCGAACACCTTGAACCAAATACTTTTCTTTGAAATTTACCTCAAACCCCTCGCGCTCGTCGGCCACTTTTCGCGGAGTTCTCCCCTCTGCCACTTTCTTCCAATCACCATTTTTTTCGCGGATCTCTACTTGGTAGTCCTTTGCCACGCCATTGGTAAACCCCTCCTGCCTAGGCACATAGCGAAGGCCACGAACCCACCGATCCTCACCAAACATCAATCCAACCCAATGCGGCCCAGCAATCTTTTCTGGAGAATACTGGCTGTGCCAATCTGTCTTAAGATCACCATCAAAAACATTCTCTACTGATTGATTCCCCTGAGACGACGAGGCAATCGGAGCCCAATGATCTCGCGGTGCCCTCTCACCCTTAAAACTCAAAGAACTCGTCCCCAAGATTTTCCCCGAACGCGGCTCAAATGCCTCAATCAGCAGCCCCCCCTCGCCTCCCTTGACCAATCCATACGAATCCACGGAAAGAATTCCGCGCCATTGACCGGGAAGCGAAGAATCTCTAGCCGACAAGGCGGGAATTGCAATACGCTGAACCCAATCCATTTCGTGATCCACGACGGCACCATATTCCCCACCTGGGAGATTCCATGAATGACGATCAATCTTGCTTTTGACTAAAATTGGAGTGGCTTCAACGATCGCAAGCAATGCGATCAAAACACTCATTACAAACTTTACCGCTCCACAATCCCGCCCAAATTGAAATCCGATTAAACACATTTGCGCATCTCGATACGATTCTTAGCAAGCAAACCCTTTCACCGGCCTCAAGATAAGTTTTTGCGAACAATCACCGACTCTCTTCCGCTTTCTTTCAGTCTGATTTGCCGCTTTTCGGGAATCTCTTCAACAGAAGCGTGAACATAGCCTAACTTCTCGGTAAAGAACTGGGCTGCCCGATTACTTAAGGCAAAAACCCATTTTAACTGCAATTCTCTTGCTCGCTCCTCGACCGCTTTGACAAGTCGACGTCCATAACCACGGCCACCATGACTTTGCTTCACATAAAGACAGGCAACTTCGCCTGAGAGCAAATCAGGAGAAACATGAAGAGCGACACAACCAACAACGTTCCCATCGATTGTTAAAACCAAAAAATCACCAAGACTCTCCTCAATCTCGTCCCAAGATCTTGGAACCAAATGGGCATCACGAATTGAGCGACCCACCATCGCTAAAAGCTCCGAAATATCATCTTGGTGAATCGGACGCACCGAAAGGTAATCGTCAGCGTAGACCATTGTCCCAACTCCTTCATTGGAAAAAAGCTCATCCATAAGCACCCCTTGATGGGATTGATCGAGGAGATGAACCCGAGGGATCCCACGGGAACAAACATTGCCAGCACGATGAAACAAGTGAGCGTCTTCACCTTCCCAAGTCAGCGCCTCGTCGCTTGAAATTGCGCTTCGAACCAGACTTGACCGACAAATCAATGCAATGAGCTTTTTTGCCCCAACGCTAAGAGCAATATTCAAAATACTCTCATCGAGCGTGGCGTGACCTGGTAGCTCAACAAGAGCCAATTGACCCCTTTCGATAATCTCTTGGACTGATTTACCATTAGACAACACGCGCTGCCACTTGAGCTCACGATCCATCAGAAAATAATCAATGCCACCCTGATCATTCCCAAGGGTAACCAAGACAAGTCGCACACCAACTTGCTGCAAAGCAATGAGATCTAGAATCGCCTCAGCAAGGGCCAGCTCGGTCATCTCATCCTGGTTGACCACCACAACAAAAACTTTCCCCCTGAAAGAGGGAACATATTGCAGGACTGCTCTGACGTCGCTTTGCACGAAGGAAAGACTAAAAGATTTTAGGGCGACCCACCAGTTTTTCGATGCCGCAATTTATCGGCTTTAAAGTAAGGCGCCGCCCACAAAAACGCGACTAACAAGCCACTCACCGCAAACCAATCCCCATATTTCGCGTAAAAGCTCAGGCCCTCTTGATCTAAAAGATATGCTGAAGCGTGAAGATAACCACGATGGAAGTGACTCCCATTTTCATCCAGAAGCCTTCTGTCGGATTTCGTATAGGGGTCAACAGTCGAACCGGCAGCGGAAACAATTCCCGTAACCCCTCGATTGGCGCAACGGACCATTGGCCTTCTTAGTTCAATGCATCGAAACAGCGAATTTCGAAAATGCTGCAATCCCCCTTCCGACATCTGAAACCAACCATCATTGGTCACATTCACAATGACTTGGGGGCCCTCACGAACAAATTTTCTCGTTAAACGAGCAACGGTATCCTCGAAACAAATCGATGGAATGATCTCGATTTCTTGGGATCCTACCGACGCTGACAAAGGCTCAAAGCTCTCCCCCGCTGTCAAACCATACGAAAACGGAACACCAGCGGTTTGTTCATAAAGTTGATAAATGAAATCGAACTGAGGAAGAGTCTCTCCAAACAGGACAAGGTGATTTTTTTTGTATGTCTGGCGCTGATTTTCACTCGTTCTCAGCAGTAAGGAATTATAGCGATCGGTCGCTTCACTCATTGTATCATCGCTCGAAGATTCATTGATACCAATCAGCATCGAGAAATCACCAAGAGCACCTAAATATTCGATGACATTTTCTATCCCCGGCCCAGCTTGAGGCTGACCATCGGGTTGGATCCAAAAATGAAATGGCAAACACGCTTCTGGCCAAACAACAAAATCCGGCCACTGGATTTCAAATACCTCATTTTCTGAACTTTCCTGATGAAAAGCCATCCTTGCCTGATTCTCAACTTGAGTAAGACCTTGCTCCGTGAGCTCAACAAAACCATCAACAATCTCGTGCGGCTCCCAGACGACTCGATTCGCATATTGCGGAATATCTTGTT
>JALRJZ010000013.1:6847-13037 GCA_023261045.1 Akkermansiaceae bacterium
GCTTCGACTTTAGGGGCCTCCACGATTGATATTAATCGATGAGTCCCTACGAAAAAAGCAAGCATCACCACAAGCAATGCAGCCGCAAAGTCCCACTGAATCAGCTTCACCCCCCCAGACCGCGCCTGCTGCGCAAATCGCCTCGCAGACTGAACAAAGACCGCGCTGACAAAAACTGGAAGAAAAGAAAGCCCGATCACCCCCACAAATTCTGCATTCTGTGCCAGCACGAGATTCTGAGAAAAGACTACGCCTAAACCATTCCAACCGAACCCGGTCGCCATCCAGCCCCGGATCCATTCTAGCCCGCACCATAACCCAGCGAGGACTGCGGCATATCCCAAGCTACGACCCAACTCCCAAAATCGATTTGCGACCCTCGAGTTCCCCCGAGTGACATCAGACTTCAACCAAGGATTCCCGCACGTCGCAGCGAAAGCACCAAAGACTCCAAAATACAAAGCCAAATACAAAGCAAAGACCAAAACCCCAAGCCAAGTCACACTGCCAAGCCACTTTAGGTTAATCACCCAAAAACAGAAGCCGCTTAAGAAGCCTAGTCCAAAGCCCTTGCGCAAGGACTTCACCGGCGAGGTGGTCCAAAGAACGGGGAAGAGCACCCAAAGCCACCCCCAAACAAGCCAATCTTGATCAAAAGGAGCAAAACAAAGCGCCAGAGCTCCACCACTCAAGATTGCGGCGAATAACCGGAATAGTAATCTCATTCCTTCATCCGGTGATACGCATCTTTTTCAAGGCTTGCCCAGAGCGAATCAAGCGATGATTGAACCTCAAGCTCCGTGCTTCCTCTACCAAAAAGATAATACTTTATTTTAGGTTCGGTCCCTGAAGGGCGCACCGCAAACCTGCGACCATCAACAAGCTCGACAAAGAGCATTGCTGACTGAGGGATTTCATCTCCCTCCTCATCGTAGAATCCTCCAAGAGAATAATCTCTCACATGGACAGTCTTGGAACCATCGATCTCGCTGGGAGGATCCGTTGCATAGGATTCAACGAGAGCAGCAATCTTTCGAGCTCCATCGCCCCCTTCCATGACGATCGATTCTCCCGCTTCCAAATGAACCCCAAACTCTGCCCAGATTTGATCCCGCAGCTCAGCAACCGTCTTTTGCTCACTCATGGCAAACGCAACAAGCTCAGCAAACATGACTGCAGAGGCATTCCCATCCTTGTCCCTTACAAAATCTGAACCGAGATAGCCATAGCTCTCCTCTCCTCCGAAGACAAAAAACTTAGAATACTCCAAACGAAGCTTACGACTTTCTTCCTCTGACAACGAACGGTAATCTCCCTTTTTGTCAGCTGGGATGGCATCTTCGTATTTCTTGAGCTTCTCGCCGATAAACTTGAAGCCGGTCAGAGTATTGACCTTACTAATGCCAAAACGCTCCGCAATCGCATCCTGAAGTCCTGTTGTTACCAGCGTTTTAATAAGAACAGCACGACTCCGATTACTCTCGGTCAACCATCCCAATTCGAACATTGTCTTAATGCGATACCAACCGATCAGCGATCCAATCTGATTTCCCGTCAACAACTCCATCTCTCCTGAGCCATTGCGAATCGCCACCCCCATCCGGTCACAGTCGGGATCTGTCCCGATCGCTGCGTCAGCCCCAATCTCCTCAGCCAAGGCAATGGCTCTTGCTAAAGCGGGAGCATTTTCAGGATTGGGCGACTGGACTGTGGGAAATCTTCCATCACCGCCATCTTGTTCCGGAACGGTAATCACCTCAAAACCGAGTTCTCGAAGAAGAGGGACAATAATCACCCCACCCGTCCCGTGCAGGTTGGTGTAAACCACTTTCGCCCTTTTACCATCCAAGAGGTCAGGACGAAGTAAAACGGTCTTAAGCCGTTCCATGTAGATCCGATCCATCTCCTCGCCCAAAATCTTCAACTCACCCAGTTGATCTTTAGGCACAGGTTCATACTCCTCACTGGTCAGTGCATTCACCCGCTCAATAACCCCGGCAGCGTGGGGTTCAACGAGCTGTCCCCCATCGTCAATATACGCTTTAAAACCGTTGTCATGATATGGATTGTGACTTGCCGTCAAACAAACTCCGGAATTAGCCCGCAAATACCGAATGGCAAAAGAGATTTCCGGGGTCGCCCGCTCCGCCTCGAATAGATAGGCATCACACCCCAAATCAACTGCCACTTGAGCACAAATCTCCGCGAAATCACGTGAGAAATGCCTCGTATCATGCCCAATGACCAATGAAGGTCTCCCTTCCCCTTGATGGCGCTCTTTCACATAGGTCACGAGCCCGATCATTGCCCTCTTGAGATTATAGGAGTTCATCGATGCTGTCCCCACACAGGGGTGCTCGGGGCGATCAAGCGGACCACCTTTTCCTTGTTCCACTTGAGTGACGATTCTACCGATGGTCCTTCCCCTTAACCCTCCTGTCCCAAAGGACATTGTTTTAAAAAAACGATCATCAATTTCTTGCCATTGCTCTTGCTCGAGCAACTCCGTAATCGCAGCCTCACCAATCGGAGAACTTGATCCTTGAAGATAGAGATTGATATTACCGCGGGTTTCTTCAGAAAGCTTTCCTTCCTCCACAGCATCATTCAAAAGGCTTTTCCAGTCGCTCATTTCTAGAGGGATGATAAAAAGATCTCAGACAATGTCCAACCCTGGCCTCCAACAAATTGTTAATCTTGCTTTGGACAAGAGGTGTTCACTCATGGAAAGCACGACGAATTTGATTCGCCTTATCGATGGAGAAGGTGATCGTCTTCCTGGCTGCTACTTAGAAAGATTTGGTGAAGCTTGGCTAATATCGACTTCAAGCCCCAAGATTGACCCCTTACTCTGTGAGATCCTCTCGGAATATCACCGCCCCCTTTATTGGAAGAGACTCGACCAACACCAAAAACAATCTCCCACCCACCTTTCTGGCCCCCTCATGCCTCAATTCTTTTTGGGAGTAGAGAACGACTTAAATTGCCAGCTTTCATTTGATTCGGGCTATTCACAAGGCGTTTTTATTGATCAACGAGAAAATCGAGCCCAGCTGAAATCCATCGTTCAACCAGGCAGCACAGTTTTAAACACCTTTTCTTACACGGGGTTTTTTTCCGTTGCGGCAGCATCAAACGGCGCAACCACCACAACCCTCGATCTTTCCCAAGTGTATCTCGATTGGGCTCGTGAAAATTTTCGAGCAAATCAAATCCCTATCGAAGAGCATTATTTTTGCAAAGGAGACACTTTTCACTGGCTTCAGCGCTTCGCTAAACAAGGAAGAAAATTTGATGCAATCATCCTGGACCCACCGACTTTCTCTCGTGATCACAAAGGAAAGGTCTTTCGAGTTGAACGTGATTTCCCTCTTCTTTTTGACCTTGCAATCAGATGCCTCGCGCCTCACGGCACCATTCTCTCCTGCACAAATTTCCGCGGGCTCAGCGCAGCCGATTTTATGGAACAGTTGAAAACTGTCGCCCCTCGTCACAGCCGACTCGAGTCCCACCCGATGCCCGAGGACTTCACTGGGCCTTCCTATCTAAAATCAATTTGGTCAACCCACGCGTAAAGACAAACCGATTTTTGGAGCCCTCCGCTTAAAAAACAAAAAAAGAACGTCCTCCCGAAAGGAAGCACGCTCTCTCTAAAACGACTCGAATCGAGATCAACTTCCGATCTGAGTACTCCCTTGTAGAGTAGCCCCTTCTTCCATGCTCAAAGTTTTCGTCTTAATATCTCCCTTGAGATGAGACTTCTCTTTGAGCTCACAACGATCAGAAGTGATCGTTCCCTCAACCTTTCCGTAGAGTTTGACCTCACCCGCCTTCACGTCTCCTTTGATGGCCGCATTTTCTGCAATGGTGACCTTCCCTTTATCAGAGATAATCTCCCCATCGATTTTACCATCGATAATCATATCATTCGAAAACTTGATCGATCCATTGATTTCGATCCCCTGAGTCAGGATATTGGTTGCGTTGGCCATATAACGCTGAGACTCCAGCAGCTTTCACCAAGGGTGGCAATGCCATTTTTGGGAAAGCTTTTGACAAATCTTTCCCACTCGACGACCACTTCGCCGTGAGTTTTGCCCACCAGTTCGACACTTTACTCAAAGAGCCTACTCCTCTCTTAAGGCGCTTTCGTCAACTTCTCAGCCCATGTAGCAACCAAGAACTCGAGAAGATGGCGACCCAGAGCCAAAAGCTAACCCGCCGGCATTACGGCAAAACGATGCGACTTTTTGCCCCGCTCTACCTTTCTAATGAGTGCGTCAATAATTGCACCTACTGTGGCTTCTCAAGGGATAATCCTATATTACGAACAACCCTGACCGTTGAGCAAGTCGTCACTGAGGCTCAACATCTCTACAATCTTGGATTTAGAAACATCCTTTTAGTCGCTGGAGAGCACCCCAAATTCGTTTCGGAAGGTTACTTGCAAGAATGTATTGATGCCCTAAAACATCAAATCCCCACGATCGGAATTGAGGTTGGCCCCATGGAAGATGATCAATACCGCGAACTTGTCGAACATGGCGCAGAGGGATTAATCGTTTATCAAGAAACCTATGACCTCAAAACTTACGAAAAGCTGCACACCGCGGGACCTAAAAAAAACTATTATTGGCGTCTGGACTGCCCCGAGAGGGCTTACCAGGGAGGTTTTCGACGAATCGGCATCGGGGCCCTTTTCGGCCTAGCAAATTGGCAAAATGAAGCCATCTCACTTGCCACTCACCTTGACTACCTCTTACGCCATTGCTGGAAAGCTAGCTTTACGATCGCATTTCCTCGAATGCGTCCTCATGCTGGAAACTATCAATACAGCCCTGATCCTCACCTCTCTCTCTCCGATCGGGATCTTGTCCAGCTGATTGCCGCATTCCGCCTCTGCTTTCCGCAAGTAGGCATTGTCCTATCCACACGGGAGCCAGCTCATCTTCGAGACGCCCTTTTCCCCATTGGAATCACCCATATTTCGGCCGAATCAAAGACAAACCCCGGTGGATACACAGGTGCTGGAAACAGTGATTTACACCTAACCATTAAAGGTCGTAGGGTCGAACTTGACGCAACAAGCTCTTGTGAAAACTCGACTGGTCAATTTGAAATCGATGATGATCGACCCGTCGAACTCATTGCAAAAAACCTTCAACAACAAGGATTTGATCCCATCTGGAAAGACTGGGATTGCGCAATCCTCACTTCATCATGATACTCACAATCAATGGTCATCAGCATGACTATCCCTCAGAGTCTACAATTCTAGAACTCTTAGGCGATCTTGGAATGGCTGATAAACCAGTCGTTATCGAGCTCAATCAAAGGGCTCTTTCTCCATCGGAATTTAAAGATCATCGACTCAAAGACGGAGACGTCCTTGAGATTATCACCATTGCCGCAGGCGGCTAGAGATGCTCTACAGTCGCCGACTTCCTATTTTTAGTGTAAATCAATTTCCATGACTGCTGGTGGCAAACGTCGAAATATCACGAGTATTACGGTTCAAGAGTTTCTCGACCGCTATGGCAACGAACTTGGACTTGTCGTCGAACACCCTATCGTAGGAATTGATCGGAAAATCGAAGAACCTGCCGTCAACAGGCCTGGATTGGCACTCTCCGGATTTCTAACCTACTTTGCGCAGAAAAGAATTCAAGTTCTGGGCAACTCAGAGATCTCCTACCTCAAAGGGCTTGATCAAGCAACTCGAGTCGAGCGTTTCACAAAGATGTGTGAGCAAGACATTCCTTGTCTTGTCATTGCGCGCGATCACCGACTAAGCGAGGAGCTTCAAACAATCGCACGGGAAAAAAGCATAGCCGTCATTCAATCTCCTCACCACACGATGTCGTTTCTTAATGAGGCGACAATTCGACTTGAGAGAGCCTTTGCTCCGCGGACGACACTCCATGGATGCATGGTCGATTATCGTGGCATTGGTGTTCTCATTATGGGCAAGAGTGGCTCTGGAAAAAGTGAAACTGCGATCGGCCTTTTAGAGAAAGGGGCAGCACTTGTTGCTGACGACTCCATTATCATTCACCAAGTCGGAGGCGAGCTGACTGCTAAGGCGAAAGATTTTGCGAGAGGATACCTCGAAATGCGTGGTATTGGGATTATCAACGTCGCCAATCTCTACGGACTTTCTGCCATTCGTCCGGAAAAAAGATTAGACCTT
>JALRJZ010000013.1:13047-22319 GCA_023261045.1 Akkermansiaceae bacterium
GATTAAACAAAAGAAATATAAAGTCCTTGATGTGGAAGTCCCCCTCGTAGAGATCCCGGTAGCCGCTGGGCGAGACACCGCTCGCTTGATTGGAGTAGCCGCTTTAAACCTCCAGCTACAACGCCTTGGATATGACATGGCTGACGAGTTCAATCGGCGAATTCTGGAGCAAATGAACAGCCTCTAAGGTCGAATAATGAATGGATTTGTCTTTTTTGACTTTTCCTCCTAAAAACACCACTCTCGGAACACCCCTCTCAAATATTTGTCTTTCCGAGTGCATTTGAAAGCCCCACAATACCGCCGCTCAAGATTCATTTCATGCCTCAACAAGATTTCACCATCACAAACTCTCTCGGAATCCACGCGCGCCCGGCTGCTCAATTCGTTAAGATCGCAAACACATTCGCGTGTGAGATCACTGTCGAGAAGGATGACGACGAAGTTGATGGAAAAAGCATCCTCGGCCTGATGATGCTTGCGGCAGGTCATGGTTCTGTCATTCGAGTGACAACCCAGGGAGAACAAGAGGAGGAAGCTCTCAAGGCTCTCGGGGATTTGATCGCTCGGGACTTTGATGACGCAAGCTCTTAAAAATTGCTAATCTCCCGTCATTGGCAGCGGGAAATCTTCCCGTTTAATTCCATTCCGTCCAATGGCAACTCCATTCCAAGAAGAACGAATCTTTCAGGGCTCCCCTGTCTCTCGTGGAATTGCCTTCGGTCCCGCCCACGTCTCTGCGCGTGGCTTTTCTGCTCCGGAGGTCTACCAAATCGAAGAGCATGAGATCGAAATTGAAGCCTCAAGATTCGATGTCGCAATCGAACGGACGAAGGCCCAGCTCAAAAACCTCAAGGATCGAATTCAATCTGTTTCCAGCGGAGATGAGGGCTTGGTCTTTGAAGCACACAGCATGGTGCTCGATGATCCATCTTTGCTAAAGAAGGTTCGCTTAGCAATTGAGTCGAGGCGTCAAAACGCCGAGTTTTCATTCTACGCAGTCATGCAAACCTTCCTCGAAGCCATGAGGAGAGCCGCAGACCCCTACCTGCGAGAGCGTTCCATCGACATTGAAGATGTTTGCCAAAGGGTCCTAAGAAACTTCGAAATAAACCCCGAACACCTCGGCCCCGATCATCAGCATATCTTAGTCACCTTTGATCTCACTCCGTCTAATACCGCGACAATGGATCGCACTAAGCTACTAGGATTTGTCACCGAAGCTGGAAGTAGTAATTCTCACACCGCCATTCTAGCCAGAGCACTCGGGATTCCTGCCATCGTTGGATTGGATGGAGCCATTTTGGAAATCACCGCTCTGGCACCAACAATTATTGATGGCTACTCCGGGAAATTCATTGTCTATCCAACCGAAGAGACGACCCAATACTATTTGAATCTTTCGGCCCGCCGCAAGAAGGCCCGAGAGGCACTCGAAAACCTGAGGGACCAGGAAAGCAATACAAAGGACGGACACCATATCACTCTCTCGGCAAATATCGAATTCACCCATGAGCTCGACCTCGTTAAGGAACACAATGCCGAAGGAGTAGGTCTATTCCGCACCGAGTTTTTTCTTCTCGAATCAGATCAACTACCAGATGAGGAAGCCCAGCTCGAGGTTTACCGAGAGCTGACCGTTGGCACACGCCCCCATCTTGCGATCATCCGAACGCTTGATTCCGGTGGCGACAAACTATCCGCCGAACCTTTGAGCGAACCAGAGCCCAATCCCTTTTTAGGCTGGAGAGGTGTTCGAGTCTCTCTTGATCGCCCAGAGCTTTTTAAAACACAACTTCGAGCAATTCTACGCGCAAGTACGGAGGGGAAACTTGGCATGATGTTTCCTTTCATTTCTGGTCTTTCAGAAATTAGACAATGTCGAGAGATGGTGAGTCAGTGTATGGACGAACTCACTAAACAAGGCATTGCATTTGATCCTGACATCCAGATTGGCGCGATGATTGAAATCCCCTCAGCAGCCCTCGTTGCTCGAGAAATCGCTCGTGAAGTTGACTTCCTATCCCTTGGAACAAACGACTTGATCCAGTACACCGTTGCTGTTGATCGAGTAAATCATCGAGTCGCCAACCTATACCGCTCAACCCACCCTGCGGTAATTCGATTAATCAAAGCTACTGTGGACGCCGCAAAAGAAGCGAAGATTTGGACGGGGGTTTGCGGTGAAATGGCCACTGACATCCGATTAACCCCCCTACTTGTCGGGCTAGGAATCGACGAACTGTCAGTAGGTCCACGAGAGGTTCCAAGTGTCCGCAAAGCTCTGCTTTCACTCGACTTTGACCAATGCCAAGAGCTCGCAAAAGAAGCTCTTCAACTCGCCACGAGCCAAGAAATCTACGAACTCACTCTCAAAACGGCCCAAAAGGACTATCCCGATCTTTTTGCCGATTTCTCAGGTGATGGGATTTCTCAAGATCAAATATAGAACATGGGTTCAGCCCCAGCCGCCATTGATTCTAGAGAATGGCGGGAGAGAATCTCCCTCGTGCCAGCTTGAATTTCTTCCCAAGCCTTTGTCACCGCAATACCCGAAACACCAATCCTTTCTCCTTGAACCCCCAGAACTTCAGGCTCCAAAGCCTCGACAATTGTCAACAACGTCAAATCTGAAGGTGTTGACACTAAGCGCCACCCCCCCGTTTTCCCTCTTCGACTGGCCACTAAACCACTGCGTTTGAGGTCATGTAATATTTGAGCTAAAAAACTAGGTGGTATTGCCTCGGTCTCTGCAATATCGTCGGTACGCACCACCGACTGCGAATCGTGCTTGCGCGCCAAATGCACCATAGCACGACTTGCATAATCTAATTTCTGCGAAATTCTCACTCATGAAAGGAGATCACACCCATCCCTCAAATGCGAGCCTAGATAGCGGGCTTTTGGATTCAGAAGGCAAGCTCGAGCTTCAAAAAGTCTGGCAAACCATTCAGGAAGAAGCGCTCCAAGTGATTCATCGCGAGCCGAATCTTCGCCCCCTCATGGAAGATATCTTTATCTCTCGCCAGTCTCTCGCCCACTGTATTGCAGCCCGCCTCTCAAGAAAACTCGCCCGAGAAGACATGAGTCGAGAGGAAATCTTGCCGATTCTTGAAAACCTCCTGACTCACAACCCAGATGTCATCGAACAAATGCTACATGACCTCATTGCCATTCATGAGCGAGACCCGGCCTGCACCTCTCTAATCCAACCATTACTTTACTACAAAGGATTTAAAGCGACGGCAACCTACCGCATTAGCCATCAACTCTGGAAAGATCAGCGATGCGATCTCGCTCTCTATTTTCAAAGCCTTTCCTCTGAAATATTTGGAGTCGACATCCACCCGGCAGCCAGCATTGGTTGTGGAATCTTTCTAGACCATGCGACAAGCGTCGTCATTGGAGAGACTGCAATCGTTGAAGACCATGTCTCAATCCTCCATGAAGTCACTTTGGGTGGAACAGGAAAAACCACTGGAGATCGCCATCCGATCATCAGATCGGGAGTCTTGATTGGCGCGGGCGCGAAGATTCTTGGGCGTGTCGAAGTTGGAAAAGGCTCTAAAATTGGAGCTGGAAGCGTTGTCCTGAGTGATGTTCCTGCGCATAAGACAGTCGCGGGTGTCCCAGCGGTGATTGTCGGAGAAAGCTCCACCGAAAATCCCGCTTTGGCCATGGATCAAAGCCTCAGTTGCTCAAGATTGTAGTTATCCTATCATGGATGCTTGCCAAGCCACCTTTTAGTCGCTTGATTACTGGAAATTCGCCGTCCCCTATCCCAACCACACACATTAATTTATGACAGAAGTGAACGAAATTCGCGAAATCACCGAGGCTGAACTACCAGAGTCCCTCCGGGAACACTGGAAAAATGCAAAAGCAAGCGTGGAACGCAACAACCCCGGTTATGCCATCAAATTCTTACAGGCCATCCTCAAGGAGTGTCCTGGCTTCATTAATGCCCGCAAACTTCTTCGCAATGCGGAGATCACCGTCACTGGAGCTGCACCAGGAACTGCTAAGAAAGGATTATTTGGCTCAGGAGGTGGTGGTGGAGGAATCGTCCGACAGGCCAAAAAGGACCCTGCAGGAGCTCTTTTAACAGCCGAGAAGGAACTTGAAAAAGACCCATTTAACTTGGGGGTGAACGAAGGTTTGTTTGAGGTTGCTCGTCTCATGGGCCTCATGGACACTGCCGCTTTTGCTCTTGAAACCGCAAGAACTGGACACCCAGAGAACTCAAAAGTCGCTCATCGACTTGCCAAGTTTTACGTCGATCGCGACATGCACTTTGAGGCATCAAATGTCTACCGAGACATTGTCAAGCGTGACCCCTCGGACGGTGAGGCCGTGAAGGGAGAAAAAGACTCCTCTGCGAAAGCTTCAATGAAGCAGAATCGCATGTCTGAGAATTCTAGCTTCAAGGATCTCGTTAAAAGTGATGAAGCTGCCGCACTTGAAAAGGCATCTCGCACCGCTCTTACAAAAGAACAGCTCGAAGAACGAGCCGGCGAACTGAGCGCACAGTATCAAGCTGACCCGAACAACCTCGTTGTTGTCAAACAACTTGCCAACACCTACGAGCAGCTTGAGGACTTCTCAACCTCCCAGCAGTTCTACGATTGGGCTTACCAACTCTCCAATGGCGACGTTGCGCTCAAGAGTAAGGCTTCACAAATGAAAGACCGGGCTGCTGAGGAATACATTCGTGGGGTGGAAGCTGCCGCTGCCGCTGACCCTGAAAATGCAGAGCTCCAAGCACAACTCAAAGAAATCCAAAAAGATCGAATCGCTGAACGCTTGGTTGAATGTAAAGACCGCGTCGAAAAGAACCCAACTGATCCCAAGATGCGCTACGACCTCGGTCAGGCTCTCTATGATAATGGGGACTATAGTGATGCCATTCCTCACCTTCAGCAAGCCACTCGCAACCCACACATTCGCACCAAAGTTCTTCTTCTTCTTGGTAGAACCTTTGATGCTAAGGGGATGAGTGACCTCGCCATCAAGCAGCTCAAAGATGCCAATGACGAACTCACCCAAATGGATAACACCAAAAAGGAAATCCTCTACGAACTGGGTGACATCTACGCGAAGGCCGACAAGCAAGAAGAGGCCCTCACCTGCTTCAAGCAAATCTACGAAATCGATTACGGATATCGTGATGTTGCCGCTCGTGTTGAAGGCTCTTATACCGGTTAAAAGGCAACATTCTCTTTATTCAAAAAGGCAGCGATAAATCTCATCGCTGCCTTTTTTTTTGGGAAAGGCACTTACCCTGCTCAAGACAACTCGCACTTGTAAGTCACAAGACTCTTGTCACACTCACCAGAGTTTATGAAGAGCAGCGCCGAGATCACGATCAATCGAGATAGAGAGACCGTTTTTAAATATACGATTGAGAATGTTCCTGAATGGAGTTCGGTTGTTGTTTCTGACGAACTCATCAAAAATGTCGATAACTACGGGCCAGGAACGACTTACAAAGTGCTCACCAAAGATCGCGGCACAGAAATGGTCTTTGATGGTTTGGTCCTCACCAACGAACAACCGTCCAAGCATCGTTCGATCATGCGTGGAGATTACTTTGATATGGATGTAACCTACCATTTCGAAGAGCAAGAGGGCGGCACTCAAGTGCGACAAGAGGCAGTCATTTCCCCAAAGGGCTTGCTCAGAATCATTTTCTTCTTTGTAGGCTGGATGATGACCAGAGGAAGCTGCCGAGCCGCACAAAACGAGCTCAATCATCTCAAGGCACACCTAGAGACCTAAGCCACCAATCAATAAAAAAGGCACCTCGTTTCCGAAGTGCTCTTTTTGAAGAATTTCACTTAGAAGGCAAAGAAACTACTTCTTTTTCGCCTCCTCGCGCGCTCTCGCGTCAGCAATCACCTTCTCTGAGATATTCGCCGGACAGGCTGAATAATGCTCAAACTCCATGGAGAACTGTCCACGACCAGAAGTCATGGTTCGAAGATCACCGATGTATCCAAACATCTCTGAAAGTGGAGCCTGGGCCTTAATCCGAATACCTCCTGAAGCAGTATCTTGCGATTGGATCATTCCACGGCGGCGGTTTAAATCTCCGATCACATCACCAACATGGTCCTCTGGAGTAAAGACATCGAGCTTCATGATCGGCTCGAGGATCTGTGCGCCCGCTTTTGGAACAGTCTGACGATAGGCAGCTCTTGAAGCGATTTCGAAAGCAACAGCTGACGAGTCCACCGCGTGGAACCCACCGTCTGTCAAGGTGACCTTGAAGTCTAAACAGGGGTAGCCAGCGAGAACTCCCTTCGCCAGTGAACTTTCAAAGCCCTTCTCGACAGCACTCCAGTATTCCTTTGGAACGTTACCACCCACCACAGTGGATTCGAACTGGAAGCCTTCGCCAGGCTCAAGAGGAGTGAGCGTATAGTCAATTTTCGCAAATTGACCAGAACCACCAGACTGCTTCTTGTGAGTGTAGCTGTCGGAAACCTCTTTGGTGATGGTCTCCCGGTAAGCGACCTGCGGAGCACCTACTTCAACTTCAACCTTGTGAGTCCGCTTGAGAATATCGACCTTAATATCGAGGTGAAGCTCACCCATCCCTTTCAGAATGGTTTCACCTGAATCGTGGTCGGTCTCAACCACAAATGAAGGATCTTCCTGAACCATCTTTCCAAGGGCAACACCGAGCTTCTCAGCATTCGCCTTATCTTTTGGCGCGACCGCGATCGAGATCACAGGATCCGGGAAGATCATTGGCTCGAGAGTTGCTGGATTCTCTTTGCTACAAAGGGTGTGCCCGGTTTGGACGTTTTTCAAACCGACGAGAGCGACAATATCTCCTGCCTGAGCAGACTCGAGCTCGGTCCGATCGTTGGCGTGCATCTCAACAAGACGCCCGACACGCTCGGTCTTCCCTGTAAAGGTATTGAGAATCGTATCTCCCTTATTCATTTTTCCAGAATAAATACGAGTGAAGGTCAGAGCACCGAACTGATCATCCATGATCTTGAAAGCAAGAGCACGAAGAGGACCATCGGGATCAACAATTGCATGATTCCCAGTCAACTCTCCTTCGTCATCGAACTCAGGCTCAGGATCAACCTCAAGCGGAGAAGGAAGGTAATCAACAACGGCATTGAGAACGTTTTGAACTCCTTTGTTTTTGAAGGCAGATCCGCAAAATGCAGGGAAGAAGTCTAAGTTAATGGTTCCCTTGCGAATACACTTTTTGATTGTCGCGATATCAGGGACTGTTCCTTCGAGGTAAGCTTCCATCACTTCATCGTCTTGCTCAACGGCCGTCTCGATCAACTCTTCGTGATATTGTTGCGCTTTCTCTTTTAGATCTTCAGGGATTTCCGTGATTTCGTAGTTTTCGGGCAAGCCGGAATCATCCCAAATCCACGCCTTCATCTCTAAGACGTCAACCACTCCGACAAAAGTGTCCTCAAATCCAATCGGGATTGTCATCACAAGGGGCTTCGCACCAAGGACATCTTTGGTCTGCTGAATCACCTTGAAAAAGTCCGCGCCAATTCGGTCAAGCTTGTTGACAAAGATGATCCGAGCAACTTCCGAGTCATTTGCATAACGCCAGTTAGTCTCGGATTGAGGCTCAACACCCCCCGAACCACAAAAGACACCCACTCCACCATCGAGAACTTTCAGCGAACGGTAGACCTCAACGGTAAAGTCCACGTGTCCCGGAGTATCGATGATGTTCATGCGATGATCATTCCAGAAACATGTCGTTGCTGCGGACTGAATGGTAATTCCTCGTTCAGCTTCCTGCTCCATGAAGTCGGTTGTTGATTCACCATCGTGAACCTCACCTGTCTTGTGAATCTTTCCTGTGAGCTTGAGGATCCGCTCTGTGGTCGTTGTTTTTCCTGCATCCACGTGAGCGAAGATGCCAATGTTCCGGTATTTGCTGAGGTCTGTCATCGTTAACTTATCTCGAGAAGGGCGCGACATAGACACCTTGAGGCCCTTTTGTCGAGTGCAGAGCGAGACTTTTTACATCTTAACCCCAATCACCCCTCACCCACTGACCGCGAATCGATCGGGATTTGTTTCCTTCCAAAGCTTCCAACAAGCGACAAATCCCGGCGCGAAATCCTCAGGAATCTTTGAAACCCAGCTTTCAATTTGCTCCATCGTAAACCACTGCCCATATTCAATTTCCACACATGGGAAGCGAATCACGCCCTCAATGAGAGTCGCGTAGAGACGAACATGCTCCCATCCGGTATTGGCATGCGCCCCCAATTGGCCAACTTCCAGCACCTGATGATCTGACAGACCAAGTTCCTCCTCAAGTTCACGGATTGCACAAGTTGGATAATCTTCCCCAGCATCCACATGTCCAGCTGCACTCGAATCCCAAAGCCCCGGGCATTTATCTTTCAAACGAGATCGCTTCTGCAAGAAGAGCTCCCCTTTACGATTCATCACGAAAACATGAACAGCTCGATGCTTCAGTTGATCTCGATGAATGACATCTCTGCGCTGCTCACCAATGACTTGGTCATTCTCATCCACGACTGCCAACAACTCATCCCCACGCTGCCCCTCCTCTTTGGTGAAAAGGGGATCTGCTTCGCGAGTCAGAGCGACCCAGTCATGCAAGCTCAACTCTTCTGCTCGTGCGGTTGAAAGTATTCCGAGTCGCTGACTGATCTCATCCCAATTAAGTTCTTCAGGTAGATTCTTACGCAACTGCTTTCGCCGCTGGGCAAAACCTCTCCGAATTAACTCATCAAAAAGCCTGCGATCATGAATCGGCAACTCAGACTGCCGAGGCACCAATGTCATGACCGTTGAATCAATCTGTGGCTTTGGAAAAAAACAGCTTGGAGGAACCACTTTGACCGGCTCGCCTTCCCACTCACACTGCATCCTCAAGGTAAGAACCCCGTAATCTTTCCCTCCAGAATCTGCAAGAATCCGATCAATCATCTCTTTCTGAAGCATCAAGACGGCTCTCAAAAACGGAGAAGGACCTTTTAAGAAATTGCGCAAAATGACACCACCAGCGGAGTAAGGAAGATTCCCCAAAAGCTTCACACTGCGGTATGCAAAGAACGGACGCACATCAATTTTGGCGGCATCTTCATTAAGAACCGTGACCTCAGGATGGTCTTGAAACCGAGTTCGCAAATACTCAGCAAGTCGACGATCAAACTCTACAAGGATGATCCTTTGAACCTTCCCAATGAGGTGCTCGGTCAAAGCTCCCGTCCCCGGACCAACTTCAACGATCGTATCACTGA
>JALRJZ010000013.1:22333-25325 GCA_023261045.1 Akkermansiaceae bacterium
GTTTTGATCGACGAGAAAATTCTGACCAAGTTTTTTTGATGGAGTCACCCCCGCATCCGCAAGGACTTGTTTGAGTTCGGTCGCCGTCACAAGTCTTCTTTCAATTGCCCGAGCCTCACTTGTCCACTAAAAACCCTCGTTATCGTGACTCTGCCAAACATGATCACCCTTCTGAGATTTCTTCTCATTCCTCTTTTTGCGTGGCTGGCAGTGCAATACGGAAGATCCATCGATGCGAAAAACCCGGACGAAGCTTTTCGCTGGATTGCAATCGCAACCTACACTGTCGCCTCCATGCTCGATGGCCTCGATGGCTGGATTGCCCGGACTTTCAACCAGCAATCCTTAACAGGAGCAATTATGGATCCTCTCGTTGATAAATCACTTCTCATCACAGGCCTCATGGTTGCCACTTTCGTCAACTGGGGCGCTGATTGGCACCTCCCGATCTGGTTTATCATTCTTGTCATCATTCGGGATTTAGTGATCATATTGGGGATTATTTGTCTCTATTTCCTCAGGGGAAAGGTTCCCATCCAACCCCACTGGACTGGCAAGATTTGCACGGTAACCCAAATGATCGCCACGGGATGGATCATGCTTAAAGTCACGCCCATCAACCCACTTTACCCAACAATTCTAGCTTCCATTTTCACCATTTGGTCAGGAATCGTCTATTGCTTGATTGGATACCAGCTGCTTCAAAGACGCCAAAGCCCAACCTGAGTGCTTGAAAAAGAAACCTTAAGAGGTCACCATTTGGCGTGGCATTTTTAGAACTGCAGGATCTCCACACTCATTTTTATTCTAAAAGTCGTGGACTGAGCTCTCAGTCAGCAGAAATCGTAAAAGCTGTTGATGGTGTGAGCTTAGAGATTCAAAAAGGTGAAATCTTGGGCCTCGTCGGAGAATCCGGGTGCGGAAAATCGACGCTCTCTCGGACCATTATGCAGCTCCAAAAAGCAACATCCGGAAAAGTGATTCTAGATGGGCAAGACCTTTCCACACTTCCAAAGAAGCAAATCAGAATGCGGCGCCTTGATTTCCAAATGATTTTTCAGGATCCCTACGCTTCTCTCAACCCCCGCATGACGATTTTCTCCACCCTTGCTGAAGCAATCTGCCAACGTCACCCGACCCTAAAAAAATCGAATACTCTCAGCCAAAGCGTCGCAGATCTCATGGCAACAGTTGGATTAGATTCTCGCCACATGAAAAAATATCCACATGAGTTCTCAGGTGGCCAGCGGCAAAGGATTGCGATCGCTCGAGCTTTGGCCCCTGAACCGAAACTCATTATTGCTGATGAGCCGGTATCAGCACTCGATGTTTCCATTCAATCCCAGATTCTCAATCTACTGCTTGATCTCCGAGATCAGTTGAATCTCACAATGATTTTTATTTCCCACGATCTTTCTGTTGTCCGATACATTTCAGACAAAATCGCTGTGATGTTTGCTGGAAAAATCAAAGAATATGGAGAAGCTGAAACCGTCTTCCACCACCCAACACACTCGTATACCAAGAAGCTTCTTTCTGCTATCCCTCACCTAAAAATCACCGCATCATAGAAAATATATTATGGATCCAGGAACCTATAAAATCATCCACTACGTCGGACTCATTGTCTTGTTCACCGGAATCGGGTCGCTCATCGCAACAAACAATAAGAAGCCTGCAGCGCGCATCATCCCCTCCTCTTTGCATGGACTGGGTTGGCTTCTGATTCTCATTTCAGGCTTCGGAATGTGGCATAAAATGCACGGAGGCGTCTTCCACTCATGGATTATTGTTAAATTCGTCATTCTTCTTGCTCTCGGTGGAATCGTGGCGCTCATCAAGAGAGAAAAACTCCCACCTTTTCTCCTCTATCTCATCGTCATCGTACTGGGGTGTGTTGCGTCCTATTTTGGGTTTTCCCATAGTATTATCCTGCGTTAATCAGGCCCATTCACAAGTTATTCACAAAAAGCCCCACAGCGTTCGCTATGGGGCTTTTTATTGATAGATACGAGGATTATTGAACCGATTACTGGGAAAGAACGATCCCAGAACGACTCATTCATGAGTTATTCACATCACTTTTGTCTGCCCAGGAATTGCACACGGATAGAGACCATCTTTGCCTGGCTTTGGTCCGGGATCAACCTCCCAACCATAAGATTTCGGCATGATTGACAGCCCCTTAGCAAGAGCGTCATCGTACTTAATCTCTTGCCCTGAATAAGTCGCCATTCGGCCAAGAATCGCCGTCATCGTGCTTGCGGCTGTGTAATAAGCGTTATTGATCGGCTTGTTCTCACGGATGTGCTGATAGAGCAGGGCGTGTTTCGCCTAAATACGCCCTTATCTGAACTGGATCCGCGGTTTTCAAAAATGCGCATCTTGAGCACGGACGGGCATTTGGCGCCCGCTGATGGCGTCATCACGATTGAACATTTGCTGACACATCGTGCTGGGTTTTCTTATGACTTTACGGTTGGTTGTACTGTTGCGCCCTATTACCGCGCGGCGGATATCATGGGCGATGGCGCGCGGGATCTATCCGACCTTGCAGGTGCCATTGCGCAACAGCCGTTGGTTTTTAATCCTGGGCAATCCTGGCTTTACAGCGTCTCAACCGACGTTCTGGCCCATGCGATTGAATGCGCCACGGGACAGCGGATTGATGTCCTGTTGGCTGATCATATTTTTGACCCGCTTGGGATGGTCGATACAACCTTTTGTCTGACCCCAATTCAACAGGGCAGGCTCATGGCCATTTATGGCCCGCGTTCCATCTCGGCGCTACCTGTGTTGCAAAAAATGCCACATGATTTGTCGGTTCAGGCGGATTTGGGGGCGTCCCATCCTCTGTCCGATCCAAATTTTCGGCGGGGCGGATATGGGCTATATTCAACTGTGTCTGATTATATGGCCTTTGCGAATATGTTGCTGACAGGGCGCGCACCGAGTGGCGATATCATCCTAAGCTCTGCAATGATGGACATGG
>JALRJZ010000140.1 GCA_023261045.1 Akkermansiaceae bacterium
GATTTGTCTGTGTTTTGGGTGGGGGGCTGATTATCTTTGGAGCTAAAAACTGGCGAGTGAAGGGGTTTCTTCTTGCGGTGACCTTAGTTTCAGTGGCCATGGCGCTAATTGTGCTCAGGCCCGTTCATGTGACTCCTCAAATTGAGGCCAATGGTGAGGGTGTGCAGATGAATGTAGCGCCACGCGATGGCGATGATGGAGTTCGTGAGCTTGATAATTTTTTAACAGAGATTGATCGCAAAGCCCTGGAGAGGGAGATTGCGCGCCAAGTGGAGAAGTTAGATGGGTTGGCCGCTGATCATTATGTGACAGGGATCTATATCTCTGACTTACGCGAAACTCAGTATCAAGCGATTGAAAGATACTTTAGGAAGAAGCTCTCGCTTCCAAAATCTGAAGCGCTTTCATTTTATAAACGCAATGGAGATCGAGACCGATTTATCGTCATTTCTGGTGTTCCCATGGATTTTGATTTGATGGTGCGCTTCTGCGAGTTTCTCGGGCGTACGACAAGTTATCCAGAGGAAAGGGTGCTTAATGTTGAACTTTCAGCACGGCATTTTCAGAATCCAACGGTAGATCTCCTTGATAAGCTCAACAACGTGGAGAACCCCGCATTTTTCACTCAGAATCTCAACGAGCTTCGCAATATCGACCATGAACGCATCTCAGACGCGGTCAAACGTCTGGGCCGAGTGCCCGAGGAAGTTGAGCTAAAAAATCGGGATCAGATTATCCAAGAACTCCTCCTCTTAGCCTCCGAAGAGACGAGTCCAACAATTTTGTCCGATGTCGGTCAGGCTCTGAAGGTCTTTGGAAAGAATAGCCGGGTCGCGGTTGAAAAGATCAATCGACTCATTAGCCACTGGTTAGAGAGTGAAGTCTCGGTCGCTAGAACAATGGTTGAGTTTTTAATTGAGAATAACGACCCTGATCTTTTTCCCTTACTTGATCGACTTTGGGTTTCCGCTCCCTCCCGCTGGGATGAGCACTATGCTCGTCTTGGTTCACAAATTGAGGAGCGAATCATCTTCCATGTCCAGGAGTCCCCAGAAGCTTTGCGGCGCTCAGCAATCTCAATTCTCAGTAAAATTGGCACGCAGAAGTGTATTTCTGCACTCGAAGCAAGCCAGCGCGGAGAGGATCAAGAGGCTCGCATTCTTGCTCAAAGAGCGCTCCAGGCTATCCAAAGCCGTTTGCCACAGTAATTTGACATTTTTAGTGAATAGAAAATTGGGCCCAAGCGTTAAAGACTTATCATGAAAACAACAACACTACTTTTAGCTGCTTCACTCGTCTTCACTTCGTGTCAGACGACAAATCCTTACACTGGAGAACGCCAGACTTCTAAGGCTGTTTCAGGAGCGGTGATTGGCTCTCTTGTTGGTGCAGGAATCGGCGCTCTGACAGGTGATAACAGCTCAGAAAAAAAACAAAGAGCTCTCGTTGGTGCTGGTCTGGGGGCGCTTGCGGGTGGTGGTTATGGCGCCTACATGGATCAGCAAGAAGCTGAACTTCGGCGGGAGCTTCAAGGCACGGGAGTTAGTGTTTCTCGCGCAGGAAATCAGATTATTCTCAATATGCCCGGCGACGTCACCTTTGCCACCGGTAGCGCGAACATCAACGCGCAACATTACGCTACTCTGAACTCGGTAGGTAAAGTGCTCAATAAGTTCAACCGCACCCGAGTCGATATTGGAGGGCACACGGATAATGTGGGCACCGCGAATTTTAATTATTCACTTTCTCAAAATCGTGCTGCCTCTGTTGGGAATTATCTCATTGGTCAACGAGTCGATGCGCGTCGTTTCAATATGCGTGGTTATGGTAAGGATTACCCCATTGCCAGTAACGACACTCCAGAGGGACGTCAGGTTAATCGTCGTGTGACCATTCAGCTTGCTCCCCAGGGATAGAGCTTGCTCGATTCGCGAAACCTAGCGATAGAGACGACATGGATTTCAAAAATGTCACGGCCCTTGCCGAAGGGAATGTGTATTTCGACGGAAAGGTCATTTCGCACACTATCATCACTGAGTCTGGAGAGCGCAAAACCTTGGGAGTGATTCTGCCCGGATGCTATTACTTTGGAACTCAGGCTGCCGAGCGGATGGAAATCATAGCTGGCAGCTGCTCCTATCTTTTAAAGGATGAGCAGAAGTCTACTGATGTGTTAGAAGGTGAGGCTTTTGAAATCGCAGCTGATTCCGGATTTACCATCACCGTCGCGGATCAGCCATGTCACTACGTTTGTTCCTTTCTGAGCTAGAAGCTGATCTGATTGACACCGCACAGGCCTTGTAGCTTGGCTGCCGGGAATAGGGGGTCGAAGGCAGGAAAGGTCAGGGCGTCGCATGCTGAGCAAAAGATTATTCCGGAAGAGCAATCTCCAGAGCATAAAACTGCCGGGGGCCGTTCTGTGGTTCAAGAATTGAGTAATCAGGGTCGTCTGAAGGAACCGTGAAGTATTCTGGATCGGGACTGAGCTTGTTCAGATCCGATCCCCGCCAGATACGGTATCTACGATCGGTGAAGACTTCGAATTCCAGAAGGGTATTTCCGTCGCTGGTTTCGCTGGCAGTCAGGATTGATCTCGATGAGATGAGGGGATTCTTTTTGGAGAGGAACTCAAGAAGATTGCTGAGACCATCGCGGTCGAAATCTCCCTGTCCTCCGTGAACACCATTGGGATTGTTGGGTTCGAGGCCATGGATCAGTTCCCAGATATCTGGAAGCCCGTCGGTGTCAGAGTCAGGAAGAGCGGTGGGAACAGCGAGAATATTTCGAATGGCCGAGAGCGTGCTCCCGCCTCGTTGATGAATTACCCGGATTTCATGGGGCTTGGACCCGTTGCCATCGTAGAGGTTTGGAAGAGTGATGGCGAGAGCATCATCGTTCGCAGTTTCGTTTCTCACCATGGCGAGGGAGGCGGGTTCTGCAGAGATGCCATTCATCAGGACTGTGAATTCATCAAGTTGGGCGGCGAGCGCTTTATCAAAGAGAACTTTGGCGACATAACCTTCCCCGACAGTCTCACCGTCGGTGGCAGGAAAGCCGAAACGGTAATTGACAGGCACCCCTGTGGTGACGCTCCGAGTTAGGGTCGTGAAGTGGCCGGCTTCGTCGGACAGGAAATTGTCGGCCAGTGATGAAGCTTCCCGGAATCGAACCAGAATTTGAGCGTTTCCGGTTGCTGGAATGTCATTGTAGTCAAAGCGCCATTCGCGGGTGAAACTCGTGTTGTCGAGGAGAGATGGAGTGTCGACCTGATAGGCGTCGGTCCAGTCGATATTCCGCGCGGGGTTGGAGTGGATGATCCGGAACTGGACATTCGTGACGCTAGAATCGGACAAGGCCACCGCTCCATAGACAGCCCCACCCAGTTGATCATTTTCAGACGGGTAGAGAATTTGAGCGGTCGGCCTTTCGGTATCATAGTAGAAGGTTTGCGTCTCGGTCCGGAAGATGGAGGAACGTCCGTTGCGGCTGAGGAAGGATTTGGTTCTCAGAACATGGAAGCCTTCTTCGAGTCCAGTGGTCATTTCGCCATAGTCGTTGTGCGGGAAGTGGACGACATTGGTGGCATCGAAGTTTTCGATTTCGAAGATCGTTTCCATTCTTCGTTTGAGATCAATATCGTAGGCTGAGAAGGGAAATTGATCAGAAGTATTGTTGGCTTGGATCCCAATCTTGTATCGTAGGACAGTCCCGTTTGGCAGGGAGGGGAGATCAGCGCTGAACCACTTCGGAGTGCGATTTCCATCAGGATTTCCGTTGGCGTAGAATCTGATGGGGGCAACCTGCGTGTTCCCCTTTCCGACGCCCATTGAACCCTCCGGGTAGGTGGATCCGTCGGTCGTGTAGTAAACCCAACCTTGCTGAATTTCATCGTCGTAGCCAACTTTGACTCGAAGTTCGATGGCGTTGCCAGGAGTGAGGACATATTGGGGAGTGCTGTTATTGGAGGTATCGAGTGGATTGTGGTAGACCCATGTCACCACAAGGTTATCCCGATCGGTGTTGAGGCCGCTTCCGTTATTGCTGGTGGGAGATTCGCCGATCACGATTTCCCAAGTTTCCGCCCCAGCGGACCCGATGACGTTTCTGGAAACATTGGTGGCGGCAAACTTTTCAGCGATCCTGTCGACAAACTGCATGCTTTCGTAACCGGTGAAAAGATCCTGTGCTGGTGATTCAAAGAACCGATCCTTCGGGGGAGGGTTGTCCCGTTCAGCCGGATCGGAATGGTTGATTCCCGATTGCGAGTTGAGGTCGATTCCACCGTTGAGTTTCATGAGAATGTTGATGGCGGATCCGTCGGCACGGGCCACAAAGCGAAGATTTTTTCCATCGGTGACACGAGGAATCATGACGGTCTGATCGTAATCGCGGTCGCCATCGCGTCCGTCGATTCTTACGTGGGCCATCATGGGTGCGGGAGTGTTGCCTTGAAAGATGGTGATCGGGCGGACATCGCTGCCATTCCAGATCCTCGGGAGTCTGGGGTTATCCCAAGAAAAGGCAAAAATGCCACCGGACGGAACAACGGGGGCGACGCCATCATCGTTGCGGAGTCTTCCGTTCTCGACGGTGATGTGGAAGCCGCCGCCGTGGTTGGAATAATTTCGTAGACGTGCTCCGTTGGGAAAGGTGGTCGACATGTCTCGTGATTGTCCTCCAATGTAATTGCGGGCCATCTGAACAAGAAGGACGGTTCCATCGGCATCGCTCATGCCACTGTTTTCACGCTTGTCGCGAAATTCCCACGCCGCAAAGTCGTTGTCCTGCCATTTTGGGATTTGCGATCCGCGGATGAAGTCGCGTCGCACGGCGAGTGGCCCTGTCACCCAATTCTGACCGAACTGCCCGAGGAATGGAATGCGTGAAGGTTTCGGGAAGTAGCTGGGCGCCCCATCCTGGTTGTAGCCATCGGTATAGACGATGGGCAGTCCTTCGCGGGTAAGGAGATATTGGTGGGCGGCCGGCCGATCAAGATCGGACATGTAGTTGTTGTCGTGTGAAAGCGGGTATGCAGCGTTCTGAGTGGTCGTTCCGAATGTGCCGTAATTGGGTTGATCATATCCGGAAAGACTGCCACCGATGCCATTGAATCCACTGATTTTGTTGAGGAAGTCCTCATTGGCGATCCGCATTCCAGCAGCCAAATAACCGACGTTGGAGGGCGGAGCTCCCAAGTGTTCTCCGTAAAGAAGGAGGTCGTCGCGGGCGAGAGAGTTGGTAAATACCGAGTCTCGATGGTTTCCCCAGTCGGTGTGTCCACGCGTGATGTTGAACTGGACCTGGCCTTGGCCGTTGTATCCGGCCCCGCTTCGATCCTTATTATCGTCGTTTTGTTCTCCGAAAAAATAATCAGGAACGTGCTTTACGGCATCAAGTCTGAAGCCATCAGGATGAGCTTCGTCGATGAACCAACGCAAAGCCCGTATGAGCATCGAATTTACATCTTCTTCGACCGGGTCGCCCATGTTGTAGATTCCGTCTCCATATCCCCAATTGCTATTCCGGCGGGCAGGATTGGTGCCATCGATTCCGGTGTCCGTGAAAGGTTCTGACATCTCTCCGAGATCATGTTGGCCGTCCTTATCAAGGTCGTCGAAGTCGAAGCGGCCATTGCCAACTCCAATGTTATCCGGGCCGTATCCGACATCCTCGAAGGGTTCTTTGTTGGCAAAGGTATGAAGTGGATTGTTGTCAAAATCGCGAGTAATGGTGAGGTCGAGATCGGGGTAGAGCTGTGTTTGGCCGGGGTGCCGGATACCCATCCACTTTGGGTAGTCGCGTCCTTCGCTCTGGCCATCCGGATCAAAAGAAGTATTGGGGGACTCGTGAGCGATGTCCCACGAGAAAGGGTTGCGATTGAGCACCTGCCATTCGTCGTTCCAGTCGACGGAATCGGTCGCTTTGCGCCAACCGCCTCCTTCGTGACGAACGAGGTGAAAATCCTCCGGAACGAAGCCGGGGATGTCAGGGAAAAGATTGCCAGGAGCAATACTGCCAAGCGGACCTCCAGTGTGAGCCATGACGTTGTCGAAGTAAACCTTGAGGCCGAAGCGGTGGGCGATTCGAATCAGGGAAAGGAGTTCGGCTTTGGTCCCATACTTTGTGCGGATCGTCCCGGATTGATCGATATCGCCGAGATCAAATCGGTCGTGAGTATCAAATCCTACCGAGTAAGTTCCCGAGGCGCCTTTGAATGGAGGAGGAAGCCAGAGTGAGGTGTAACCGGCTTCGGCGACTTCGGGGAGACGTCGTTCGATTTCGTGCCAGCTGGTGTTGAAATACTGGAGAATCGTTTCCTCGGCGGTGGCCGTTGCAGGACTAAAGAGAAGGAGGAAGCTGAGAAGGATGAGGTATTTTCCAGGGGCGTGTGAACTCATTGAGACTCAGGATTTCCATCGATGATCTAGCATTCCGGTGCGGAAATGGTAGGGGAAAGTTTTCCTTTAGAGGGGGGAGAAAATCGTTCAAAGTCTCCCCATTGATGGGAAAAGGATATGAAGCGAACCAAGCCCGGCTCGGAGTGCTGCAGAGTTTTGGGAAGGATTTAGCCCGCAGAGCGAAGTCTACGTGTGAGTTAAGCCAAGCGAGGGGTGTTTCCTTAAGGATTTATGAAGTTCCTCCCGTAAGCGTAAAACCTGATTTCGATCGTTGTCTTC
>JALRJZ010000141.1 GCA_023261045.1 Akkermansiaceae bacterium
AGCGCGAAGAATATGTGGCTGATGATCACCAGATGAATCAGATTCTCATCGAGTTAGGCTCTGATGACGTAACCCTGCGCAATTCCAACACTGGAGAAGCTGTCGAGCCAGACCTTTTACAAAGTGTTCTCGCAACCTTAGCGAAGTTGCAAAGTTTTGTAAGAACTCTTGAGGGGCATGGCGGAAACTTTCGCGATCTTCTCGAGGCGCGGGATGGAGACAAGCTTCCTACCTATATGATCCGCGTGCGAACGGGTAATGAAGAGGAAGTTCTCTACTTTAAGAGTGAAGAGGAAGTGAGAGCCTTTGCCGCTGAGAACCGTGATTTGCGCCTCTTTAACGAAGAAATTAGTGAAGACGAAGACCTGGCCTTTAAGGAGAAGTTTGAGGGCAAGATGCGTCGTGCTGTTCGCCGGGAGCTTGGAGAGGCGATTGGAATTTCAAAGTTGCTGGAGCGTTTGGGCGAATTTGGAGTTCAGAGCGAACCTTTCTTCTCTGAGGACAAGCCGATCTATGAGCTCGTTGAGGGTGAGGGAGAGAGTGAGATCAGCACCCCAGTTTTCAGTTTGTTTGAAATTCTTGGACGTGTGCTTGAAATCGGCAAAAAAGGAATGCGCATTCAGCGATTCAAAGGGCTTGGAGAGATGAATGCCAAAGAGCTTTATCAGACCACCATGGATCGAGAAACCCGGCAGCTCTTGCGGGTGCAGTTTGACGATGAAAATCGCCTCGAGGCAGAAAACATGTTTGATGTCTTGATGGGAGATGTGGTCGAGCCGCGCAAGCGCTTTATCGAGGACAATGCGCTGAATGTTCAGAACCTAGACGTTTAATTCACTGACTACTGACTAACTTTACCGCTTGATTATCAATGTCAGACGACACACCAGAACCACAAAATTTTCGCGACTCGATTGAGTCGATCAATGTTGCCGATGAAATGTCCAAGTCCTTCTTGGATTACTCCATGTCGGTGATTATTTCGAGGGCGCTCCCTGACGCCCGAGATGGATTAAAGCCATCTCAGCGACGCTTGCTCTATGCAATGCACCACGATTTGTCGCTCTCGGCATCTAAAGCGCACTTGAAGTGTGCCCGTATCGTTGGAGAAACAATGGGTAAATACCACCCCCACGGTGATGGGGCGATTTATCCGACACTCGTGAACATGGCTCAGCCATGGACCATGCGTGAAACCCTAGTTGATGGGCAAGGAAACTTCGGCTCCGTAGAGGGTGATGCTCCCGCAGCAATGCGTTATACGGAGGCACGATTGACCCACATGGGCTCAGCGATGATGACGGACCTTGAGAAAGAAACCGTCGACCACCAAACAACCTATGATGAGAACAGCAAGGAGCCTGTTGTTCTACCGGCTGCCATCCCAAATCTCTTGGTCAACGGGGGAACGGGTATTGCAGTGGGAATGGCTACGAATATTCCTTCTCATAATCTCGGTGAAGTAATCGATGGGGTCTGTGCTCGGATTGACAATCCCTACATCACCATCGAGGAGATGAAGGAGTATATTAAAGGCCCTGATTTTGCCTCGGCGTGTGAAATTCGCGGTTTTAAAGGCATCGACAGTTATTTCAGGACGGGTCGAGGCAGTATCAAGATGCGCGGAGTCATGGAAGTGACTGAAAGCAAGACAGGAGCGTCCCAGATCATCATCCGCCAAGTCCCTCATGGTGTTAATCGGGCGACCCTGCAGATGCGAATCGCGGAATTAGTCCGAGAGAAAGTCCTTGTTGATATCTCAGGCATGAGGGACCTCTCAACCGAAGAGACTTGCATCGAAATCACCTTGAAGCGTGATGCTCGCCCTCAAGTGGTTGTCAACCAGCTCTTTAAGCTCACAGCAATGGAGACCTCATTTGGGGTCAATATGCTGGCAATTCATGAGCGCAGGCCAAAACAGTTGGGTCTACTCGATGCTCTTGATGCCTTTATTGAGCATCGCCGTGAAGTGGTGATTCGTCGCACGCGCTACCTTCTTCGCAAGGCTGAGGAGCGGGCAGAAAACCTTGAGGCGTATTTACTCGCCTTGGGACACCTTGATGACTTCATTAAGATGATCCGCGATTCAAAGAATCGGGATGAGGCTCGAGAGAAGATTAAAGCCTATCACTTTGACCTGCCGGTCGCAGAGGCTCTAGGGATCTTAATTCGGAGCCAGCCAAGTATTGTCGGAGAAAAGTATATTTTCACTGATCGCCAAGTGAATGCCATTTTAGATCTTCGCCTCTATCAGCTCACCGCGATGGAGCAGGATAAGATCAAAGGTGAATACGATGCGATTATTGAAGAAATCAAAGACCTTCTTGATATCCTTGCTCGAGAAGAGCGGGTGCTTGCCATTATTAAAGATGAGCTAGGTGAGATTAGGGAAAAGTATGCCACTCCTCGCCGTTGTCCGATTCTTCCCGATGAAGGTGAGATCGCCATTGAGGACTTAATTTCGAACGATGGCATGATTGTGACACTCAGTCACCGTGGTTACATCAAGCGGACTGCCGCAAATGAGTATCGGGTTCAAGGTCGCGGAGGAAAAGGAGTACGAGGAATGGAAACTCGCAACGCAAATTCCAGTGATGATGAGGAAAGTGATTTTGTGGAACACCTTTTCACGGCGCAGGCTCATGATTATTTGATGTTCTTTACAAACACCGGACGCCTCTATGTTGAACGAGTCTATGGTCTTCCAGAAGGATCACGAGCGGCGAAAGGCCGGAGTATCAAAAACGTTCTCAGTCTCACGCCAGAAGAAACGATTGCCGCTGTTTTACGTCTTGAACTGCGTCGAGATGAGGATGGAAACGATGTGACCTTTGCCGAAGATAGCGGTAATGTGTTCTTCGCGACTCGTTTAGGCAAAGTTAAGAAGACAAGTTTGAATGATTTCCGTAATTACCGAAAGGCTGGAACCATCGCCATTAAGCTTGATGAAGGCAATGAGCTGATTTCGGTGATGCTCACCTCTGGTAAGGATGATGTGATGCTTGTGACCAATAAGGGAATGAGTATCCGCTTTAATGAAGAGCAAGCCCGCGTCATGGGTCGTAATTCCGCTGGAGTGAGGGGCATTAAGCCAAGAGAAGGTGATTTTGTCGTCGGACTTGCTGTTGTCTCTGAAGATGCACGTCTCCTGGTGGCCTCAGAGAATGGAATCGGAAAGCGCACTCCGTTTGAAGACTACATGGCGAAGAACCGGGGAGGCCTTGGAATGATCACCATGAAGTGCACCGAGAAAACTGGCTTAGTTGTCGGTGCTGCTTCGGTCGCTGATGACGATGAGTTGATGTTGATGACCAATGGTGGCCAATCCATCCGGATTCGTGTGAGCGACGTTCGTGAATGTGGGCGCAATACACAGGGAGTGAAGCTAGTAACTCTTTCTGGTAGTGAGAGGCTACAAGCAATCGCTCGGGTCATGCCAGATGATGATTCGGGAGATGATGAGACTTCTGAAGATGGAGAATCTGATGCTGAAGAGACCGTTGCTGAGCAGTAGGAGGGTGTCTTCTTGATTTGCTTTGACATGGGATCCGTTCTTTCGAGATGGATCCCATTTTTTTTGATGTTAATGTTTAGTAGATGAAAATGAGGCTCGTCTCCCTTCTGATTGCAACTACGGTGTGTCTCTCTGCCCAGCTTGTGCCAGAGGATGAATTGATCATTAAAGAAATTCTTCCCAAGGTCGAAGAAAAGTCATGGGAGAAGATCCCTTGGCGCGTTGATCTCTGGGAGGCACGCCGAGAAGCCGCTGAGCAGGGAAAACCGATTTATCTCTGGGAGATGGACGGGCATCCACTGGGATGTGTCTGAAACAATGGAGTTGCCGACAGGTTGTTGGTTTTTTCAGATGTTGAAGTTCAAAGATTACTGAGTGAGGAATTTATCCCAGTCACTGGCGATGATTGGTATCAGCGCAAAAAGCAAGGAGACGAGGGTAAGTTTTATCGCAAAGTTGTTGAACAAGGGCCTCGGAAAGGAAATGGAACGCGCCAAGGTCACTATGTATTCACCCCGAAGGGATCACTTTTAGGCTATAATAATAATCGTGGATTAGAGAGGCGGCTTTCGATGATGAAAGATGCACTCGAGAAGTGGAAGAACCTCCCCGTCCAAGAAAGATTCGCTGAGGTGGCTCAGGATGCGACAGGCGATGAACGCCATCAACGAATTCTTCCTCAAGGCGGGCAAATTATTAAAGTCTACACGAGAGCCCTCGATCAGAAAGGGGATCATTTCGTTGCGCTGAATGATCAGGAGGTTGGTTTTCAGACAGCGATTGATCACCTTTGGCTTCGCCAAGGTGAGTTAGAAGAGATTGAATCTCTCATTGAACGTGGTGGTGGTGGTTTTCCAGACTGGTTTTCTCTCCGAATTGCCAGGTTTCACCTCCGTGATAATACGCGAGGAGAACCTGAGGATTGGAGGGTGAGTGAACTCTCAGAGTGGGATCTAAAAGTCGATCAACATGGAAATGTGAGCGGGAGCTTTCTCTTGCAGAAAGAGGGGAAGAAACTGGGTTATCAAGGCCGGATCAAGGGAGAGCTTTCTCTAGAAAATGGACAACTCAAGAAGTTTCACTGGCTTGTCCTCGGAGAGCAGTGGGGCGAGGGCACATTCACGCGAGGAGCCCGCCCAGGAAAAACACCCCTTGGACAGGTGTTTGAACTCGTCGTAGAGCCACGTCCAAGTGACATGATTCCACCCCAGTCAATCCGGTGGGAGCAAGGTTACTGGGAAGCTCACCGGCATTAAGGTTCGGTGCCTGAAACTCGAACTCGGTATAACCTTGTCGTTGAAGTCGATGAGTCAGAGAGAGTTGAAATTGTTTCAGTGGCGATGATGGTTTGTAAAGCAACCCAATTGGTGGATGGGGGAGTCAGTGTTTCGACGGTGTAAATCAGTCCTGGGATCGAGGTCCAAGTGAGATCGTATTGGTCTTGGTTTGTTCCAGCGATCAGTGAAACGATCTTGAAGTATGAGCTTGGATCTCTTGGATTGGTGCCTGAACGTAGTTCGTATCCGTCGTCAAAACCATCTCCATCAGTGTCTGCCTGATTGGGATCGGTTTGGAGAGCGGATTCTAGGATATTGCTGAGCTGATCACCATCAACGTCGGTTGCAAACTCAGAGCCAGGGCTTCCTCCTTTGAAAGCGGAGGCACGCCAGTTTGCCGGGTCATTATAATCACCCTCAGGGTCAATGACTTCGAGTGACGGCCCATGACCATCTGGTTCGGTAGGCCATGGTGGGTCATCTCGATAAGAAAAGTCATGGATGATATTTTCAAAAGGGTCTCTGAGGACGATGCGCTCACCACTATTTGCAAGTTCTCCACCTGACCACTCTCCTAACACGAGGGGAAGGTTGCCGTATTTGCTCCGAAACTCTTCGATATTGGAAACGATCACTCCATATCCTCCTGGGTTTAAGGTGATGTTTTCGAAGGTAAATGAGCTGAAAGGTTGAGTGTCATCAAGTGAGACTCCAGCAAGAGAGATCGGAAGAGTGCCCGTATTCTTAAATTCTAAGAATTCAGCAGCGGATCCGCTACTTGGATGATACATGATTTCAGTTAATCGAAGGTTCGAGAGAGTGGGGCTGGTGAAATTCGCATCGACCAGAAGCGCGTAATCAAACTCTATTCTCACAGCCTGTGGGGTGTCTGTCGCCACGAAGAGACCAGCTTGGAGGCATTGAGCTGAGGACGAAAAGTTTCGAGTTAAAAGGGTGTTCCAGATTCCAGGCTCTCCTTGCCATTCAAATAAAAGCTGTCCTCCCAAGCGTCGAAAACGGATAACAGCATTTCCGAGTTCCCAGTTGATGCTAATCAATTGGCTTACACCACTACTCGTCACTCGTTTGACCCGAAGATAATCGCCATCTTCAATGCCAAAGGCGTATCGAACGCTTGTCCCATTCTCGATGGCTTCAAAAATCTCACCAGAATAAAAATCTCCCTGCTGAACTGATCCGAGTCGAAGGTCGCTTGTCAACGACCAGTTCGTCTTTTCAGGTACCGTCTTCCAAAGTAGAGGATGATTGGAGTTAGAAAGAACGAGTGGTTTGGAGGAATCATCTTCAACCTTGATTTCTAAGTCATTTGGAATCGAGTTGAGGCTGTAGGTAGCAGGATGAGAGGAGCCGTCGCGTAATGAAAGGTTTTCAAGTTGCCAACGACTATCGAGGGTATCGGTGTTGAACCTCTCTCGATCTGATTGAGCGAAAACCGTCACCTCTCGTTCCACAAGAGTGGTGTTGTTGTTGCTGTCAGTCAGACGAAGCGAGATTGGATAGTGGCCAGGTTGTGAAAACCCCAATTGAGTGATCGGTGAATGAGGGCTTGTGATTAAAGTTGCTCCGGGAGCGAACCATTCAAAGATGAGATTACTACCCTCAGGGTCATAGCTTGCGGATGCATCGATTTGGAAAAGAGAACTTACCGGGTTGTAAAAAGAATCTGGATCTCCCTTCAGGTGGGCAACAGGAAAGGCATTTCCGTTCTTATTGACGGTGAAGGTTTCTGAATCAACAACGAGGCCTTCTTGATCAAGAGCTTGCACGATGATGGTATTGACTCCTTCTTTGAGCTGAATTCCTGAAAGTGTCCAAGCGGTTGTATTCGTGAAGGTTCCGACCGCTTCTGGATGATCAACTGCCTT
>JALRJZ010000142.1 GCA_023261045.1 Akkermansiaceae bacterium
CTACAATGATGGTGGTGTCATCGCGTCCGTCGTTTTCAAATGCTCGAGTGATCATTTTTTTTGCTGTTTCTTCAACCGGTGAATCTTCTCGGAGCATTTCAGTGATGTGCTTTTCCCAAAGCCCATCCATCAGACCATCAGAACAAAGCATGAGGCGTTGTTCTTTTTTGAGGGGGATGGAGCCAATCTGTGGATAAGGCTCACCTCGATTGCCTCCAAGGACATCACTCAGAACCGATTTTCGAGGATGATTGCGATAGGCATATTCTGTGATTTCACCACGCTGCCACTGATGCCAAGCACGGCAATCGTCCTTCGTTAGTTGAGTGACTCCATGATCATCGATGACATACAGACGAGAGTCTCCGATATGAGCATAATGAATTCTCTGGTGGGAGATCCATGCCATCGTAAGTGTTGCTCCCATTCCAGAGGCATTCAGGTTTCCATTTGAGAGTTGAATTAAATCTTGGTGTGCTTGGCGAAGAAGCTGATCGAGAGCGGGGTTGAGATCTTGGTCTTTGGAGAGTGTTTTGTAGAGAAAAGCGGCTTCTTTTCGAATCCGGGACATGAGAAGCCTCGAGGCAAAGTCGCCAGCGTTATTGCCTCCCATTCCATCTGATACAGCCAAGACGAGATGGCTTGGGTCTAGGAGGATTTCACCAGATTGGCAAAGTCGCTCTGTTTGTGTTGGATGAGTCGTGAGAGCGAGGAACGCGTCATCGTTTGCTTTGTGTTTACTTCCTTGAAGAGACTGAGCGGACCAACTTGCTCGCAGAATGTTGGCTTGTGATTTTTTTGCGCTCTCGGAAATGGGTAAGATTTCGGCAAGTTCAAAATCGATGAGGCAGAATCGTCCAAGTTTTTGAGAATAGGTGACATTGCGAGGTTCTGGATCGTCGTGGCGTATTCCGTAGCGATTTTCGAGCTCTTGAAAGAGAGCTTGGGCCTTTTGAGGGCTAATGAGTGCCGCGGGAGATCCACAATTTGTAGTCACGATTGTGAGGGTTTCTCTATCGAAGCTGAGGAGGATTGGGACATTCGGTGCTCCGCGCTCCTCGAGTACTTTTAGAACTGCGATTTCGTTATCAAAGCGTTTATGGGAATCTGTCCCTCGGAATTTTTTGTGAACATGACCATTGAAATCAATCCGCACTAGGGATCGTAATCCGTCTTTAAGCTCCTTCATTGTCAGCGATTTGTTTGCTTTCTAGAGTAAGCATTTTTCCTTCAGAAATGAAGGCGAGAGTTTTGCTGGTCTGAATGAATGTGAGAAGCTATCAGCCTTCCTGCATGCAGGGGCAATTTCAAGAAGGCCAGCGATGGGTCAGCACCACAGAACCGGAGCTTGGGCTCGGTGTATTGCTTGAGGTTGACGGTGGAAAAGTGGTGATATTTTTTGCAGCAGCTGATCAAAAAAAAACCTACGCGGTTGCGATTGCTCCTCTTTTGCGCGTTCGTTTTAAAGAGGGGGATCAAATACTCATTAGGGGGCGTGATGTCACGGCTGTGCAATCGGTTCGAGAGGAAGATGGGTTGCTTTATTATGAATGTGCCGAGGGTGTCTTTAAAGAGACAGAGCTTGATGATACCATTAGCTTTTCAAAGCCTGAAGACCGACTTCTTGGAGGTCATGTCGATGAGTTGCGAACCTTTCAATTGCGGATAGAATCACTCTATCGAAGTCAAAGAATTAAGCGGTCTCCCGTTCGTGGATTTCTTGGGGGGAGGGTCGATCTCATTGCTCATCAGATTGCAATTGTAAAAGAAGTTTGTGGGCGTGCGGCCCCTCGAGTATTGCTTGCTGATGAGGTTGGTTTAGGGAAGACGATTGAGGCCTGTCTGGTGATGCACCACCTCCATTTGAGTGGGCGTGCGGATCGAGTTTTGATTCTTGTTCCAGAGTCACTCGTTCATCAATGGTTCGTTGAGTTGTTGCGTCGCTTCAATATGGGTTTCACCATTTTTGATGAGCAAAGAGATCAATCCGTGAAGGATGAAAATCCATTTTTGGAGAGTCAGCTTATTCTCTGTGCGCAAGAGTTCTTTGAGGCCTGTCCAGAACGAGTCCAAGAAGCGATTGACGCGCGCTTTGATCTTTTAATTGTCGATGAAGCTCATCACTTAGATTGGTCCCCCGATGAAATGAGTGAAGGTTATCGTTTTGTTGAGAGGCTCTCAGCGGTCACCTCTTCGGTTCTCTTGCTCACAGCAACGCCGCAGCAACTTGGTGTAGAGGGGCATTTTGCTCGTTTGCGACTGCTCGACGGTCATCGATACAATGACCTGCAGCATTTTGTCGCGGAATCTTCTTACTACGAGGAAGTTGCGAATGCGATTGATGTGATTCGAGAGGGGGGAATTCCTCAGGTCAAAGTCTTTGAAGAACGATCTCCAAGAATTGCACAAGGTATTCTAAACATCGAGCAGCCAGGAGGACGATCAGCCTTAATTAGAGACCTGTTAGATTCCTTTGGCACGGGGCGGGTGATGTTTCGCAACACGAGGAAAGAGCTCAGTGGATTTCCTCAGCGCCAGGTGCATTTAGTGAAGCTTTCTGGGGAAGATGAACTATCGGCTAAACTCGATTGGCTTGTTGAGTTTTTGCTGAAGCGCAAGGGGCAAAAAGCTCTTTTGATTTGTAAAACGATCCAATGGGTTGAGCAAATCTCGGAGGGTTTATTGGAGCGTCTTTCCATCAAGATGGCTTTGTTTCATGAGGAACTCACCCTACTTCAGAGAGATCGGAATGCGGCCTATTTTTCAGAGAGTGATGGAGCCCAAATTCTTCTTTGTTCGGAAATAGGAAGTGAAGGGCGGAACTTTCAGTTTGCTCATCATCTTGTGTTGTTTGATTTGCCAGAGAATCCAGAATTACTAGAGCAGCGGATCGGTAGATTGGACCGGATTGGTCAATCTGAGGCAATCCAGATTCATGTTCCTTACCTCGAGGGCTCACGAGGAGAACGTTATGCGAGGTGGTATCAAGAAGGGTTAAACTCATTTGAGAGTAATTTGCACGGGGCTCATTTGGTGGTGAAGCGTTTGCAAAAGATCCAAGCTGATAGTTTAGAAAAGTTCATCGAAGAGTCGAAGCGACTGCGAATTGAGATAGAAGGTCAAATGCAGAGAGGAGTTGATCGACTTCTTTCTATGACCTCCAAAGGTTTCGATGATCTTGACGAGACTCTCAAATTGTTAGCTCAGTGGGACGGTGACCGCTCTTTTGAAGGCTGGGTGGTCCGTCTTTTTGACTTTTTTGGGATCTCTGTTGAAGATCTCGGAGAAAGATCCTATTTTTTAAATCCGGAAAATGTCATCACCGACGCCTTTCCTGATTTACCGAGAGATGGCTTGGGGGTGACTTTTGATCGCAAAAAAGCACTCAGTCGCGAGGAGCTTGGTCTGATGACAGCGGATCATCCCATGGTTAGATCTTCGATTGATCTTCTTCTTTCTGGTGAGGCTGGTAACAGTGCTTTTGGAGTTTGGGAATCGGCGGGCCCAAAGCTGATTATTTTAGAAGCTTATTATCTCGTGGAGTGTGTCGCTCCTGCCAGTTTGCAGACGGATCGTTATTTGCCAGCAACGCCAGTGCGAGTTGCGATTGATCATCAGGGGAATGATCTCACTCAGGATCAGGCTCTCCTTAAGGCGACCTTGAGAGAGGGGGATCATCGCAAAATCCTTGAGCAGCCAAAAATTACCGGGGAGATCATTCCCAAAATGATCAAAGTCTTAGAGCGTTTGGCAGGGCAAAAAAAAGTCGAATTCATTAAGGATGCGCGAAAAAAGAATGCGGATGATTCCTATCAAGAGCTTTCAAGACTCAAGGACCTGCAGCAACTCAACCCATTAATTGATGCAGACGAAATTAGCTCTCACGAGCGTAGGGAAGGGTTGATCCAGGAAGCTCTGTTGGGTGCTCGCTTGAGACTAGACTCTTTGCGACTCATCTACCGCACCCCTCCAAGGTAGAGATTCTTGGCTGAAGTGCTTCCCTAAAAAACCGCCCACAGGAATTGTGGGCGGAGGTGATTGCTTGTCTCTAACAAAGCAGCGATTGACGCCTCTTAGAAATCGAGTTCTCGCTGGGTTGTTGTTAAGATCGCTCGGTTGTTTCCACAGGCGATTTGAATTTCCTCCATAAAGTCAGAGATTTGTATCTCTTGCTTGAGGATGAGTCCATATCGAAGCTCGCTCATCATGCCTGCTTGCACAGACTCAACACTAATCATTTCAACCGCATCGGTAAACTTGGAGAAAATTTCTTTGAAGGCGATTGAGAAATCCACATCGTTATTCACCCGAATACGGAGTTGATGAGATGCTCGATTAGGTGCAAAAGCGTCTTTCTTGGAGATCAGATAGATCGCCAAAGAGACAATGAGTGTTGTAATTAAGACGATGATATACTGCTGCGCTCCAATGCCCATGCCAGTTGCCATGGCAAAAAAGACAAAGGCAAGGTCTCGTGATTGGCCAAGATTCCTGCGGAAACGGATCATGGAAAATGCCGCGAACATTCCGAATGCAACCGCACCATTTCCATTAACCACCATGATAAGAATGGTTGTTACCGTGCCGATGATCACTAAGGTATGGACATAATCCTGAGAGTAGCGAGTCCCTTTGTAGGTTGCCTTATAAAGAGCTCCAATAAGAAGGTTTAAAACAAAGCTGAGGCTCATTGCTCCCAAAACTTCCAAAGGTGCTGGAAGGTCAGCGCTGTTGGAGTGTGTTAGAAAATCAAATGCGTTTGCAAAGATAGGTTCCATGGTTGATTGGGTTTGGTTTGTTTGTAGGGGTTCGGTTTGTTTGTAGGTGAACTTTCTAGGCTGCTCCCTGTTGCGATGATTGCAGTTGTTGGCGAAGAACTGGGTCGCAGACTTTGAGGGCGGTGCAGAACTTGCTAAAGCTCATGCGAGTGAGGTTTTTTTGGCCAGCATAAACCCGAAACCAGAAGGGAGCGGGACCCCATGATTTGACCTCAAGAATACTCTGGTTGGGGTCAATGATCGGTGTGGTGAAGCGCTGGTCGTCTGGCTGAAGAGCTAATAACTCAGATCGGCATTTTAAGCCGGTATCAAAAGTAATGCGTAATTGACCGTCAGGAGTCATTAATGCTTTGCGATCGTAGCGAAGCTGAATTGCAGGTTCGTATCGACGTCGCTCAATTAAATCAAAGATTTCTTTGATGATCATTCGTTGAGACCTCGAGCGTTCACGTCCTGATTGGTGAAGAATGTCGTAGTTGCCTTGAGCAAATTCAACGGCTTCCTCAACGGGAAGAAAAAGTCTTCGCTTCGCTCCAAGGCCAAAATGTTTGTGTTTAATCTCAATAAATCCAGTGGGAGGAATCTTGCCCCCTTCACTTCCGTAGATGCGAACCCGAATCTTTCGTCGGCTTGCGAGTCGTCGGTCTTTTTCCCAAAAGCAATTTCGATCCGGTGTCTCAAAGTATTCGGTGATAATGGGGTAGCAGCCATCCTCAGAGGCTAAGCTGTCGACGACGAGTCTGTCGTCGAGCTCTTGCTCAATTTGCTCCTTTTGCTCCAACGAAATGAGGTATTTGTATTCGGTTCGATTCAAGGGATGAGGGTTTTCTTCCTTTCTTTCGCCGGAAGGAGAAGCTGCATAGTGACAGCCCTATCCATCCGTTGAGCCCGCTATTACAAGGCGAAAATGTCACTCTGACCAGTCTAACTTTTCAGATGGTAGATTATTTCCCCGTTCGATTTAGTGATTTGGCTCTGCTCATCGCTCGAAAGGGTGCCTACAAGCGATTGGAGTGTCTCAATCCATTGATGGTATGAGGGGAGGCGCAACAAGCAAACGGGCCAGTCTGTTCCTAACATGAGTCTCTTTGCTCCAAAAATCTCCAAGGTCTCCTCAAAGTAGGCTTTGATCGTGTCGTGATCGATTGGTTCATGGTTTGGGAATTCGGTGGCAATGCCTGAAAACTTAATTCCGCGAACATGATCTCGTTGGGCAAGTTCCTTCATTGCCTTGCGCCACTCAGGTTCGATGCGACCTGAGGTGATTTCTGGTTTCGCAATATGATCAATAATGAATTCTAAGTTTTGCTGTTTGTCGACGAGTTCGAGTGAAACTGGAAGTTGGCGTTGATAAATCAAAAGATCATAAACGAGATTAAAAGAGGGAAGTTTGGAAAGTCCTCGGTGAAAATCATCCCGCAAAAAAAAGTCATCATCTTCCTCCTGTAAGACATGTCGGACGCCAAGGAATTTATCCTTTGAGCTGAGTTGCTCCAGTTGAGTCTCAACGTCCTTCTCGATTAATGGCACCCAGCCAACAACGCCACGAATTAACGAACTTTGATCCGCAATGTTTAGTAAGGCGTAGGATTCTTCAATGATTTGGCGTGCTTGAACGACAATGGTACCGGTGACCCCGGTTTGCGCCGTGGCAGCTTCGAGTTCTGGGAGGAGTTGATCTTGAGCT
Source organism: Akkermansiaceae bacterium (assembly GCA_023261045.1). Lineage (GTDB taxonomy): Bacteria > Verrucomicrobiota > Verrucomicrobiia > Verrucomicrobiales > Akkermansiaceae > SW10. The sequence goes on from JALRJZ010000142.1 coordinate 6,466, forward strand.
AACGGGCTTTCCTCTGGGATCCAGTCGTATTCAGAGGCGTTGTAAGACCATAAATGGTGGTGTGTATCCAACATCAGGTCCAAAGATTCTCACTGATTTAGGAGAGCGTCAAACTTCCAATATTTGAAATAAAATTGAGATTTTTTTGAATCGACCTTCACCTTCGCGGCAAGATCGATACAGTGTCGCACCGATG
>JALRJZ010000143.1 GCA_023261045.1 Akkermansiaceae bacterium
AATTCCAATGAATCAGCAGCAGCCGAGACTTTCTCTTGCTGGTTACCCTCGCTCGGAGACCCCAAGGTGTGCCAAATCTGAGGATGAAGATCATACTTCTCAAAAAGCGCAAAGGCCTCCGGGTGCGAACTCCAAAAAGCAAAGAACTCGATCCCATGCTTTTGGTATTGGACAATCTCTTCTTCGAATTCCGCAACATGATTGGCACGCCAGTCATAAGCGCTGCGTTTGATCCCCAACTCCACAAGCATCTTCGCGCGCTCCTCGGGGCCGCGCTTCTTTGCGTCGAAGGGAACGATGCACCAAGCCGCTAAGTTTTCTACTTTGAGATTTTCGGGAATGTCCTGGGCGGGCGCAACGATTGGCAGGGCCAGCAAAAACGTGAGCACAGTCTGAATGGGAAGATTCATGAATCAAAAATGGCTTGGGCGACCTAAACGTTTAAAGCGACTCACGATGACTTCCAGCAGAAAGTCTGCTGATCACTTCCGCTTCAAAACACAACGGAGAGTTTTCATCCCTGACTCCTTGAGCTCAAGGGCTTGACTGGACTGACCGCGACCATAGAACTTCATGATTATAAATATCTCACTGCCAATACTAACGATTCTTGCTTTTGCCCAATGCTTGCTAGCGATGGACACTAAAGAAATCGTCACTGAGCTTACCACGCCATCAGTGACTACAGAGGCTCCTGCTCCGGGAAGAAGAGTCAAAATGGTGCTGCCTATGTATAAGGATACCACCCTCTATCACGCCCTGTATTTACCACCAAACTGGGAGAGGAATAAGAGGTATCCGGTCATTGTTGAGTATTCGGGAAACAAATGGAGAGACAGTCAGGGCACGGTCGATGAGTGTGATCTCGGATACGGAATTTCGGGGGGTAGAAATGTCATCTGGGTCTGCCTCCCTTTCGTGGATAAGAAGAATGGTAAAAACGCCTCTACCTGGTGGGGCAACATCGAGGCCACCGTTGATTACTGTAAGCAGACCGTGAAACAGATTTGCGCTGAATATGGTGGCGACTCGTCAAAGCTATTCATCGCCGGGTTCTCGCGTGGATCTATTGCCTGCAACTACATCGGGCTTCACGACGACGAAATAGCCTCTCTATGGTGCGGGTTCATTTGTCACAGTCATTATGATGGAGTTAGGAAATGGGGATACAAGGAAAGCGACAATGCATCGGCTCTAGTTCGATTAAAAAGATTAGGGCAAAGGCCTCAGTTCATCAGCCAAGAACGATCCATTTCGGAGACCAAGAAATACCTCGAGCAAGCTTTACCTGACGGAAATTTCAAATTCCAAGTACTGCCGTTCCCTGATCATACCGATACCTGGGTTCTTCGTGACAGTCCGGAGAGAAAAACGATTAGGAAATGGTTCAATGAAGTTCTGAAAGAGAGAGGACAATTAGGCGTTGAAAGAAGCGCAGACAAGCTGCGCCCCTGAACTCAAAGCTTCTATTTCTGGGAGACTCAGAATACACCCTCCTCTGGAGATCAGGGGATCGAAATATTGCATTGATTCACGCCCAATTGTTTTTCAACTCTTACCCAAAGAAGATGAGTAAACTGATGTTAAAAAGAATCGGCTGGAGCCTCACGATCTGTGGACTTTTGGGTGTATTGACTACCGCTACAGGCATGCTTGCCATAAAATCAGACGAAACAACCGACCCATCAACGCTTTCAGAGAGCATCAGCGGGACTCTTGCACCTAGTGTGGTTGGAGCCTTTATGATTCTTGTTGGAGTGATTGCTCTTCTAAGGAGCTATTTCCGAGGAAGATCAAATCAATAGGTAAGGAAATCTTTAACGCATAAAATTTGCTTGTTCCTCCCAAAAGGTCAGACTTCTCCAAGTCTCGACACAAAATCAGAAAAAACAAAAATGATCAGAAGAACTTTAGCAGCACTGTTTGGAGCTTTCCTCTTCAGCATTGCTGCACCAATAGCATACTTCTTTCTATTTGATGCATTCCCACTCGAAGGCTTCAAAGGGATCGCAGCCGTGAGCGCGGCAGGTGCAGTTTTTGGTGCGATTATTGGCGCGATATTCCCACGCGTCTTCGGTTTTATTTTTGAGATGTTTCTAGATATCTGATTCTTTGCCGGGTTACCCAGCATCTTCCAACTCTGAATCCCCTCTCATCCCGGCCTGCCGACACGTGGCGGCGTCTTGACGCAAAAGGAATTTCCTGTCAGCGTCGAATGTGAATCATGAGCGAATTCAGCCCCTCCGATCTCTCAGACTATCAAGAAAATGGTTTTGTTATTGCACGCTCTCTCTTCAGCAGTGAAGAAATTGATTTGCTTGGAGAAACCGCCCGAGCAGATCACGCAATGGATAAGTCTTCATCCTCACGTGATGATGGAAAAGGCAATGCCGTACGCTTAGCCCTTTGGAATCATCCCGGTAACGGCATCTACGGCATGTTCGCCCGCTCCAAAAGATTGGTTAACCGGGTTGAGCAACTGCTTGAGGACGAAGCTTACCACTATCATTCTAAAATGATCCTAAAGGACGCAAAAGTGGGAGGAGCCTGGGCCTGGCATCAGGATTATGGTTACTGGTATCAAAATGGAGTGCTAACTCCAAATCTGTGTAGCGTGATGATCGCAGTGGATAGAGCCACCGTTGAAAACGGCTGTATGCAGGTCATTCGCTCATCCCACAAACTTGGACGGGTAAATCATGTCCTTACCGGAGATCAGGCTGGTGCTGATATGGAACGGGTCGAAGAAGCAAAAAAGAGACTAGGACTTATTCATGTAACCATGGATCCGGGGGATGCGCTGTTCTTTCATTCCAATCTTTTACATGCATCTGCTGCAAATGAATCCGATCATTCGAGATGGGCAATGATATGTTGTTACAACGCAAAATCGAACGACCCCTACAAGGAATCGCACCATCCCAAGTATACAAAACTTAATAAAGTTGAGGATGATCAAATCATGGCAATTGGAAAAGATAACGCAAAGCGTTCCGCGGCTGAATTTGCCGACCTTAATCGCGAAGATCGTAGTGCCAAAAGTTTAGTCGAAAATTCCCAGTAATTCATGAAACTTGGCATTATAGACAGCGCCTTTCAGCAGGCAGGAGTTGATACGAAGAGCGGACTGGAGCATATTGCCCGTATTGGTTTTGACTGCGTAGATATTTTTACGGAAGCGATGTCTATTACCGAAAATGAGATCAGCTTAATTGAACAAACCTGCGCCCAAAATCATTTACCCATCACTTCGCTTCCCGTTGTCGCTGCTGGATTAATTGACTTTAACGATCCGGTCCGTGAATTTCACATTAACCGCTGTAAAAAATTCATCGATCTATGTGCCCGTTTTAAAGCCGACAACCTCTTGCTCGTTCTGGGCGAATACATCTGGCAAAGAGAAGTGATTCCCCCTGAAGCGCAATGGCAGTGGGCCGTTGAAAATACCAAACGACTTGGGGACTATGCCGCAGAAAAAGGAATCGAGATTGCTTTGGAACTCGAACCTTTCCGGCTTAGCCTCCTAAATAATCTAAAAGAGATGACCCGCTTTCTGGATGATTGTGATCATCCCGCAGTCAAAGCAAACATCGATATCAGCCATCTTGTTTTGGCCGATGTCTCTCCTTCCGAATTGTTATGCCTAAAAAATCGAGCGGCTCATGTTCATATCAGCGATTGCGATGGGAAAGTGCATGGTGATCTACCGCCAGGTCGCGGGGTGGTTAAATTCATGCCCTACCTCCAGGCAATCAAGGAGCTTGAGATAGAGGGCACCATTGCACTTGAACTCGAATATTCTCCGGATCCGTCAAAGATTGTTGAATGGGTCGAGGAGGCCTATTGCGAGACAAATCGCATGATGGGTGAATTGGATCTGCGAAATTAGAAAACATCCGTGAGTGAGGATTCGAACGAATACGGGCTAAGTCGTGAAAAAGAGACTGTAGAAATTGAGCGGCCCAAGGTTGATTACCTTCCACCAAAGCCAAAAGACTACAATCCCGCCATCGCACTCATCGGAACAGGCGGAATCAGTGAGTATCATCTAAAAAACTATCACGATTGCGGCTATAACGTCGTTGCACTTGCAAACCGAACGCTAGAAAAAGCAGAGGCACTAAGGGATCAATACTTCCCCCAAGCCAGTATTCATCAAGACTATCGTAATATCTTGAAAATGGATGAGGTCGAAGTGGTTGATGTCACACCCCACCCGGCCGAACGTTTACCCATTCTTCATGACTGCCTCAATGCCGGTAAACATGTGCTTAGCCAGAAGCCATTTGTACTCAATCTTGAAGATGCGAAAAAGCTCGTCGATGTTGCTAATCACAAAAACATAAATCTGGCAGTGAATCAAAACGGGCGCTGGGCTCCACACTTTAATTATATTCGAAATGCTGTCCGGCAAGGATTGATCGGCGAGGTCACATCAATTGATTTCTCTCTGCAATGGGATCAAACTTGGATCAAGGGCATTTCATCTTTCGAGGAAATGGAACACCTTATCCTTTTTGATTTTGCAATCCATTGGTTCGATATCACCGCGTGCATCATGGAAGATCAGAAGGCCAAAAGTATTTTCGCAACCACATTACATCATGCCGGACAGGTTTATAGTCCCCCTGCCCTGGCCTCGGTGATCATCGAGTATCCCCAGACGCAAGTCAGAATGTCTTTTAATGCCCACTGCACTCGGGGCGAGGAAGATGTCACTACCGTAGTTGGCACGAAAGGAACTCTACGCTCCCGAGGTTCGGGACTTAATGAACAACCTGAAATGGAAGTACACCTCCAGAACGGCTCAATCACCGTGCCCTTAACTGGTTCCTGGTTCGAGTCAGGCTTTCAGGGAGCCATGGGTGAATTACTGTCTGCAATCGAGGAAGATCGCACTCCTTACCACAGTGCCTACAATAACCTCAAAACATTGGATCTTTGCTTTGCTGCTCAAAGAAGTGCGGACCAGGGAAGTCCAGTTCATTTTGAATAAAAGAACAACAGGGATGCCTTCACCCCACCTAAGGTAATGGATCACTCTAAAAAACACCTCACCCGTCGCCACCTGCTTAAATTAACAAGCATGGCTAGTACTGCAGGCGCCCTTTCTTCACAAACCATTTATCACTCTATACAATTCCTCACTCCCTCACGAATCAATATGTTTATTCTTCTCCGAAGCCTTTCACTCCACCTTTTCATTATTGGCTATATTGCAATGGCCATCTCGGCGATCGCACTTCCCGGCGATCAAAAGACACCGAAGATTGAAGGAACTGCCAATGAAGAAGACATTGATGTAATTGAAGCCGAAAAGGCTCTGCTTGCCACGATTCAGTATCCGGAGGGCATGAGCGCCAAGGTTTTTGCCAAGAACCCAGATGTTCTCAACGCCACGGCCCTCTCCATTGACGAGCAAAACCGTCTCTTTGTGGCCGAGACTCATCGCTTCGATCGGGGCATTGAGGATAATCGCCGCAACTGGTATTGGCTCGAGGAGGAAGTGGGCCTGCGAACTACCGCAGAGCGACTGGCTCTATACGAAAAGTGGAAAGACAAGAAAGAGCCCGGCTATTACACCAAATATGCAGAAAAAATTCGTGTATTGGAAGACAAGGATGGCGATGGCAAGGCCGAAAAATCTTGGCTCTATGCGGACGGCTTCAACGATCCACTTGACGGGACCGCCGCTGGCATTATGGCCTACAAAGGCAAAGTCTACTTGGCCTGCATTCCTCATCTTTGGATGTTAGAGGACAAGGACGGCGACGGCATCTCAGATGGGCGCACATCGCTACAAGAGGGATATGGCATCAGTGTCAGTCTCAGCGGTCACGATCTGAATGGCTTTGCCCTCGGTCCCGATGGCCGCATTTATTTCACGATCGGTGACCGTGGTTACGATCTGAAGACCAAGGAGGGCAGGCATCTTTACGACCAGTATGGTGGTGCAATTTTTCGCATGGAGCCTGATGGCTCCAATCTGGAAGTGGTCCACTACAATCTTCGCAACCCCAAAGAGATTACCTTCGACCAATATGGCGTCGCCTTCTCGGTAGATAATAACGCCGACATGGGCGATAAAGCACGCTTAGTAATGATGGTCGAAGGTGCCATGAGTGGCTGGAATCGGGGAAACCAGAACTTCCGTAATTTTCCACACACTCTCAAACTACCATGGGGAGGTCGACATGAGACGCCATGGATGTCCGAGCTGTGGTGGGAATTCGAGGCTAAAAACCGTCCTGAGGCCATACTTCCGCCCATCGCCCACGTTTCTGTTGGCCCGTCTGGCTTGACATACAATCCGGGTATCGGCCTCAACAAAAAATGGGACAACCACTTCTTCGTCTGTGACTACCGCGGTGGAGGATCGGAAACCATCGGCTTCAAAGTAGGCCCCAAGGGAGCGTCTTATGAAATGATCCATGATGAGAGCTTTGTGAAAGGCTTTCTCAACACCGACATTGAGTTCGGCTACGACGGCAAGGTCTACATTTCAGACTTTACCGGCGGTTGGAAGACTTACGAGTTCGGCACCATCTTTGTCTTCGAAGACC
>JALRJZ010000144.1 GCA_023261045.1 Akkermansiaceae bacterium
CAACCCTCCCAAAGGTATCGCTCTCTCTTCGGGTGGAGATGTTGTTATTGACCAAAGCCGCTAAATCATCACGGCTAATGAGGCTATCGAGCTGCACCACAAAAGGCACCATGCGTAAGTCCTTGTCTTTGTTTTCTTTAAGCTCGAGGAATTGCTCCGAGGACAGAGCCACAGGTTTACCCTCCGTGACGTAGATTTCGGCCTTATTTGACCCCGCTGGCCGATAAATCTGAAAAACTTGATCCTTCGATCTGACAATTTCATTGCGAGAAAGAAGACCTTTGAGCCGAACGAAAGAAATCTCATCAGCTTCTTGAGCATTCTTTGGAGGATTCTCAATCCACTGCAACTTCTCCCCGAAAGTTTGGCTCAGATCCTTACTGATACTATCGATATCGACCTGGACCGTTGCTTTGACATAGTTTTGATCGCTCCATGAATCAACCAGCTGACTTTTTTTCGAATAGTAACCGCGAACTTCCGCTCGAGTCTCACCGGCAAAGGTGACGAGCTCCAAGCGCCCACCCTTAAAGTCCTCTTTTCCTCGAGTTTGTAGGATCCTCCCTTCCATGTAGGCCTCCCTAAACTCTGGGAAACGCAAAATTTGTGGTTTCCCGGGACCTGCGGTCTTATAGGCCATGTAAATGATCCCGAATGCAATCGCGAAAAGAAAAATCACCTTCCAATTCACACCTCCCTCAGGCTGTCCCTGAGGAGTTTTTTTGGTTCGGGGGGATTCTGTTGGTTGTGTTTCGGACATAATAGCAATCAGCAACTCGAGAACCCTCTCTCGTGCCGACGTCGGACGCTAGCGCAAGAAAGAGGAATGAAAATGCCTTTTTTTGAGAATTCTTACCGAAAGAACTCCTTGTCAGAGGCACAAAAAAGCCTACGTCACCACAGCAACGCAGGCTTTGAGAAATGAAACGAAGCCTAGGCCTCTTCTTTTGCTGAAGCACCTGAATCCTCAGCAGGTGCTGCGTCAGATACTTCCTTGGCGACTTTTTTAGCTGCAACTTTCTTGGCTGCTTTTTTTGCTGCCTTTTTCACAGCCTTCTTTGCTGTTTTCTTGGCTGCCGCCTTTTTCGCTGGCTTTTCCTCCTTCGGTGCCGCCTTTTTAAGAGCTGCACTGGTATTTGCCTGGATATTCTTCCGCTTGAGGTAAGTTTTCCTGCGGCGGCGCTTTAGTCGTGTTTTAAGATTCTGGCCCATAAAGATTAAGTTCTGAGGGGGGAAGTAGGCTGAGCTTCCCAGATGATCAAGCGAAAAGGTGCACCAGATCTTGATCTTCTCTCTTCCTTACTCTTCTCTCCCGCCATGGCCGGCCTTATTATCAAGCCCCGCTCACGTATTTTTCACGGGCATGAATGGGTTTACTCGAGTGAGATTCTCAAAACATTTGGAAATCCATCTCCTGGAGATGTGATCACTCTCAAGGACTTTAAGGACCGACCATTGGGCTCGGCAATTTATAACCCCCTCTCGCAGATTGTAGCGCGGCGTTTTTCTCGCCGAGCTCAAAAACTCGACCAAGAGTTCTTTCTGCGCAGAATTCGACAAGCGATCCAATACCGACATTCTCTCGATCTCGATCCAACAGTGAGCCGCTTAGTATGGAGCGAATCGGATGGACTACCCGGAATCATCGTGGACCGCTATGGTGAGCATCTGGTGCTACAGACAACCACCTTAGCAATGGACCAAAGAAAGGATCTTATTGTCACCGCTCTCGTTGAACTTTGCCAACCAGCTTCCATCACCCTCAGAAATGATTCCCCAATGAGAAAAGCGGAGGGCCTAGAAAGCGAAATCGCGGTCCTCTACGGAGATCGACCTGCTCCCTTCACGATTCATCATCTTGGTTCAGCCTTTGAAATTGACCCCTCCAATGGACAAAAGACCGGCCTCTTTTTAGACATTATGGACGTCTATCCAGAGGTTGCTCGGTTCGCCCAAGGTAAAAAAGTTCTCGATGTCTTTTGCAATCAAGGGGGATTTAGCTTGGCCTGCGCAAGAGCGGGAGCTTCTTCGGTTCTTGCAGTAGACATCTCAGAAGATGCGACCGCAGCGACACGTCGAAATGCCGAACTGACAGGAGTCGAGATCCAAACACAAACCGCAAACGCCTTCGATTTCTTGAGAAAGCATGAAGAAACTTACGACCTGATCATTCTCGATCCACCTTCATTCACACGAAACAAGAAAACAGTCAAAGACGCCATGAGAGGCTACAAAGAGATCCACCTGAGAGCACTTAAAATGCTCAATCATGATGGCATTCTCGCGACTTTTTGTTGCTCTCACCATGCGACGCGTGAGCTTTTCCTCCAGAGCCTAAAAGATGCGGTCGTTGACGGCAAAAAAACTCTAAGGCTTCTCCAAAGCCACTCTCAGCGACTTGACCACCCAATCATGACAACCCTCCCAGAGACAGAGTATCTCAAGGGCTTTACTTGCCAGCTGGCACCTAATCGATGAACTCCCGGCGCTTATGGATCCTTCTTTTGCTGATCATTGCTTCTGGCGGTTATCTCAGCTATCGAAATCAAGATCGCCAAATTATTGGCAGACAGGTTGATCAGCTCATAGAAAACATCGAATACCAGAAGATTTCTCTTCGAAAAGAGTCAGATATCAGAAAATCGATCTCAGAAGTCGTCGCCCCAGAAATCGAGCTACTCGGCTCGCCCCCCATCCCCAATCTCCAATTTTCAACCGAAGGATTCATTGAACAAATCCTTCAATTCCATCAATGGATTACGCGTTGTCAGATCAAAGAAAAAGAGCGAACGATCTCGATCCAAGCGGATCAAGCCGAAGTCCAGATCATCGTTGATGTTGAAGTCGCTGCGGGAAAAAATCACAAACGAGCCGAATCTTGGGACATCATCTTAAGACTCAAGAAGCTCGAGAAATGGCGCATTGATCAAATCAAAGCCTTTCCTGCCAGGTAAGGCTCTGAATCTCTCAAACAAAATACGTTGGCTCCAAAAGAAAACGGCACGATCTCCAAGAACGTGCCGCTTCTGAAAGGTAGTTGACAGGCAGTTTAACCGATAAGATCGGGCCAGTCTTCGGTATGGAAGAATTCACCTTCTGGCTTATCAACGCGCTCATAGGTGTGAGCACCAAAAAAGTCCCGCTGCGCTTGTAGGAGATTAGCCGGGAGACGTTCTGCACGGTACGCATCGTAATAGGCTAGAGAACCACCAAAACTTGGAACAGGAATGCCGTTCACTGCAGCCAGAGCAACAACTTCACGCCAATCTTTCTGGCCGTCATTGAGAATCTTGGTAAAGAACGGAGAAAGCATCAAATTGCTTGGCGGAGTTTCACTCTGGTAAGCCTCGGTAATCCGATTGAGGAATTGGGCTCGGATAATACATCCTCCACGCCAGATTTTAGCAATCTCACCGAGCTGAAGGTTCCACCCCTTTTCTGCACCAACCTTAGCGATCAAATCAAGACCTTGGGCGTAAGAAACGATCTTTGATGCGTAGAGGGCATTTCGCACCTTCTTGACAAGATCTTCTTTACTCATTTGAAGATCAAAGCACCAATTGCCGGGACCCTCGAGAATACCACTTGCGACCTGGCGTTGATCACGCATCGAGGAAAGGATGCGCGCTTCGACTGAACCAGCAATTGTTGAGAAAGGAATGGCCTGCTCAACCGAGCTCATCACAGTCCAGCGGCCCGTTCCTTTTTGACCAGCCTTGTCGACAATGAGGTCAACAATCTCTTGTCCAGTTTCGGGATCTTTCTGCCTAAAGATATTAGCCGTGATCTCGATAAGAAACGACTCAAGGTCTCCCGCATTCCAATCAGCAAAAATCTCAGCGAGCTCCGCATTTGAGAACCCAGCAGCTTTGAAAATATTGTATGCTTCGCAGATGAGCTGCATGTCACCGTATTCGATTCCATTGTGAACCATCTTCACAAAGTGACCCGCTCCGCCTTCGCCAATGTGGACCACACAAGGCTCTCCGTCTACTTTCGCGGAAATACTCTCAAAGATAGGTTTCATGACCTCCCAAGTAGACTGAGGTCCTCCCGGCATAATCGAAGGACCTTTGAGTGCTCCTTCTTCACCACCAGAAACACCCGCTCCAATGAACCGGAAACCTGCTTCTCCCACATACTGATCGCGGCGCTCGGTATCCATATAAAGGGAATTACCCCCATCAATAATAATATCACCAGGATCAAGAAGAGGCATGAGAGAATGAATGACTGCATCGACTGGAGCTCCAGCTTGGACCATGATTTGGATTTTGCGAGGAACCGCAAGAGAATCCACAAATTCTTCAAGAGACGCGCAACCAACAAGTTGTTTATCTGGGTTCTGCTCAATAAATTTGGTCATGGTCTCTGTCGTGCGGTTGTAGACAGAAACCTGGAAACCACGGCTTTCCACGTTGAGGACCAAGTTTTGCCCCATCACGGCTAACCCAATTAATCCAAAATCACTTTTCTTTTCCATGTCGGTAAACCTCGTCATTTGCGAGAGGGCTGCCTTATGATGGCTCTGAAAAAATTGCAAACCCAATGTGTAAGACAACCAGTCGCTCAACCTTGGCTGGCAAATCGCTCACGTGCACAGGTGATATCTCGCTCAATCTGAGACTTTAATTCGTGAAGATCTGCAAATTGCTTCTCTTCACGAATCCTTGAAAAAAAGGTCACCTCTAAACCCCACTGATAGTCATCAGCGACTCGATCCGAAAAGAGGTGAACTTCGAGAGAGCGCTCACTCTCCCCTCCAATCGTCGGCTTCACGCCGATATTTGCGACGCCCTCGATCCCATTGCCCCTCACGCAATAGACCCCATTGGGCGGAAGGTGCCGACTCGACACGGAAAGATTTGCGGTTCGAAATCCAATTGTTCTCCCAAGCTGCCTTCCCTTCACGACCTTCCCATAAACGCCATACGGACGCCCGAGCAAACGTTGAGCACCCTCCAAATCACCAGCCAGAAGACACTGGCGAATCCTTGTGCTGCTGATTCGCTCCCCCTCTTGAATCACTGCAGACACCGATATCACCTCCACCCCGAGCTCGGAGCCCCATTCAAAAAGGCGAGGCATGGTCCCCTCTCTCCCCCTTCCAAAAGTCCAATCTTCACCTGCAGCCAATTTACGAACGCCACTCTGAAAGAGGTGATCGGCAAAATCCTTAGCCAAAGTCTCCGCAAAGCGCTCGTCGAACTCTAAAACCACCAAAAAATCGACTCCTAGCGAGGAAAGAAGGCGTTTTTTATCTTCAAGACTCGAGAGAACAAGCTCAGGGGCTCGTTCAGGAGCTAAAACCTGAACAGGAAGTGGATGAAAGCTCAGAACCCCGGTCCTTGTGGTCCCCCTCGCCGCATTAATGACGGCTTGATGCCCTAAATGCACGCCGTCAAAAACTCCAAGAGCAAGCCCGAAATCATCCTCTCCCTGTGCGAGATCGGCCAAATTCGAATAAACCTGCACGGGCTCAAGAAAAATAAATGAAATCAGAGGCTCAAGCTGGCTAGCTCCACCTATCGACGGCGTCCCTTACGACGCAAATAGGGAGGAACATCCAAATCCTCTCCCTTGATAACGTTTGGCTGCTCACCCTCAAACCGCCCTCGAGGCCCCCCTTCTAGCGAAAGCTCACCTTGGTTATCTGGTGAACGTTTTTCAGGAAGCTTGGCTGCAAGTGGTAATTCAACATCCTCTTGGTTTGTTGGAGTCTCATCTTCAGCAGCTGGCTCATCGATTACAGTTTCAACGACAGGTTGCTCAACTTCAGGTTCCTCTCCAACTCCTTGGTCATGAGTTTCTTCTTCATCAAGGCTCGCTCCATCTTGATCTGCAAAACCTTCCTGAGGGCCCAACTCCGCTTCAATCGAGATTTCCTCAGCATCTTCTGAGCCGCTACTTTGATCGACTTGATCTCCTTCTTCGGTTAATTCGCTTTGCTTAGCATCATTTGCCTCCAAATTTTCAACAACCTCTGGCTGAGAGGCTTTTTGTTTTTGGTCATCCTTGCTTTCATTCTGAACCGTTTGGCTTGAAGTCACCTGCAAACGCTCTTCAGGCAACGCACTGATGATGGTGACACTTAAGCTCTTTGCCATTGCGGAGTCTGTCGCTGCACCAAAAAGCAAATGAGCATCTTCTGGAATATGCTTTGTCAAACCTTCCATAAGCAGCTCCACCTCATAGAGAGTCATATCTTCACCACCACAAACATGCACAAGGACTGTCGTGGCATCAGCCAAAAGGAAACCACGATCTAAGAGAGGACTCTCAAGTGCTGCTTTTAAAGCAGCCTGAGCCCGATTCTCCCCCTTGCCGAGACCCGATCCAAAAAGACAGCGAGAACGATTTGTTTTGAGAGCCGAAGTGAGCTCATCGAGCCCCACATTAATCAACCCCGGCCTCAGCACGAGACGAGCAACAGCCGTGATACTATCTGAAATCATCCGATCGGCAGCAGAAAACGCCTCATGGACCCCCTGTTTGGGCAACACAAGTTCACCCATCCGACCATTATCAAAAGTCACAAGGGCATTTGCCAATAC
>JALRJZ010000145.1:0-235 GCA_023261045.1 Akkermansiaceae bacterium
CACTCGGAGAATCTTGAGTCTCAGAAAGTTTCCCGACGGGTTGGTTCTCGCCGTCGTTAAAATTAGAATCAAAGCTTTTTAAGTCAGCTTGAGGATCTTTCTCTCCTGCAAGAGCTGTCAACTCACTCTCTCCCGCGACTGCTTCTCGATCACTCGAAGCCATGGTATTGTTCTGGCCAATAAAATTGGGGTTTTCAGGCCTCTCTTCAACTACCTGATTGAGATTTGTTTGAAC
>JALRJZ010000145.1:245-6540 GCA_023261045.1 Akkermansiaceae bacterium
AAAGATTTCTCTTCAACCAACCGCGGCTCCTTACGAGCCTGGTCAGGAGTCACTTCAGTCACTGGCTCCAATATCGGTGCTTCAAGGGAAGCTTCCGGCTCGGAATCATCAAGGACGAGAGTCAGCTCTAGACGCTCCTCTTGCTTCGGAGACACATCCTTTCCGATAAAAACCCGGTCTGCAAAGAGATCAAAAACAAGCAACAGCACGAAGACGAAAAAAAGAGCCACGTGAATCCAAGCTGCAATCAGCAGAGCCACAATAAACTCTTGGGTGATCTTGAGGGAGGCCGTCACTTCAAGACGAGAGTCTGCCTTAATCCTGCGAAATGACAATACATCTTAGATCCTGATCACTGACCCACCAATGCGAGATATGCACACTTGAGCGACTCATCTTTCAGTTCCATCTGGTAATTCTCTTCCCTTTCTAAACCTCCCTCTTGCAGATCAGCAAAGGCCTACTAAGATCTTCCCATGAGTTTTTCACCAAAGCATCAATCTGCTTTGCTTATTGTGGGCCACGGTTCCACCGAAAATCCCGATTCATCGAATCCGTATTTTGATCACGCCAGAGAAATTCGGAACCGAGGAGTCTTTAGTGAAGTTCATTGCTGCTTTTGGAAGGAAGAACCCTCAATGAGAGAAGCACTTTATCTCATCGACGCCCCAGAAGTGTATGTGGTCCCAGATTTTATCAGTGAAGGCTATTTTACTCAGGAGGTCATCCCCCGAGAATTTGAGCTGACTGGACCGACGACTCACATTCACGGAAAAACCATTCACTATTGTGATCCAGTGGGCATTCACCCCTCGATGACTTCTTTGATTCTGCAACGGACAAAAGAGGTGGCACCCAATGTGCCTCAAGAGCAGTCCACACTCTTCATCGTCGGGCACGGAACCTCATTGAATAAAAATTCAACAAAAGCCATCGCAGACCAAGTTGCTCTTATCAAGACCTTACCCGAATGCCATTTCGCAGAGGTTCTTGATACGTATATGGAAGAAGCGCCATTTATTGCAGACTGGGCGACCCTCAGTGACACCCCAAACGCGATTGTCGTTCCTGTCTTTATCGCTGATGGACTCCACAGCTACCAAGACATTCCCGTGATGTTAGGTTTTGAAAAAGACGAAGGACAGGCCGCGAGTCAAAAAGAAGTTTTTCGCAATAACCCCTATCAGCTAAGAGGTAAGACCCTCTATTACTCAGCCGCCATTGGCACCGAGCCGATGATGGCCGATGTCATCCTTGATCAAATTTCAACTTTCGACAGCAACCATGTCACTCTCGCAACTCCTTCATGACGCCATCGATTCGGGTGTCCACCAAATTGGACAGATTCGGATCCTCACTCAGCCATTTCGGCTTCATCATATTGATGATGTGCTCTCCGACGAATTAGAGGTTCATACTGATCCGGATGATGCACGAGAAATTGGGCTCTACACCGAATGCGGAAGATATCGTTTCACCAAAGGTGAGTTATCACTCAAAAAAGGTTGGATTTTCCACCTCAAATCGATTGATGAAGTCCACCAAGCTCTTGATCTCTTTTACCCCGCCTCTCTGGGAATTTGGCGTGCACTCAACCAGGACACCCTACGCATCCAGCATCTCCGCGAAAAACTTTCCCGCCAGACTGGAATGTATCGATTTACCCAGAATATCTCGACGAAAGGAGCTCAGGAATTAGTGCAAAAGGTTTGTGGCCCCAGCAACCAATGCGTAAAGAGGATCTTGTGGAAAATTGACGAGCAAACCCCTCTTGAACCGTCGGAAGCTTCAGAATTCAGCGGAATCTTAGAAGATTACCACACGAACGAGGCCATTCCCCTTCTCTGCCAAGAAGCGTGCAATTACTTCGTCTCTGAAACACGTAAAAAGGTCAAAGAGGAATTTGATGCTTCTCAGAGCTAACGCTTCCTTTAGGAACCAAAGGCAAAATCGAGCGTTGCTAACTTTCTCGTATAGAGCCAAGGTAGCGACTCAAACTATACGTGCCACGTGATGAGATCTCTCTTCCTCTATCCGTTTTTGCTTCTCGCTTTTAGCTCATGTTCAAGCTCTCCAAATGTTCCTTCAGAGCCAAAGGAAGAAGTTGTTATCATTAAAGATTCTCCCATCAATGAGCCTTTGAACACTCCCACCAATGAGGAAGGAGAGTTCACTTTTGCCGTTCCAGATTCCTCAAGCGAATTGATGACTGAGGAAAACAAGAAAACTGTGATTGGCCCTGCACCAACTCCTCATGATGAATCTAAAGAATCGGGAGCGATTCATGTGACTCCCCCGCCGGCTTCATCAAACTCCGAACTCACCGCTGAGTAATCGTATAGAGAACTCCATGGCTCAAACCCGCCCGCCTAAATTCAAGGCCGAACCATTTGATTGGCACGAAATCATTGAGGTTGAAATCGTCGCGCTTTCAAACCTTGGAGCAGGAATTGCCAAGCCCAACCAATGGGTCGTCTTTGTCCCTTTTTGCCTCCCTGGCGAGGTCGTGCGGGCACGCGTCTGGCGAAACGAGGCGAATTGTTCGCATGCGGACCTCATCGAGGTCATTCAACCGTCTCCTGACAGGATCGAGCCAAAATGCCGCCATTTTTCAGTTTGCGGAGGATGCCAATATCAACATCTTACCTATGAAAAGCAGCTTTTTTGGAAAACGCACCAAGTCAGGGAGCTTCTAGAGCACATGGTAGGTGTCGATGCCGAGGTTCTTCCCACGATTGGCTCCCCTCAAGAATGGGGTTACCGCTCAAAGATCACTCCACATTTTCAAAAACCAAAAGGCAACACCTCCGACTTTCCGATTGGATTTCTCGAGTTTAACCGCCGCACCCGCCTCGTTGATATTGATTATTGCCCCATCGCAATGGATGTCATCAACAATACCCTTCCAGCCGTTCGATCTGACGTTAAAGCAAACATCAGCCGATACAAAAAAGGGGCAACTCTCCTCATGAGAGCGACTCAGGGACGTGTTGAAACAGACCATCGGACTCCAGTTTCTGAAAAGGTTGGAAATTTGACCTTCAACTTCTTAGCCGGAGACTTCTTCCAAAATAATCCATTGATTCTCGAAGCATTCACCGCCCATGCAGCGACAGAAGCGAGCAAGAATGGACAACGTTACCTTCTCGACACCTATTGTGGGTCAGGTCTCTTTGGTATCTCACTTGCCCACCGATTTGAGCAAGTGGTAGGAATCGAATTATCGGAAAGTTCGGCAGACTGGGCCCGCCGGAACGCAGAGACCAATCAAATTGCAAACGCACGCTTTCTTGCTGCTTCCGCAGAGAAACTTTTTGCCGAAATCACTTTCCCAGCAGAAGAAACCTCGGTGATCATCGATCCTCCACGCAAGGGTTGTAGCGAAGACTTCCTCAAGCAGCTCTTTGATTTTCAACCGAGCCGAGTTGTTTACATTTCATGTAACCCCGCAACTCAGATGCGTGATTTACGGCATTTCATGGCACAGGGATACCGTATCGACACGATTCAACCATTTGATCTTTTCCCACAAACAAGGCATCTGGAATGCGTGATCTCCCTCGAAAAGTAGTTAAGGATTCTGCCCTGATTCATTAATGAGCGCCCCCGCTCTCTCACACCGATCAAGGATTCTACGCACGATGAAGATTCAGATCACCCAACAACGGACACGAACAATCCTGCTGGTGTTGGTTGATTCGCTTCTGATCTTCATGACCACCTGCGTTTCACCCTTTGCCTGGATTCTTAAAGACGGGATCGGACCTGACTCTGTAACCACAACTGGCCTAGAAGCACTCAAAGAGTTTTTGATGACCTTTTACCTAGGCCCAATTGTCCTCCTTTTGGGCATCTTCGAGTTTCTGCTTCGGCGCGCTGCTTCACTTGAAAAGCAACACGCGAAACAAACCACCATAACTCTCTGGTTTATTGCCATCACGATATTTTCCCTACTTTCGTTCGTCGTCGCTCTGATTTTTACGCGAAACTAAAGATTAGGGATCTTTAACAAAGAACAATCAACGCCTTTGCCTTTGCGCAAAGAACGCATCAAACGAGACTCCACAAATGCAGGTGTTCTTACCAAAGAAGGGCCAAATACAGAGAAGCTCGGATAGGACTACTGGATTTCCATCCCGCTTTTCGCATACACCCACCGTTCAATCTTACCATCTTTGATCAGCGCTTTGGCCTGCACAGGCTTCACTCCAAAAATAGTCTGCGCTTCATATGCGGCGAGGCCCGTTTGATACTCAGTTCCATCTATGGTCTCCATGTCACCAATCTTCCACCCTTTGACTTGGTCACTCTTAAACTCTTTAACCGCTCCTCCTGCGATACTCTCTTTCATCAGCGCAACGACTTGCTCTTCAGAGAGCTCTTTGGGCGTCTCAGGCTCGGGCTCGGGCTCAGGTTCCACAACAGCCACTGGCGCTGGTTGAGGTTCCACAACAGCCACTGGCGTTGGTTGAGGCGCCACCCCTGTGGCAGGATTTGCTACCGGGTCAACCTCAGGAGACGGGGTAGAAGGCACTGCCTGATCCGGAGGGCTTGTGCCGACAATTTTAGCAGCATCTTGCTCAAACTTCCGTTTTGCTAGGATTTGAAAAATATCTGTATCTCGTGGCTGAATCTGACCTTTGGCGACACCATTCATGGTCTGCACCAAGAGCTTACCGCCATCGAGGCTGAGCAATTTGACCTTTTCATCGCGTCGAAGAGGCTTGACCCCAGCTCCGCTTGCCGTCGGAATTGAGGTTTGCTTCTCGATTGTAACAACTTCCGGAAGTTCGCTTTCTTCATACTTCGCAAGATCAATCTGGTAGGTTGCCCCCCCGTTCACCTCCACGGAAAAGATCATCTGATTTTCGACTTTTCGATCGCTCACCAAAAGTGGATTCAGTGTCGGCCCAAGCACGTAGCCAAGAACAAAAAGGAAGACAACAACTGCGGCAAACTTGGCGTATTTCATAAGAAGGACGGAGGGTATGGAGAAACTCTAAAGATTTCTTAGCAACTTGTCACGCCGTCAAAGTCAAGATTTGACCTTTTCATATCCAAGCGAGAGTCTTGGCCATGGCCAAGAAGCGACTTTTTCTCCTCGATGGGATGGCACTGGTTTATCGGGCACACTTCGCCTTCTTTCGTAATCCAATAACCAATTCTAAAGGCTTCAACACCTCCGCGATCTATGGCTTTACGAACACACTGCTCACGATTATCGAAAAGGAAAAGCCTACCCATTTAGCCGTTGCTTTCGATACCTCTGCACCCACGGCACGCCATCAGCTCTATCCAGAGTATAAGGCACAACGCGAAGAAATGCCCGAGGAGTTGAGGGTCGCCATCCCCGAGGTAAAAACGCTTTGTAAAGCGTTCAAAATCCCCGTGTTAGAAATCGATGGCTATGAAGCTGACGACCTTATCGGAACGGTCGCTCACAGGGCCGAGCAAACCGGCGACTTCGAAACATTCATGGTCACACCCGATAAGGATTTTGCTCAATTAGTCGATCAGAACACCTCGATGTGGAAACCCGGGCGCCAAGGAGGAGAAAGAGAGATTCTTGATCTTGCTGCGATTCTCGAACAATGGTCAATCAATTCACCCAAGCAGGTCATCGATATTCTGGGCCTGTGGGGCGACGCCTCAGACAACATCCCCGGCGTGCCTGGCATTGGTGAAAAAACGGCCAAAAAACTCGTCACTCAATTCGGCTCGATCGAAAACTTAATCGATCAGGCTCATCAGCTTAAAGGCAAACAGAAGGAAAACGTGATCCAATTTGCCGATCAGGCTCTTCTCTCAAAAAACCTCGCCACCATCTTACTCGACGCTCCGATCACAGAATCGCTCGATGACTTTGAACTCCAAAATCCGAATGAAGAGCAACTGCGAGAATTGTTGGAGAAATGGGAATTTCGCACCCTCACAAAACGTATTTTTCAGGATCAAGAGGAACAGCAACAGGAGGAAAGCCCAATCTTTAAAAGCTTAAAAACGATTTCAGAAGTCTCACATGACTACCGCCTCATCGATTCTGAAGAATGCCTCACTGAGTTACTCGACAAACTCCAAGGAGCCAAAGTTTTCTGCTTTGACGTTGAAACCACCTCTTTAGACCGTTTTCAGTCAGACTTAGTCGGAATTGCTTTTTCGAGCAAAGCTCATGAAGCTTATTACCTTCCCATTGAACGCTGGCCCCACTGGAAAGAGAAGCTCAGCGTTCTCTTTGATTCTTCTTCTCTCAAGGTCGGGCACAATCTGAAGTTCGATCTCGCGATCCTTTCTTCTC
>JALRJZ010000146.1 GCA_023261045.1 Akkermansiaceae bacterium
ATGGTTGTTTCATCGAGATTCATTCGCTCTCCACCAGAAGACGTCGACCAAACTCCCGAGCGAAGATGATAGCGACCTGTCAAAAACTCAGCTCGAGTGGGCGAGCAGACTGGGCAAACGAAGAAAGCATCAAAACTTGCACCCTCTCTGGCTAACGAATCAATATGTGGAGTTTTTAGATCCAGATTGCCCGATTGACTCAGGTCGCCCCATCCTTGGTCATCAGATAAAAAGACAATGACATTAGGTGGCACCTTGGCCAGCGCAAAAGGTGCAACAAACAAAAGGAGGAGCAAACGTAACATCAAGAGACTGAACGAACCACTCTTGCTAGATCTATCGCGGCGGAGTGACACCTTCCTAAAGTCGCACCTCAAAAACTTTATCTTTCACCACAGGAATCTCCGACAATTCTGTCGCACGAGAACGCCTCAAAATACTTAAGAGAACTCCAACCATCGCCATCGTAAAAACGAGATTGGTTCCCCCATAACTTACAAAAGGTAAGGGAAGACCCGTATTAGGCAAACAAGCTGTCGTCACCCCAATATTCATCATTGCGGGAATGACAATACTACAAGTTAAGCCAATACCAAGAAGCCGACCGAAGAGATCCGGCGCGCTTAAGGCAATAAACATTCCGGTGAGTAGAAAGACAACGAAACAAAGAATCACTCCCATTGAGACGAAGACCCCAAGCTCTTCTCCAATCACCGGAAAAATGAAATCTGTGTGATGCTCTGGAAAATTCTTTTGCTTCACCAAGCCATTGCCCAAACCAAGCCCTTCCGAGCCGCCATTACCAAATGCTTCGAGAGCCAGCAACTGCTGCCATCCAGCGCCTTCTTTGTGCTCCTCCAGATTCGTAAAGGCCGTGATTCGTCTCATTCGGTTTGGATCTTGTTGAACCATGACCACTAACATCGCAACTGCGACAGCCACCGACGGCAGCATGAACTGCAGCCGACTTCCGGCGACATACATGACAATCAAACCAGCAGCACCTAAGCCCGCCGTTGTTCCCATATCAGTTTCTAACAAAATCAATAAAAGTGGAATACCAAGGATGATACAGGGGACCAAAAATCCTCTAGAAAAACTTCTAATCTCGGCTTGGTAACGAGCAAACCATGAAGCAAGAACCACCATGATGATTAATTTGGCTGGTTCCGAAGGCTGAAAGCGCAGTCCGACTCCTGGTATGACGATCCAACGGTTTTCTCCTTTTGCTTCATCACCAATTCCCGGGACAAAACAAAGAGCGAGGGCCAAACAAATCACAAAAAAGAGCGGCCACGAAAAACGTCGTAATTTGCGGTAGTCGACAAAGGCCATCACGACGAGAGCGGCAATGCCCACTCCCAACCACATCGCCTGCCTCGTCAGGAAGAAATACTGACCCATCGAAGCATCATCAAACCGCGAGCTCGCGCTCGTTAGGATCACTAATCCTAAGGTAATGAGCGCGCCAACAGCGAGATAGAGGAAAATGAATGCTCCTTTTCGCATGAGAGCTTATTGCTTGGAAGGAACCTTAAGAACCGCCCCGATTCTGAGACCCGCTCCATCTTTCATTCCATTGATCTTCATCAACTCCTGTAAATTCACTCCCAACTTGCGCGAGATTCCCCAGAGAGTTTCTCCGCTCTTTACAGTGTGAGTCTGGCTAACGCCTAAGGGAGAAGTTGACTGGGGCGAGCGTGGCTTTACTAAAATTGGCTCCGTAATGGTGAGCGTTGGGCCTTCCGAAGAGTCGTTACTGCCAACTTGCTCTAAGGGGCCAGGAACACTACCTGTTACAAATTGTGAATCAGAAAGCTGGATATCGGGCCGCTCATTAGGGATCACCGTAGAGGCTTCTGAAGCATCGGGATCGGGCAGCATGGATTCAACGGGAGGATTAACGACCCCAGCCATTGCCTGGGTGGGGCTTGTATTCTCAATTCTTCGCTTTGGAATATTGTACTTCCACCCAAGTTTGGGGCCCTTGTTTTCATTCAAGCGTCTCAGTTCTTGCTCATCGACCCCATATCGTTGAGCCATCGTCGTATAATTCTCTCCAGGTTCTAAAAATCCTACTTCATATCCTTCCATTGGTGTTGGTGGATTTTCTTGGTCGCTCACAGCAACCGCCTTGAGATCATTGCTGTCGTTACCGCGATTATGAAGGTAGATTCCCGCAATCGCCGCAACGTGAATCAAAAGGATGACAACTAAGGCGCGCGCAATTCCTACGCCTGGCACTTCTCCCATGTCTTGGGGGCTCATGGTCGTCGCTGCTCGCTGTTTGCGGCGTTTGCTACCACGCGTTGCGACATAAAGCATCTTAAACGCTGACTTAGACGCCTTCCTACGTGTTTGAAGCTTACTATCAGATTTCATCGTTTTCGTTGAGTTTAAGTGAGTGATGGGTGGAGTTTTTGGACTGCCATTTTAAAAGCATTCCCGCGGGCTTCGTAACCCCGAAATTGATCAAATGAAGAGGTTCCCGGAGAAAAAAGCACGGTATCGCCAGGTGTTGCGGACTTCGCCGCAAGAGAAACTGCCTCGTCGAGTGTTTCAACAGTTTCGCATCGAATGGATCGCTGAAACGTTTTAGCGAGTTCAGGACCGATTTCTCCAAAGCAAACCATTTGCTTAGTGCGGTCTTGGACAAGGGGAATCAATGACTGATAATCGAGCCCTTTTTGCTTACCACCAGCAATCAAGATTGTTGGGCGATTTTGAGATCGAAGAGCCGATTCTAGCGCATGAATGTTTGTTGCCTTCGAGTCATTGATGTATTCGACTCCGCCGCTTTCCCCAACCAATTCGCAGCGATGACTCGGCGGCCGATACTGCCTCAAAGCAGACTGAGCAAGCTCCGGGGTTAAGTTTTCAACTACAGCACAAGCCGCCATCACATTTTCAATGTTATGTAACCCACGAAGGCTGATTTCTTCAAGCAAAATAAAGGTCTCATTCGGGCTCAAGATCTTTCCATCTTCATAAATCCAATCTGCCGGAAGTTGCGTTGAGAAAGTCACTAAATGCCCTGCAAAATTTCCCAAATCGTTCCCCTGTCGAGAAACCACCAGAGTCGACGGATCCGTATTATCGAAGATCTTGAGTTTTGCTGCCCGATATTGCTCGAGGGATTCATATCGATCCATGTGATCGGCCGCAAAATTTAGAAAAACAACCGCGTCTGGCTTAAACCGAGAAATCGTCTCAAGTTGAAAAGAGCTTACCTCAAGTGCGACGACCGAGGGAATTTGACTTTCTTCGCAGAGAAGAATCTCTGAAAAGGGAACTCCATAATTTCCACAAGGAGCACATGAGCTCCCTGTTGCTCGGACCAAAACATCGACCAACTCAGTGGTTGTGGTCTTCCCATTTGTTCCGGTAATGGCAATAGTTTTGCCGTTGTAGCATCGCCATGCCAATTCAATTTCACCAAGAAGCTCCCCACTTCCTTGTGCGAAAGCCTGAACAAAAGCGCCAACAGTTTCAATTCCTGGGCTCACCACGACAAGGTCGGCAATCACTGCTTTTCCCATCTCAGAAGTCGCATGACCTACTGCCAAACAACCCTCGGGAACTGAAGTGATATCAGCACTATCGTAGATCGTAACGGTTGCACCACAGCGTTGGGCAAGCGCTGCAGCAGCTTGACCGCTGCGTCCTGCCCCTAAGATGGCCACCGACTTGTTTGTGAGATCGAGCATTAGATCACCTTTAAGAGTGCGATTCCGGCCATGCTAAATAAAATAGACACGATCCAGAATCGAATGATGACTTGGTTTTCATTCCAACCCTTGAGTTCAAAGTGATGATGAATCGGGGCCATCTTAAAAATACGCTGACCTCTCAGCTTAAAGCTTCCAACTTGTAAAATGACCGAAACTGCTTCCGCCACAAAGACAAAACCAATGATCACAAGAAGGAACTCTTGCTTCGCGCAAATCGCCGTCATTCCAAGTGTTCCACCAATCGCCAACGAACCGGTGTCTCCCATAAAAACCTGAGCTGGGTGGCAATTATACCATAAGAAACCAAAACAAGCCCCCACCAATGCCATTGTCACAATGGAGAGTTCGGCGAGTGCTCGATGGTGAAAGATATGAAGGTAACGAGCGGCTTCTTCCGTTCCGCTCAAGTAGGTAATAAGGGTATATGCTAAGGCAACAGTGATGGTGACTCCTGTTGCCAAACCATCCAACCCATCAGTCAGATTAACCGCATTCGAGGTTCCCATGAGAATTGCCATAAAAAGAGGAATGGCCAACAAGCCCAACGGAATCACAAAAGATAAAAGAGGAAAACTAAAGCTCGTAACCGAAACATTCTCGGCAGCACTTTGAGATGCGGAGAAGAATAAATAGCTAGAGGTCTCGTGATTTAAATAAAGATAAAGACCAGCTGCACAGCCAACGACTGCTTGCCAAACCAACTTGAGTTTCCCACTCACACCGGCGGAGTTCTTTTTTGCGACTTTTTGGTAATCATCTAGAAACCCAAGCACTCCAAGAGCGAGAGTCACCAATGTGGTAACCATGACAAAGGGGTTCAATGGGTTCGCGCAAAGAAGGATCGCAAGAACCGTCGTCATCAGAATTAAAATTCCTCCCATTGTCGGAGTTCCAGCTTTTCCACCATGAAGTTCAGCGAGCTGATGGACTTCTTCAGCGGTTCGCAGTGGTTGGCCTACCTTCAAAGAAATGAGCTTTCGAATCACGCGCGGTGCAAGCAAAACACTCAAGAGAAACGCGATGGCAGCAGCAAGACCGGCACGGAGAGTGATATAGCCCAAAAGCCTGAGAAACGAAAATGATTCAGCCCACGCTTCTCCAGCTTCAAAAGCGCTTTGCCAGTTTTTAAAGATCCAATATAGCATGAAATTATTCGGGATAAGCAAGATTCATCACACGCTCCATTGCCGCGGATCGACTCCCTTTAAAGAGAACCAAATCACCAGAGTTTGTGTTTTCAGAAAGCCACATCGCGGCAGGCTCAATTGTATCAAAATGAAGGGGGGCGTTGAAGGCTTCGACATCCGTTCCGATCGACACCAGGCGTACACCTAAATCTCGAGCGAGTTTGCCCAATGCTTGATAAGCAGTTGAGGCGAAATGACCTTGCTCAGCCAGGCGCCCTAAGACCGCAGTACGCCCCCCTCGAATGGGAATACTTGCGGCCGTTTGTAAGGCTGCCGCCATTGATTCTGGGTTTGCATTATAGGTGTCATCAATAATCGTCACTCCGCGACATTCATATTTTCTAAGACGTCCACTGGTCAAACGACTCTCCTGGAGACCCTGACTAATCTCGGTCAAATCCAAGCCGAGCTCGAGGCCAACTCCAGCGGCTAACAAAGCATTCGTGATCATGTGGTAACCGGGAACTGAAATTGAGGTTGGCACACAACCAAGGTCGTCGACGGTTAAATCAAAATCACTTCGGTCGGCACCTAAACAGATTCGATCAGCTCTGATCCCACTTTCTCCAACGGCAACCACGCGCCCCTGGGTATCCTGTCTAAAATCTTCTAAATACTCGCAACTTGAGGGAACAACCAAGACCCCTTCAGAGGACAACGCTCGTGCTAATGTTCCTTTTTCTTGAGCGATTGCCTCTTGAGATCCTAGAAACTCAATATGCGCTGTTCCGACATTCGTAATCACGCTGATATCGGGACGAGCGATTTCACATAAAGGCTCTAGTTCACCTGCATGATTCATCCCCATTTCAACCACCATGACTTCGTCTTGCTCTTCGGTTGCAAGGATGGTGAGCGGAAGACCAATATGATTGTTCAAATTCCCCTCAGTGGCATTGACACGATATCTCTTGGACAAAACCGAGCGCGTGAAATCTTTCGTAGAGGTTTTCCCATTTGAGCCACTAATCGCCACCACTGGAATATTCAACTGCCGTCGATACCAATGAGCAAGGGCCTGCAGACCCTTGAGAGTGTCTTGCACGAGAATCACGGGGAAAGAATCGGGCGCTTGCGATTGCTCGTGAACGATCGCCGCGAGAGCTCCTTTCTCCTGAGCTTCGCTAACAAAGCAGTGCCCATCGAACTGGTCTCCTTTTAAGGCAATAAATAACGAGCCCTGTCTGACCTTCCTCGTATCAGTCGACACACCGGAAGTAATCGACACTTCGTGACCTCCGTGAGGAAGAGAACCACCAATCGCTTCGGCAAGTTGTTGGAGCGAATGAGACTTCATCTTTCCCCCTCAGCGCTGTCTTCGCGCTGTCTTTTTTCCCGCTCTTCTTGACGTTTCTTAAACTCGGCCTCCTCGCGCTTGCGCCGTGCCTCAAGCGCCCTTCGGGCGACTTCACGGTCATCAAAATGGTTACGGATTCCGCGAACTTCTTGATAAGTCTCATGCCCTTTACCCGCAATCAGGATAATATCAGAAGGCAGGGCAATCTCAATAGCACGATGAATTGCTTCTCTGCGATCCGTGATGACTTCATGCGGAGTTGCTTCAACGCCTGGCATGATTTCTTCAATGATCGCCTCGACGCTCTCACTTCTTGGAT
>JALRJZ010000147.1 GCA_023261045.1 Akkermansiaceae bacterium
CTATCAAAAGATGAAGCTCGCTCCCTTCCCGACCCCAAATCTCCTCATCGAGAAATGGCAACGGGGCGAAATCGAGCGTGAGGAAATGCAACAACTCATGAAGCAACACCAGCTCGCTCTTCTTGAAGAAGCCGAGCACTATCACTGGAATCCAATCGCCGGCTACCTCGAGGGGCTTCTCAACAAGCGAGCTGCACGCACGCTGATCACCAACCATGGAGAAGCCGCAATTCGGGAAATCTTTTTGGCCTTATCCCGAATGCAAGATTTTCCTCCTTCGGCTTATCTCTGGAATGCGGACCACTGGGATATCCCCCTACATGCCTTCTTAAGAAGCCGCTCAACTCCTGTTTTTCGCGTGCGCGAAATCCTCGTTAAAACAACTCGCGCCGTTCTCCTGATCGAACACGGATCTTCCAAAAAGGCAGAGACGACCCGCGAACGCCTTTTTCTCAACCGAAATTGGAGAGGTGAATTGGAGCTCACTCAACGAATTCTCCTTAAGTAATTGACGAGTGATCTGCTTTCGATAAAGCTCGCTGCTGAATCATGAAATTGGCACCCTCATTCCTTTTCTTGCTGAACACTTCTTTCGTTTCTGCTGCGGTGATCAGCCCACTGGCTACTGGATCTCGAACAGACGATCCTGTCACCGGTTCTACCGACTGGACTCTTGATGCGGGCCTTGCTCTAGGAGCAATTGCAGCGAACCCAAACCGCGTGATTTTCGAAGCCGGCGGAGATGGAACCGGAAGTTCCCTCGCTCTGATCGGAAACGATCTCGTTTATTATCTTGATCAAGGCGACTATCTTGTGTCTTCGCCGGGGCCAGATTTCTACACTAGCTTAGATATCTCCTCGCTCTCCGGGTCCGTCATTTCCATTCGTCTCGATGTCGATTTGGCCACTGCGAACGATGCGATTACCCTCAGCGCAACCGACGGAATTACCCTTCTGTCCACAATACTCAATCCAACCTCTGATATCAGCAATGCTGCTGGAGGTAACGACACCGGCTTTGGTGTAGTTGCCGCAGACCTCGCAGGTCTCGACGAAGCTGCTGAACCTGGCTTCCCGGATTTAGCTCAGTTCCAAAATGCGACCTATTTTACTAATGGCGCAAATGCTCTCGGACCAGACGCTCTTGCAGGAATCCTCTACACCTCGGCGGCAGACATTCCGCCTGCGAGCCTTCCTGATCCAAGTAGCTGGGGCTTGATCCCAGAACCTCACTCTGGGCTGTTGGCGAGTCTTGCACTCATCATGGCGATGAGCCACCGCCGCAGAAACTAAGGCCCTAAAGCTCTTAGGTTCGGAGGCCAAACTGATCTTCTCAAAAGCGTCTCCACCGAATTCGAAGCTCTTCGAAGGACTGCTCGAGGCTCGAACGCGCACCCCCTGCTTTCAGTTTGCTGTAACTTTGAGATTTGAAATCTCTGCAAGATCGCTAACTTCGCGCCAGTCAGAGCAACTCAATATGGGAAGAGCATTTGAATATCGAAAAGCCTCAAAAGAGGCTCGCTGGGGAAAAATGTCGCGTATTTTTCCGAAATTGGCCAAGTCAATCACCATGGCGGCCAAGGAAGGAGGGCCCGATCCTGATTCTAATTCAAAACTTCGCACTGCCATTATGAATGCCAAAGCGGAGAACATGCCCAAGGACAATATCGACAAGGCCATCAAGAGAGCCTCCGGAAAAGATGTTGGGGAAATTACCGAAATCAATTACGAAGGCAAAGGTCCACATGGCTGCCTCATTTATGTCGAATGTGCGACTGAGAACACCAACCGTTCCTACACCAATGTCAGGACGATTTTTAATAAAAATGGTGGGGAACTCGTCAATGGTGGCTCCCTGGAATTTATGTTCGACCGCAAAAGCGTCATTGAGTTTAACCCTCAAGGAATCAATCTCGAAGAGCTCGAACTCGAACTGATGGATGCCGATCTTGAAGAGATGGAAGTCGAGGGCGATATGGGGCTCGTCTACGGGGACTATACCTCGTTTGGAAAACTCACCGCAGTGATGGAAAAACATCAAGTCGAAGTGACAAAGGCAAACCTCGAGAGAGTGCCTAACAATCCTCAAAAATTCTCAGATTCTCAGCTAGAAGAAATCGATTCTCTCATCGATAAGCTCGAAGATGACGAAGATGTTCAAGCTGTTTTCACGAACGTCGATCGCTAAACGATCAGCAAAAAAGAAGATCCTTTCATAAGAAAAACCCGCATCATTTAAGATGCGGGTTTTTCCGGATTGCGTGTGCGAAAGTTTTCTTCTTTCAGCAATCTCTAGACAATCAAAGTTTTCTCATTGCACCAGAAAAAACTGTATGAAAATGACTTAAAGATTCTTCCCATCTTGTCTTCGATCTAATCTGACAGATGAACTCGGTAAGGTGCCCCAAAAACCATTCCAATGATTCGCAAACTTCTCTCTCTCATCCCGCCAATGCCTTGGCACCAGCCAAAAATTCGTGTGGCTCCTGGAGATCGCGTCATCTTGCTCCATGGCTTGTGGAGAAGCCATTGGGCCATGGATGGCCTCGCAGTGTCGCTCAATAAACAAGGCTATGAAACCCTTAATATCCCCTACCCATCTTTTCGAAAAACACTGGATCAAATCACCGACGATGTTCGGGAGGCGATTGCTCCTTCTCAAAAAACCACTCACTACGTCACCCATTCAATGGGAGGCATTATTTTTCGCTGTCTCGCACATCGCTTTCCAGAGGTAGTCACAGGGAAAACAGTGATGCTTGCCCCTCCCAATCAAGGAAGTGAAATCATTGATTGGTTGAGTGACTCTCTTTGGGGTCGCCTATTGGTCGGCCCCGGAGGATTAGAGCTCTCCACCGAAAACATTCGTCAACAGATCCCAGCTTTTAAAAACGATCATCCAGTGGCCGTCATCATGGGGACCAGCAAACGCATCCGAATCTTCGAGTCCATGCTTGGCGAGGCACACGATGGCATCGTCACGGTGGAGGGTGGTTACATCAAAGGAATGAAAAAACTTCAAACCGTTCCTGCTGGACACACCATGATTATGCACCATCAAGAAGCTCAACAACAAATCTTTGACTACCTTTCTGGCCAAGATTAGTGGCTCCAAATCGATCAATCACTCAACTGAAAGAACTTGAAGAACCCCTTCAGACACTTGCCACTTGATCTCAAAATCAAAAAGGCGACACCCGTAGATTCGGTTGGAATCTTCATGGTAAGCGGGGCGAGGATCGTTGGATAAAACCTCTCGAAGGCAATCGGTCTTTTGCGCCCCGAGCCGCTTTGCAAATTCATCGGCAATCTCAACGGGCAGGGGTTCGGGAGGGCTTTGCGCAAAACCACCCACTGCATGAGGGATGGCTTCCACGTAGGGAAGGTATGGTTTCACATCTAGAATCGGTGTGTCATCAACCAAATCGAGCCCACTCACCCTCAAAAGCCCTTTCTGGACTGATTCGAGCTTCACAAGCGAGAGCCCGATTCGATTGGGTCGAAATGGAGATCGCGTCGCCAAGACTCCCTGCTTTTCGTTTCCTCCCAATCTTGGTGGGCGCACGGCCCAACGAGTTTCTTGCTCGCTGATCTTATTAAAAAGAAAAATCAACCACACGTGACTAAACCCCTCCAGCCCCCGACAGGCAAGGGGATCCACCTCATCAAAAAAAATAACCTCACCCTCGGCACTTGGCACAAGACCACTCTGCCTCGGAGTCGCAAACTTCTCGTTAAAACAACTCCGAACGCGACCAATCGCACGCATTACAATTTCATCACTCATTGGGCACCTGCTTTTCAAAAGAAAACTCTTCCAAGAACCGGTCAAAACAAATCTCAAAATAAAAAGTCTCTATTGCCTCACCACTCGACGATTCTCTTGATCTTGAGTATGTATTGACCATTCAGATGACGGTGCAGACTCGATTCGCTCCAAGCCCAACGGGAAAACTCCACCTTGGGCATGCCTTGAGCGCACTGGTGGCTTACGACATGGCATCGAAAAACCACGGCGAATTCATCCTTCGCTTCGAAGATATCGATCACACGCGGGTTCGTTCGCATTACTATCGCGAGATTGAAGAAGACCTCCACTGGCTTGGAATTACTTGGAAGCAAAAACCATGGAGCCAACTCGATCGCCTCAAGACGTATCAAAAGGCTCTCGACGAGCTTCGGCTCCAAGACCTTGTTTATCCGTGCTTCTGCACGCGTAGAGAAATCGACGATGAACTCGCTCAAATGACTCAAGCTCCTCATGGACCAGATGGAAGTCACTACCCTGGGATCTGCCGGGATCTCACCGAGAGCCAAATCAATGACCTGCTCAAAACTCGGATCCCGAGCTGGCGCCTTAATTCACAAAAAGCGGCTCACCTCGCCACAAAACTCACTTTCACTGATTTAAAACACGGAAAGATCGAGGTGAATGCTCTTTTACTGGGAGATGTGGTTCTAGCGCGAAAAGATATCGGGTGCTCCTATCACCTTGCTGTTTGTCTTGATGATGCCGCCCAAGGAATCACCCACGTCACTCGAGGGTGTGACCTCTTACCAGCCACGCACCTGCATCGGGTTCTTCAACAACTCCTAAAGCTCCCAGAACCGATTTATTTGCATCACGAACTTGTGTTAGACGAAGACGGTCAACGCTTAGCAAAACGACATCAGTCACAAGCCATCTCAACCTTGCGCGATCAAGGAATGTCGCAAGCCGAAGTCAGATCAATGCTTTCTTCTTATCAGAGTGATTTAGCTCCCCTCATGAACCTATGATGTGTAGGTTCTAACCCTTTCTAAAACAATGGTTTTGTTCTATGTGTGAACATTTTCAGGGCGTTTCAGGTTGTTTCTGTTCACACTTATGTTCACACTATGGACATGGCAACTGTTTTTAAGAATTCCAATTCCTCATATTGGAAAGCTCGTTGGATCAACACTCAAGGTAAGAGGGTTTCCCGCTCCACAAAGACAGAATCAAAGCGCGAAGCGAAGAAAATTGCAGAGCAATTTGAAGCTGAAGAAAGAGCCAATTCAAAAGAATCAATGAACCTTTCAGCAGCTTATGGAAAAATCCTCCAAAGAGTTATTAGAGAGGCCGAGGCTGGAAGACTAACGTTACTCTCAACAGAAGGCTATATTCGTGAAATCCATAAAATCGCGAACCCTGACTATGAAGAAGTCTCACTAGAAAGCTACTGGAGCAAATGGATTGAAGAACAAAGAGATCACGTAACAACATCTACTTTCAATGGCTACAAACAAGACCGTGATGTAATTTTAGAAGCTCTTGGTGTGTCAGTGATGAAAGCCAACATAACGACGATCACAACAGAACAAATTCAGAAAGCTCTCAAAAAAGCACATACTCCAAAAAGAAAAGCATCAACCGTTAACAAAGCTCTTTCCTGCCTACGTAGAGTTATGGAAAGCGCAGTAGATGCGGGACTAGCAACAAAAAACCCCGCTAAAAAAGCTCGCCCACTCAAACAGGATGATAGTGAAAACCGTGCGCCATTTACGCCTGAGGAGGTTCTCAAAATGATTGAGCTTAAAGATATTAGCGATGAATGGAAGGGAGCGATCTTGTTAGCATCAACCAGCGGCATGCGATGCGGCGACGTCACCAAAATATCTCGAGACGACATTCGAGATGATTCAGCGACATTCATGCCAGAGAAGACCGCCCGAACGAAAAAAATTATTTCCATTCCTCTTTCTAAGGACTTTCTGGATTGGCTCGGAGATCGAAAAGGAGATCTATTTCCCACCCTACGCAAACAACAAAAGTCAACAACTTCGATGCAATTCCGTAGCATTATGAAAAGGGCTGGAGTTCCCAACAGAATTAGAGGTGCAGGGGGGCAAGAGTATATTCGAAGTTTTCACAGCTCTCGTCATAGTTTTACTTCGTGGCTGGCAGAGGCAGGTGTTTCTGCAGAAATTCGTCAGAGCATCACTGGACATTCCTCTAGCAGCATTCACCAGAACTACACCCACTTTGATAGTGCGCGCGTAGAAGCGATTAAGAAGCTTCCATCTCTTAAGACTAAAGATTAGTCTATTACTGGATCCTGTTCACGTTTCGGAACTTATCGTAGATTCAATAATTCTGTCTTACATCCCACAAAAAGCATGAAGAAGAAAGAGGATAAAGTTTCCGATGCCGAACATCTGGAGCAATTATGGAAGGAGCTACCTATAGGATCACCCCTCCGTAAATTGGGGATAGAATACCTCGATGAAATTTTTATTCCTTCTGATCAACATACACTGATTCAGATCGACCCCACGAGGAAAGAGCCATACTCGATAGTTCTAACAGAGTTTTTCACCCAGAAACCCTACCCCGAAATTCTAGGATTAATTTTCAAGCATAGCCTTTGGCTAGCACGTAACGATCCTAACAATCTAAAGGTTTATAACGAACAGCTTCAGAGATGTTCTAGTCGATATCAAAATAAAGCCGA
>JALRJZ010000148.1 GCA_023261045.1 Akkermansiaceae bacterium
AAGTCATTCTCATCGATGATGTCTTTACGACCGGAGCGACGGCGCAGGCTTGCTCTGAGATCCTCATTCGCGAGGGACTGGCGCAGCGCGTGGCCGTCTTAACACTCATTCGTGGATAGAGCTCACTTGCCAAGATGAAATTTTAGGCAAAGATAGAGTCATGCAGAGACGAACTTTTCTTACCTCATCAGGCGCTGCACTCGGATTTTTCGGTCTCCAAAAATACCTTTATGCAGGAGACGCTCCTCGCCATATCGAACCCTACGGACCGCTCCTCAAAGATCCTGACGGATTATTGGATCTCCCGAAAGGCTTTCAATACCAGGTCATTTCCCGTGCGGGAGAAACCATGAACGATGGCCTCAGAGTCCCTGGGATGCCCGATGGCATGGCCTGCTTTCCGGGTAAAAACGGGACGGTCATTCTTGTGCGCAACCACGAATTGGGTCTCGACTCGCAAACTCAAAGCCCGTTTCACGACCAGCAATTCCCAGCAAATTTCCCACGCCAATATTCTTATGATTCGGGAGAATCCGGAGAAGCACCTCATATCGGAGGCACTTCCACGATCATCTATGATCCAACCAAACGAAAAGTCCTTCGTGAATTTCTCTCTCTCACCGGAACTGATCGCAACTGCGCCGGAGGCCCCATGCCATGGGGCTCGTGGGTGACGTGTGAAGAACCAGGAGACCTGACAAGCGAGCGAGGAAAACTTCACGGCTACTGTTTCGAGGTGAAAGCGAGCGATGATGGAAAACTGCAACGCGCAGTTCCCCTCAAAAAACTTGGGAGATTTCGCCACGAAGCGGTCGCCGCCGACCCTCAGTCGGGCATCGTTTATTTGACCGAAGATATCAATGACGGGCTTCTTTACCGCTTTATTCCAGAGCGCAAAGGAGACCTCTCTGAGGGGAAACTTCAGGCTCTTGCAATCAAAGGATCTCCTTCTGCTGACCTGCGCAACTACCGAGGGAGCCAGACAACAATCAAAGAAAACGATCTCATGGATGTTGAGTGGATCGATCTTGAAGATGTTGAATCACCCAATGCAGATCTTCGCTACCGAGGCTTTAAAGATGGTGCTGCCCGCTTTGCAAGAGGTGAAGGCATCCAATATCTCGAGGGTGCCTTGTTTATCTGTTGTACCGATGGGGGGCCCAACAGCCAAGGACAAATCTATCGACTCATCCCCGGAAAGACCGATCAAATTGAGCTGTTCTTACAGCCCAAATCAAATGAACTTCTTACCAATGGGGACAATGTCTGTGCTGCCCCGTGGGGAGACCTCGTCATCTGTGAAGATCTCGTCTCTCAACATCAAGGCAAGACTCCTCACCTTCGTGGAATCACTCCTGAGGGAAAAATCTATTCTCTTGCCAAGAATGCGCGTAATGCCTCCGAGTTTGCGGGATCCTGTTTCTCGCCAGACGGCTCAACACTTTTCGTCAATATGCAAGGTCTCGGACTGACTCTGGCCATTACAGGACCTTGGGAAAAAAGAGTGTAATCTAAGCGATCAATCCGAGTGAATTACCAGGAAGCC
The DNA here is from genome assembly GCA_023261045.1 of Akkermansiaceae bacterium. Taxonomy (GTDB): domain Bacteria; phylum Verrucomicrobiota; class Verrucomicrobiia; order Verrucomicrobiales; family Akkermansiaceae; genus SW10. The sequence goes on from JALRJZ010000148.1 coordinate 1,547, forward strand.
ATTACTTGGCTCTATTCGACTCAGCTTTTTGGTATCAAGCTCGGGCTTGAGGGGCCCACGCGACTCTTACGTGATTTTCTCGCATTCCCCTCCCACAAAACAAACGTCATTCACGTTGCAGGAACAAACGGAAAGGGTTCAACCTGCGCGATGATTGACTCCCTAGGCCGCAATCTCGGCCTTCGAACCGGTCTTTTCACCTCCCCTCACCTCATTGACTATCGTGAGCGAATAAGAGTGAGCGGCATAGAGATCTCAGAAGAGAAAACCGCAGATCTTCTCACTGAAATTCGTTCACTCATCGAAGATTGGGATCCCCATCCGACTTTCTTTGAAATCACCCTCGCGGTTGCAATGCGCCATTTTCGAGATTGCTCCTGCGACCTCATCGTCCTCGAAACAGGAATGGGAGGCAGGCTTGATGCCACCACAGCCGTCCCCGCGGACGTCTGCGTTCTCACTTCGATCTCTCTCGATCACTCCAAGTGGCTGGGCGACACACTCTCTCAAATTGCGGAGGAAAAAGCGGGCATTGCCCTCGAGGGAAAGCCCTTGATCTGCGCCCCTCAACAACCTGAAGCCGAAATCGCAATCAAACGGACCGCCAACCAACGACGAGCCCCCCTCACTCTCATCGACGGTCCCTTAGTGGGCTACTCTCTTTCATTATCTGGTAGTCACCAACGAGAAAATGCTGCCCTCGCTTGCGAGGCCATCTCCGCAGCAGGGTATCACCTCAGTTTTGATGTCGTTCGCTACTCACTCAGTCACACCGATTGGCCTGGACGATTCGAAAGAGTCCGCGAAAATCTCATCCTCGATGCCGCCCACAACAAACAGGCGGCTGAGGTCCTCGTTGACACCTTTCAAACTGAATACCCCCAACAAAAAGCCACCATTCTTTTTGGAGCCGTTGAGGACAAAAGCCCTCAAGAGCTCATCAAGATCCTAGAACCCATTGCTTCAGAATTCCACTTTGTTCCAGTCAACTCTCCTCGAGGGGTTGCCCCAGAGCTCCATCAAACCACTCGACCAAGCACCATCCATGACAACCTCACCGACGCCTTGAACGCAACGCAGTTATCATTAACACTTGTCACTGGTTCCTTGTTTCTGCTTGGTGAGATCAAAGCCATCCTTAGCGGAAAAAAAACGACCAAAACCATGCAGTAAATGTCGTTTTACCTCGATAAAAACCCTTCTAGTCTCATGCCCCTCCAAAAAACAATCCTCCTCTTGAGCACCTGCTTGATGGCTTCTAGTTGCTCCGAGAACTGGCAACACCGCCATGAGACTTCAAAGAGCTCTTCACAGGACGAACGGACAAGTTTGAACGCTCCCATTCCAGACAAAAAACTTGCTCAAAAATACCAAGTCAGCCTCAGTCGAATTGGGCTTGGGCATGCCATCTATCTCAGAAAATGTGGTGAATGCCACTTACACGTCTTACCTGATCAAGTCACCGAGCAGCAGTGGCATGTCATCGTCCCTAAAATGTCATGGAATGCGGGACTCACTTCGGAGGACGAAAAAGCGCTCCATCAATACCTAAGAGTTGCCTCTCAGGAAAGAGGAGAAATCAACACGCCTACCAAAGAGAAGTAATCAAACTCAACCGCTCCACTCTTAGCGCACTGGTCGAACCAATCAGCCGAAGTCAGCGAGATGAACGCCCTCCAATCCAGGCAATTGATCCCGGGATAATTTTGCGCCATGGCATCGCTCGAACGAGTGACGCAAGTCTTTCACTCTCACTTCGCCTTGGAACCAGAGCAGAGTCCTCCAACATTTCCGCGACTAATCCGGCAGCCGCTCTCTCCACAGGCAGGGTCAACCAAAGAAGAAGAGTGCTCAGCCCTAACACGGCTGCAACGACCCCCAAAGATAAGCTCACGCTGAGCTTCCCGATCACCATTGCAAAAGCCATAACTACCGTTGTGAAAGACGGCATGGCCCAACTAAACTTTAACGCCCATGTTCGCCAACCAACGACCTTTTCCTGCTGACGTGCAAGGAGAACCATCCCAGCAAGAAGCCCAGCCTCAGCGACTTCCTCAGCCTGGGTCGAAAACGCTTGATCCGGAGACAAAGTCAAATGATTCGGACCTAGCTTCGTAAATGAGAGTTTCTTGATAGTAAGTTCGATGGAATCCGCTTTTGCTTTTTTTAAGACGGCACGCGCAAACTCCTCCCCAGAGAGTGCTACACTCTCTTCACCTTCGTTTTTAACAACACGTTCGTAGAGGAGTTTACGCACCAAAAAGGACAAGAAAACTGGAATCAATCCTGAGAGAAGTAAGAGTTTTCCCATACCAAAATCACTACATTCGCTTCGCTCCAGAGACTTTTGAATTTTATTTTTCTCCCCTTCTTGCAAACTCCACCCCGAAGGAAGGCCTTTTCAAAAACCATGCCCGAAGAATCAGAATTTTTAACCGAAGAGAAAGATAGTCTCTCTACTCCAAACGAGGCAAGCCAAACTAGGGGCAATCAGAAAAATCAAAACCTCGTCCTCTCGATGGTGCTAGGGGCCGTTGCTCTCTTTTTGGTTCTTTTGATCCTGAGTCATCAGCAAAAAAGTCCCGGAGGCACCTCCAGTCAAGAATCTGACCTTGAAGAGCTCCAAAAAGAACTTGATTCCAAAAAGCGGGAGGCTGAGCAACTTCGCTACACGCTGCAAAACCCAAGCCTACAAAACCCCACGACTCTGCTCGAATCCATTTACCGAGACACTCAGATTCTTGCAGACCTTGCCTCTCATCAAACGAATCATGCCGCCGAGCTTCGCTCCGCCAATAAGGCTCTTCTTGCCTCCCAAGAAAAAAATAGAACCCTTGAAACCGAGCTTTCATCCTATCGCAATGGCTCCACCAACCCGGCCGAATTGGAAGCTCAAGTCAGCGAACTTCAAAAGCGACTCAATACTTCTGTGGAGGCAACAGTGGTCGATTCAATGCGCAACGAACTGCTTCAGACCAAAGAAAAAAACGAAGAACTCACCAGCGAGATTGGCCAGTTCAAAGATCAATTTCAGATTCTAAAATCAGAAAACGAAGTCCTTCGCGGAGAGCTTGATGCGCTCAAAGCACTCCAAAAAGAGAAATAATTCTCGAAATGCTAGAGCACCTCGAGATTAATAATTGAGAGCGTCGTCAAAGTCCTCAAATTCATCTCCCTCACTCCCCTCAAAATCGACCTCACGAACTCGCTTTTTATCTCGAAGAATCTCAACCTGATCTCTGAGCTTCTCTCTGATCATTGAACCTTCTCTGATCGCCTTTATTTCTAAAACTGGACAAGAGCGGTCTGACGTATTCATCAAAATCGTCGATAAACCGAAGACCCGTAGCCAAAATGGTTTGAGAATCTTGATGTCTTTGACCCGGTACAACTCGATTTCGTTGATCTCTTGATTCAAAATCCCTTCGTAAACTCTGAGACGCTCCGTGGTAAACTCAAAGACCTTCAGACGAGTCCCAAGCCAAACCCACACACCAAAACCTAAAGGCACAAGACTCAGAAGAGCAAACCAAGACCACCACATCACCCCAGCAGTGATTAATAGGATGACACTCAATAAAGAAATCAGAAGGGGCCAAAAATTGATCATCTGATGGGATCTCCCCTTCCAAAGGACTGCTTCCTCAGCTGACATCTTTCAAAACTGCCTCCCAAATCTCGCATGAGCAAGCTTAGAAAGGAGCCCAACAACCATGGAGCTCACCCGATGATTGCTTGAAATCTTTTGACCGCCTCACGCACGACCGCCTGATGGCAGGATACTCGCTTGGCTAAAGGCGCGCTGCTTGGAGTCTCAAAAGTCAGCGATAAAGGACACTTTCTCTTCGCCAAATAAATGGCCTCGGGCCAACCATCTGGAACATCTGGATCTTGAGAATGATAAATCCACCCCGGGGAGTCCACCCCATGACCATCGATCACTGATTCAGGCTCAGGAGCAAAAAACGCACTCGCTGCCTCTAAAATCTGCTCAGGTTGAGGTCCCTCTACTCCTAAATTGATCTCATAATAATAAAACCCGCTACTCTCCCAGTCCTCATGAAGCGACAAGAATAAATCAGGGATGGGTTGCCGACTTAGCCATTGAATATGGGAGGTCACCTCACGGGTCTGACATAAGCGGTAGTCCCGATTCAGGTCCAAACCCTGTTCGTTATCTCTAGTACCCGCCTCTAACCCTGCTGGATTGAGCATCGGGCAGATGAGCCAATGAAACGCCTCACTAAAAAAGCCCTCTTTGAGTAGTCCAAGCAAGGCCTGCGGACCTGCTGGTTCATCCCCATGAATCCCGGACGACAAATAGATGCAGGGCAAGGAAGCACTCCCCTTGATCGAGCAGGGGCTCTTGAGGCCATGACCTTCGATGAGGACGTCACTCTCAAAGCCTCGACGCAACGCAGCCACCTCCCATTCACTCGCGAAGGATCGCCAATCCATCTTTACTTCGTTGGCCTGAAGGGCCACTCCGGAGTTCCAGGTGGGTCATAAGCAACTGGCGCTTTCCCTAAACCAAAGTCAGAAGCTTGGAGTTTCCGCTTGGACCAGATCTCCGGAAAAAAAGGATCAATAAATGAGACCTCAGCCTTTGCCGGAACCTCTATTTCCAACAGGTGAAAACAGGCGTTGATGAGTAATCTGCGTAAGTCTTCGGACAAAAAGTCAACCGAGGCTCCCATGGTGGTGCAAAACGCCATACCCCTTCCTTGACCATCAGGAGAAGTGTAAGGGTGAAGCCATGCCAATGCCATCATTGGATCGTTTTTAGGGCCCTCAACAAGAGCTGATTTTGGGTCGAGACTCTCCGTCACTCC
>JALRJZ010000149.1 GCA_023261045.1 Akkermansiaceae bacterium
ATGGAGCAAGCTCACGCCTGAGCAAAAAAATTTCCAGGCGACCAAGATGGCGATTCATGCGGCCATGATTCATCGTATGGACATCGAGATTGGCCGAGTCTTCGATCAGATCAAAAAAATGGGGCAATGGGAGAACACGCTCGTCATCTTCCTCTCTGACAATGGAGCGAGCGCCGAAATCATGGTTCGTGATGACGGCCACGATCCTTCGCAACCGATGGGCTCAGCAGGAACCTACCTCTGTCTGGGTCCAGGATGGTCGACGACTGCGAATACACCATTTCGTCGCCACAAAACATGGACCCACGAAGGGGGAATTGCCACTCCGCTACTCATGTCTTGGCCTAAGGGGATTGGGGCGAATGGCGAAATTCGTCACCATCCCGGTCACGTCATCGATATTGCTCCGACTCTCCTGGAACTTGCCGGGTCGAGCAAACTTCCCAGCGCACCAAGACTTCCAGGAAAAAGCCTGACTCCGATTTTCACCCAAGACCGAAAAGACAACCATCAATCCTTCTGGTGGTTTCATGACAGCCATAAGGCGATCCGTGTCGGAAAATGGAAAGCCGTTGCTTCTGCCGGAACTCCATGGGAATTGTATAATCTCGATCTTGATCGAGGCGAATCGAAAGACATGGCCCGAAACAATCCGGATCAACTCAAGAAACTCGTTTCGGAATGGGACCGGCTCGCCAAAGACTTCCGCAAGACCGCAACCAACGACCAAGGGCTCGGACCAGACCGCCGACAGATCCTCATCAACGGAAAGAACATCCTGATCAATGGTAAACACGCCTTCCTGATGCGCCCCAAGAAGCCCGCAAGCTCGCCTTATGGGAAACCCTGGGTCTTCTACGCACCCACTCTGCCGGGAATTCCAGACAAGGCAGAAACATGGATGCACCAACAGTTTCTCGATGCAGGAATCACCGTGGCTGGAATCGATGTCGGCGAAACCTACGGAAGCCCCAAGGCCTTTTCTCACTTTGATGACCTCTATCAGGAAATGATCCTGCGAGGATACTCAACGAAGCCCGTTCTGCTTGGACGGAGTCGAGGTGGACTCTCCGTCAGCAGCTGGGCCCTCGCCCACCCCGAACGTGTCGCAGGGATCGCAGCGATCTACCCGGTGTTCAATTATCTAGCTTACCCCGGATCCAAGAAAGCCGCTCCAGCGTATGGTTTGAGTGAAGAAGAGTTGATTAACCAACAAGAGAAGTTGAACCCGGTGAAACGCGCCTCCGAACTGGCGAAGGCAAAGATCCCCATGTTCGTCATCCACGGCACCTTGGACAAGGTTGTCCCGCTGGAAACCAACTCAGCTCTCTTCAACCAGGCTTACCTCAAAGCCGGAGCCCAAAACCTCATTCAATTGGAAATCATCGAAGGCCAAGGGCACAACTTTTGGCCCGGATTTTTCCGGAGCCAAGAACTCATCGATTTCGTGATCGAGAAATCTCGCCAGTAAATCCTCAGGCCAACAACTCGGCCAAAGGCTGCTCCTGTTCGCCTTTTGGAAGCTTCAAGTCGATCTGGCCAAAACCATCTCTGGGAGCACCTGCAGCATGGAGCAAGGTGGTATAGAAACTTCCGATGGTGCGATTTCCAGGCTGCCCGTATGACGGATAGTGCAAGTAGCGCCCTGTCTTGAGTCGCCCTCCCAGATTACCGATCAAGAGCATTGGGAAATTCTGGTAGTTGGCATGGTGCTGCTGCCCGGCATCACTGAGGAAGACGATCAAGGTGTTGTCCAACATTGTCCCATCACCTTCAGGCACGGCGTCCAGTTTGGCAGCCAATCCCGCCAACAAGTCGACTTGGAATTTCCTGACGATATTCCGGGCACCCACACCATCGGTTCCGTCGGCAAAGTTGGAATCCCTCCCCTCTTTATAATCATCGGACAAGTGCCCGATCCCGTGAATGGATTTCTCGCCAAGCCCGAGTCCTTCGTATCGTCCATCCAAATCATCGGCATCAAAGGTAATGACGTTGGTGAGACCGGCGATCAGCGACGCGGCCGCCAAATCAAAATGAGCCTCCAGGCGATGGGTTTCCACCGGAGAAGTATACTTGTCGATGATGGAAGGAATATGGACCCTCACACTGTCGTCGAGATTGGCGAGCTTCACCTGACGATCACGTAGGGCTTCGAATCCCTCGAGGTAATGATCCATCTTCTCGCGCTCCATGCCGGGAAGGTCCTTTTGCGCCTTTCTGACATCTTCGACCATGAAGTCGAGCAAGTGGCGATCCAGTTCCGCGGCAGACTTCATCTTCTTCCCCGTCGCGAGACTCCCGAAGAGTTCCTGATATGCCATGGTCGGAGAACAGTAGAACGGCAAGGGTTTGCCCTTGGTCCATGCAGACAAAGCCGGGTGCGCGATCAAGTCGCTTGCTCCACCCATTTTGAATCCCAGATGAGGAAAGATTCCGGGAAGATGCTTGGCCAATGCAGCATCGATCGTTTCCGCTGCCGGCGGCGAACCATTATCCGAACGATAAACTCCCAATGCTCCAAAGTTCGCTCCATGAGGGTCACTCACCGCAGCGGCCCGGCCCGACAAATCCTGCATGATGGTGAGACGATCCTTGAAGGGTTCAAGAGACTTTAAGGTTTCGTGGAGTTTGTAATCGACCAAGGAAAGATCGATCAATTTCTCCTGCTTGTGCCTTTGCTTGCCGTAATCTTCCAACCCTTGGGGCACAATCCCCCAAGGACGCAAGCCATTCGATCGGACGACGAAGACGAATCTCTTCGGGATCTCATCTTCAGAAGCCTTTGCCTTGGCCGCCAGTTGCCCTACCAAAGGAGACAACATGGCCCCTCCGGTTCCCAGGGACATCCCCCTTAGTATTGATCGTCTGGAATGCATCATTGCTCTTGGTTTTTTCGGGTTAAGAATGAATCGGAGGTCAACAAGGAAACGAGAAGTTCTTTAAAGCTGCCACCACTGTCAGCATAAGCGCGATCAGCAGCGATCAGGGTTGGAGAATCGTCGAGCATCTCATTTCGTCCCATCCAGTATCTGAAGGCGTGACGGATAAAGGACTGACGCACCAGATCACTTTGCGCCAGGCGGTTCACCAACTCAAAGGCATCCTTAACGTCACCATCCAGCTTCGGATCTCCCGTCCCGGTCAACTTGCCACTGGCATCCATTGGACGGGCATCGGGAACCGGAGCATCCAACTCTGCCAACCGACGTTTCAGGTCTTCGATTCTTCTCTTCGGTTCCTCATCCGTCATCGAACTCCACTTTTCACGCTCGCCCTGCCATCTCTTCAGGTCGCTTTCATACCGCTTGAGAAGGGAGTCATACTTATCCTCCCCCTTTTCGGGTTTCTTGAGCTTTGCCAGAACTTCCTCAGCTTCCTTTACCTTGCGGGCCCTCCCCTTTACATCATAGGAAAGCCATTTCTCGATCTCCTCATTCATCCCCCGCTTCTGGCCCTTGTACTTTTTCAAGGCCTGATGGTAGCCATCGGCATCTCCCACCACGAGCTGTGTCCGAAAACGACCGAAATCATCAAAAACCTCGAATGGCAGCCCCAGCGGATTCATCTTCTTATGGCATCGCCAACAAGTCTCTTCGGTTGTCTTTGCCATTCTCTCCCGAAGCGTCTTGTGTGGATCTTCCTCGAGCTTGGCATCCACTCCGATGGGAATCTCCGGAATGGTATCTCCCAACAGGTGCTCGCGGATCCACTTACCCCGGCGAATCGGGTCGGTATCAAAGTTTCCACTATGAGCAACCAACCAGGCCGGATGGGTCAACATCCCGGCCCGATGAGGAACCTTGAATGGCTGTTCGATTGGATAGTTCCAGGTATGTGACTCAAAGCCATAGGTCGTGTAATAATGCCCACCGCGATACCCACCCAGAACCGGAGTTCTCCCCGCATCCAACATGGCCTGCACCTTCCCTTCCTTGTCCCTCTCCAACATTCTCCTTAGCGTATCCTCTGCTTTCTTGGGGCTAACGTAATGAACGACAAACCGATCCGAAGTCAGGAGCTTTTTCAAGACATCCTGATCTTCATTCAGAATCGAAAGAACAAAGAGATCCGCATCCTTGAAAAGGAAGTTGGCCTTATGATCTTCATTGCGTGACTTGTCCTTAAAGACATCGAAGATCCCGTCATATCCGAAGAATTCACGAAAGAACCTCAGCACGCGGGGATTGGGGCAAGCCTCCATATGACTCTCGAAGGTATGATTAATCTCATACTCCCAATACTTCATGTTATCGGCCTCCAACATCCGTCGAACTTCTCTCTCGACATCTTCCTTGGTCAGAAGACGACCTTCTTCCATCGCCTTGACCAGTTCTGCGTCAGGTGGAGCATCGGTGAGAGCGTAGGCGATGGCATAGGCAATTTCCCGCGGGCCTAACATGCGACGTCCGTCGGACAACTCTTTGCCTAACCCGATCTCTTGGCGATAGATAAACTCGGGCTTCAGGATGAGGGCGGTCAGCAAGCTCTCGAGGCCATCCCTCCGACCGCCAATTTCGATACTTCGCTTCAAAAACTGGTGACCATAACGATCCAACTCGTGAGCTGAAGGCTTCCGCCGCAGCAACAACTCGAACCCTCTGGTCACCGCGGCTTCGAGAATCGAAGACGTGAGCTTTTCCTCGGAATGGGCAAGATTCTGGAATTCACGCCAGCGGGATTTGTTCTCCCGAACCCGCTTGGTCTTGTCCGGCTTCCCATCAGCTCCCGGAGGATGAACAAGACGACCATCGATCAATTCCGCAATGTAATTCTTGGCATTGATGCGGAGAGTCTTGATCGTCGATTCATTGGCCAGAAGAGTCGCGTAATCCTGAAATCCATGCCCTCCCCGGGGATTGAAAGGAACACTCCCCATTGGGAACCGATTGTCGGTTTCAAACCTCCGGTGGATCTGCAGGTTCTTGCGCCACAATCTTGGGAAAGAATATGCAGGCCCATGATGCTCGCCGCTGAAAAGCTCCTGATGATTCACCCGATTGCCGAATTCCGGACGGGAGAGCCTGCCCTCATCAGGCCCGCGGTTGATCTTCTTGAGTTCGGCTCCGATCCAACTTTCCATCGATTTACGAAGGGCTTTGCTAGGGAGATCATCCTCATCGTCGGGCGGCATGTCGCCATTACTGATCATCTCGAGCGCCTTTTCCCATCGCTCCACATCCTTTCCATTGGTGATCAAAGGATCGATATCATGAAGAGCAAAATCCGCTTTCTGCTTCTTGTCCCCGTGACACCTCACGCAATACTGATCGAAAAATGGTCGCACATGCTTTTCGAACTCCTTCACGTCCGTCGTCACAACTTCTTGGCCAACCAGTTCAACCGTTCCGAAAGACCATGAAACAGCGAACACTGCTATCATTTTGAATCTCGCCAAGGGTGTAGAGAACGCAGTCATTCAGTGGAAAATGTTATACAGATTTCCCTACTCCCGCAATCCGGCATTCCTTACCGAAAGTTCGAGCTTGCCAGAACCATTTAACGACAGTCACTTATCATTGAACATGCTGCGACTTTTTCTTCTCCTCCCAATTTTCATCTCTCTTTTCCACTCTCTTTCCGCAAAGACGCCGGAACCAGTTGTCGGTCCTGTAAAGGGTTCCCTTGTCATTATGGGGGGGAGTGGAAAAGATCAGAAATTTGAGGAGATCTTTCGCAAGTTTGTTCAACTCGCTGGTGGAAAAGAGGCAAGGATCGTCATCATCCCAACCGCAGCATCAAGTGACCCAGAATATCCCTACCTGAGATCGTTACCCGCTGAGTTTGCTCGAAAAATTCTCGGCGCTAAAGAAGTGACTGTTCTACACACCCACGACAAGAAAACCGCCGATTCCGAAGACTTTATCCAACCCCTCAAGCGCGCCACTGGAGTCTGGTTTGGAGGGGGACGTCAGTGGCGATTAACACAGGCCTCTGGTGGAACGCTGACTGAAGCAGCGTTTCATGCAATCCTTCAACGCGGAGGAGTCATTGGAGGATCATCAGCAGGAGCGACGATTCAGGGATCATTTCTCGCAAGGGGAGACACCAGTGGAAACACCATCATGATTGGTGACGTTCAGCGAGGATTTGCTTTTTTAAAGGACACCGCGATTGATCAACATGTGGTCGCCCGCCAGAGGCAAAAAGATCTCATTGAATTACTCGAAGATCCCAAAAGCCAGATGCGACAAGAGTTTAACCGACAAGACTTACTCGGCATCGGAATCGATGAAGATGTCGCTCTAATCGTTGAAGGAGATCAACTTGAGGTGATTGGTAAAAAG
>JALRJZ010000014.1:0-7728 GCA_023261045.1 Akkermansiaceae bacterium
ATTTGCAGGCTTCTTACCGGGCTCAAATCTCGCGCATCGTAACGGACCAAGAAAATTCTTTGGATCAATTGAGGGTGAGTTATCTCAAGTCGTTATCAAAAACAGAAGCGAGTTTTCAAAAGGCCGGAAGGTTGCAAGACGTTCTCACGATTCGGGAAGAAAAAGAAGAAATCGAAAAGAAGAATTGGCCCTTACCGACCTTAGATTCTAGTGCCCCCCAGCAGCTTACTGCGGCGCGTCGGCTCTACGATCGAGCCCATCTAGAGCGCGCAAAAAACTTTGCTCAAAAATTGGTCCAAATCGCTGAAATTATGGAAGAGGCCCTCAGGAAGCGCATCGATGAGCTGACGAAGGCAGGGCAAATTGAGGAGGCCACTTCTGCAAGCCAGGCTCTTAAGGAAATCCGACTCGAGCCCGTCGTCAAAGACGCTTTGGATCTCCTCGCTCAGGCAGGGAGCAACGGTGCCTCGCCCGCCGCATACCGCATTAGACGTTTTGGCGACGAGATTGAAGTGATCGTGCAATACGATCAACGGGGGAAAATAAGCATGGATAGCCCGGTTGAAAATGTCACGGAAATTACCGGAGGGAAAAAAGAGAAAGGCGCAACGAAGGCAAAAGTGTTAGGGGAGTTTATTGGGGCAAAGGGGTATGATGCCGATAGGTGGGTGATTTATGACAATGCATTGACCAATGGCAAAACGGGCGCGTTGAGTTTTGCTGATCTTGACCTCGATGCCAATGCAGAGGGGGCTGATGGAGAACGTGGCCTCAAAATCACTGTACCCAGAAACTCAAAAAACCCCAACGCTGCAATCGCGAATGCTCTTCCACCTAAAACCGATGTTGGAACTTACGAGCTGAGTTTTTCTTACTATCTTCCCTCTGCAAACCGCGAGATCACTGGGTTGGTGTGGCACCAAGGTTTTGGAGCTCCCATTGAGAATACTTACTTGAACACAACGGGTAAGTGGACGGCGGTTAAACTCTCCTCAGAGTCCTTAAACGAACATCACCACCTCCGGTTTTATCTCCAGGTCCGCCCGGGGAGTTCCGTTGCCAACGCAGCAGGAGAGGCCGTGTTTCTCAGAGACCTCAAAGTCGAGCAGGTTGCTTTTACCACTTATCTTGTCGAGCGCTACGGCAAAGACGGACGGGTTGAAGCATCATTCGCCAAACAGGAACAACAAAAACCATTCACATCTCTAGGGAAGCTCATCCCACAAAATAATTAATCATTTCAGCGAAACTTAGTTTATGGATTTACTGCGATTTACCACTGCGGGTTCGGTTGATGACGGCAAGTCAACCTTGATTGGTCGACTTTTGTACGATTCCAAATCAATTTTCGAAGATCAACTCGAAGCGATCGAGGAATCGTCGCGAAAAAAAGGAGATGAGAATGTCAACTTAGCGTTGTTGACGGATGGGTTGAAAGCTGAACGTGAGCAGGGGATTACCATCGATGTGGCGTATCGTTATTTTGCCACACCGAAGCGAAAGTTCATCATCGCTGATACGCCGGGCCACATTCAATACACGCGCAATATGGTCACGGGTGCTTCGACGGCGAATCTTGCAATCATTCTCATTGATGCTCGCAAGGGAGTCATTGAGCAGACCAAAAGGCATTCTTTCATCGCCAATTTGTTGAGAATCCAACATGTGGTTGTCGCGGTCAATAAGATGGACCTCGTAGATTATCGTCAGGAAGTTTATGACGAGATTGTTGCCGATTATAAGGCGTTTGCTTCACGGCTTGATAATATTGTTGATATCACGCCGATCCCGATTTCCGCACTTAATGGAGACAACATCGTTGAGAAATCTGCGAATCTGTCGTGGTTTGAAGGCTCAAGTTTGCTCTATCACCTCGAAAACGTTTACGTTGGTGGTGATGAAAATCACGTGCAAGCCCGCTTTCCTGTTCAGTGGGTCATTCGTCCACAAAGCGAGCAGTTCCACGATTTTAGAGGATTTGCAGGTCGCGTAGCCGGGGGTGTCTTTAAGCCAGGAGACGAAGTGACTGTTCTTCCATCAGGATTCTCGACAAAGGTAAAAAAGATTTACCAAGACGATCGGGAACTTGAAGAGGCATTTGCCCCTCAATCGATTTCTCTCACCCTAGAAGATGAGATCGATATGTCTCGTGGAGACATGCTGGTTAAAGCGAACAATCCGCCCCAACAAGGGCAAGATATTGAAGCGATGATTTGTTGGTTTTCGACAACACCACTGAATCCTCGCGGTAAGTTTATCCTCCGTCATACCACCCGGGAGACGAAGGCCATTGTCCAAAAAATCGCCTACAAGGTGGATATTAACACGCTGAGAAAAGAGGAAGAAAACACCAGCTTTGCCCTCAATGAAATCGGACGAGTGTCGATCCGAACAGCAGCTCCACTTTTTTATGACGCCTATAATATGAACCGCCAGACTGGTTCCTTTGTTCTGATTGATGCAGGAACAAATGAAACGGTCGCAGCGGGAATGATCTTGTAGACGCCACCCCTGCTTCGAAGGGGAATTTCGATGAGAAAAACTCATCATGCTTGAGAAGCTCCCAGATTCCTCTTGGAGTCATAAAACAGCTCGTCATCTTTTGAGCCGCTCATGGATGTGGTCGAGTGCCGTTGACCGTGCCCAGGTTTATGAGTTAGGTAAAAAAGAAGGCGTAGAAGCTGCGGTCTCGTTCATCGTCGATGGGCAAGATGATTGGGATGAGTTTCCATTTCCAGAGTGGTGGGATGGCCAAGATATTTCCTCAGGTGGGCCGACGGGTTCTCCGAATGATTCTGAAGATCGTTTTACCGCTTGGTATGCCAACCAGTTGCTCAATGCGAACCCTCTTGGAGCAAAGCTCTTTAAGTTTTTTGTCGATCATGCGCCGGTCGATTCAAGACCTCTTTTACACCAGAATAAGTTTATTTATTTCTTTGAGCATTTTGATCTTTGTCGGCGTCATGCTCTAGGGAACTTTCGCGATTTTATCTCTGAACTGACTTGGGATGGGGCCATGATGTGGATGTTGGATATGCGTTCCAGCTCACGTGGGCGGCTTAACGAGAATTTTGGGAGAGAGCTCCTCGAGTTATTTACGATGGGCGTTGAGGGTGGATATACCGAAGAAGATGTTGTCGCCGTTTCCCGTGCTTTTACTGGGCGTAAAACCGATACACAACATCCTCAAGATTGGCCCTATAAGCCTTATCTAAACCAAGAGGTTTGGCCAACATGGCCACCAGATCCCGAGGGGCCTTCCACTTACTATTATTATATTGATACTCTCGAAAAAACCTTCCTTGGCCAAACGCTCACCGGGTTTAGCCCCGATGACCAAGACGCTCGTAAAGATCATGGAGAGGAAATCATTGAGATGATTTTTAATCATCCCGCATGTGGACATTATCTTTCATGGAAACTCTGGCGCTATTTTGTTTCGCCCAATCCTCCCATGGAAATGATAAAAGACTTGGGGGATCGTTGGAGGGAGGTTCACCACTATGAGATGAGGCCCTTGCTGAAAGACATTTTCACTTCGGCCGCATTTTATGATGATTCTGTCATCGGAAATCAGATCAAAGATGGAGCAGACTATTTCGTTTCTTGTCTAAAATCTCTTGGAGTGAAGGCCCCTTCTCCGACCCTCACTTTTGTTTTACTTGATCGCTTAGGATACAATCCAATGTATCCCCCTAGCATTGCTGGTTGGCCCGAACCGGTTGGTGTGGGAAATGCCTGGATTGGTCCTGAAAAACTTCTCGCGCGTACGAACATGCCCCTGCTTTGGACGCAGGAAACCAAACAATTTTTGCCTGCCGCGAATGATTACACGAAGCGCTCGATTGTTCACGAACCGGTTCCGAGTGATTTTGATCTTCATGAGCTTGTGCCGCGCCATTTGATGGGAAGAGAGAATATTGGGTTGGTTATCGATGAGTTGAATCAACGATTGATGCCAATGCATTTGATTTCCTCTGAACAAAGGCAACTGCTCATTGAACTCTATGAGAGAGATTACCGCTTACTCGATGATCAGACTCTATTGAGGGAGTTGATCCGAATGATGATCGCTCTGCCTGAGTTTCAACTTCAGTAGAGAGAAGTGATGGTGAATACTTCAAACCCAGAAACCTTTGATGAGCACCCATCGTGTTGTTCAAGGAGAGGATTTCTAAATGGCGTGATGGGCGCTGGTTTGGCGGGTGGTCTTGGGTCACTTTTTGACTTGGCTTCAGCGCAAGAAGGTTCTGGTCAAGAAGGGCCGATCTTTGTGTTGATTCACCAGGCTGGGGGTAATGATAGCTTAAATACAGTGGTGCCTTATGACACGGATCAAAGTGAGTTTTATTATACCGCTCGCCCCAATTTGGGTCTGCACCATTCTGAAGTCCTACCACTAGATGATGGGATTGGACTCCATCCTTCATTAGTCCAATTAAAAAATCTATGGGACAGCGGCGAACTAGCTATTGTCAATGGAGTCGGTTACGAAAATCCCCAGCTCTCGCATTTTAAAAACATCGATATCTGGGCGAGCGGGAGTACTGAAGCGCTTGCGGAAAGTGGCTGGCTGGGAAGATTCTTTGATCACCAGTGCAGTGGGGATGAATGTGACGGATCTTTTGTTGGCATTGAGGCGGTGGAGAGGTCATCTCTCAATTTCCGTGGTAAAAACCTTTTGTCGTCATTGACGATGAAGTCACCGGCCTTATTCAAATTTCAATCTGATCTTGGATCCTCGCTAGTTCCTGAGGGCTTCGATGATGCTCTTTCGATGACTTGGCTCAGAGAAATGAGTCAGCGTCAACCGGCCGACCATCACCTCGTCCTCGACTATGTCCGAGCTTCCTTGGATGTCGCGCTCCAAGGAGCTTCTTCTGTCGAAAAAATGTTGGAAGCCAGTGACCTAAGCCGCCCCGTGGGAGACTTCCCCAATTCTGCGATTGGGGGAGATCTTGCAAATATTGCGAGCTACATCAATGGGGGAGCAACGGCATCGACATATTTCGCGGTGCAAGGTGGCTACGACACGCATCATAATCAATATGTCACAGATAGCGCTGGCCGTCCTTTAAGGGGGCGCCATAGTGTTCTTCTTGCTGATTTTGATGAGGCCATTGGTGCCTTTGCTCGTGAGATGAAAAGGCAAGGGCAATGGCATCGGGTTCTCTTAATGAGTTATAGTGAGTTCTCCCGCAAGATCCCCGAAAACGGGAATCATGGAACAGATCACGGTGCTGCGGGCTCAATTTTCTTGGCAGGGGGAGCCTTGGAGTCTGGCTTTTTTGGTGAAATGCCAAAACTCATTGAAGATCAGAGGATCATGAATCACAGCATGGCGCCGGTGGTTGATTTTAGGCAAGTGTATCGAACAGTGTTAGAGCGCTGGTTCCACATCCCCAGTCAGTCGGTCGAGAGTATTCTAAGAATCCCTGAGCAATCACATCAATCACTCGGTTTTCTAAAGGCATGAACGTTCGCTTTCAGAGTTTCATGTTCGCGACAGGATTGTTCCTTCCTGTTGCTGCGCAGCAGTTTGAGACTGAGATCATTGCCATTCAAGGGGCCATGATTCAGAACGATCCACAGGTGAGAATTGGCCAACTTGGCAAAGCATCCATCAATCAAAATGGCGAACTTTGTTATCGTGGTTCGATCATTGAGGATGGCTCCGAGAAAGCCGCAATTCTCGCATTTGTGGATCATCAGTTCAGGGTTGTAGCAACTCACGGCGCTATGGTCGCAAGTTTTGTCGAGCCATCTGGCAATCGGGTAAATGGGACTCAATTTGAATCATTTGAAGACCCTGTCATCAGTTCGGAAGGGCGCGTCGCATTTTTGGCCTCGCTACAAGTGAATACTCTCAATGTGAACGGTAAGAATCAGCAAGTGATTGCCGTTACCAACGATGCTGAGAATTTATGGATCGTTGACCGATCCACACGAGGAGTTCTTGTCAGTGAGAATGAGGGCTCGACAAGCTATCAGAAGAAGCGGTTTCGAGATTTGGATTTCGATCGTTTTGATCGTCTAACCTACCAATCACTCACACAAAAAACTGAGGAGAGCACCCCATTAGCCTACCGTAAAATGGCTTTCCGAGTTTCAGAATACGTTGATTCGTCAGATTCGGTCATGACCCCAGAGCCCATTGTCGCGCCTGAGGATTATGATTCTCCTGCCAGCGGTGAGCTGATTCCTTTCAGTGGCTTCGTTTCAGCAGCGGCCCCTTCTACAGACAATTTTCGCGCGATTATTCATGACACCGAAGGCGATCGATTGATTGCCGCGGTGGAGGGAGCTGAGGAGCTTTATTTAAAGACAGGCGATCAGATACCTGGAATTTTCGGAGCTAGAATTCTTAAACTACGAGGTTTGGCAAAGAACCCCGGTGACCAGCCTCCGGTTTGGATAAAGTTCAGGGTTAATGAAGAATCAAAGACCGCACTCTGCCGTGCAAGCTCTCAGGGGGATTTCGAGCTCATTGCCCAATCTGGGGAGCGGGTTGGTGGGGTTTACCCAGCCGCCCATTATACCGCATTTGAATTACCCGTTTCAGCACACAATAATCATCTGGCGTTTATTGCTCATTGTGAGCAATCCGATCAGGAGAGAGGCCAAGTTCTCTGTCGGAAACTTGCGAAGGGTGTTGCTCCCAGAGTCCTTGCACGGACAGGGCAACAGGTGCCAGGAGCGGCAAGAGGAGTCACCTATCGATCTTTTAGCAGCCCACAGATTAATCAATTAGGACAAGTCGTTTTTGGAGCCACTCTTAATTATGGAAATGGCATCAATGAGAGCAACGATTTCGCTTATTATTTAGCAGAACCAGATCGTGAGGCTCGTCGAATTGTAGGCAAGGGTGACTTGTTTTTCTTTGGCCAATTAGAGCTCAAAGAAGTGCGTGACCTTGTCGTCTCAGAGTTAACGGAAGCCGGGGAAGTTGCTCTAACCCTCTACGGTGATCAAGGACAGGGTGCATTGGTCAAACTTTCAATTCCTCCTTCAAATCTCAAGACATACGAGGACTGGGCGATTACCAACTTTTCGAACGATCAGCAGCGTGACTTTAACGATGACCCGGACCAAGATGGGGTCACGAATCTTCTAGAATATGCCTTTGGAAGTAATCCAAACGACGATGCATCCCATCATGAAGCAGAACTGATTCTCTTAGACACCGCTTCTGCCCGGCGCCTGGCCGTTGAGTTCAAAAGATTTTCGGCAGCTTCAGATATTGATTACCTCGTCGAGTTTTCAGGTGATTTAGAGCATTGGGAGCAGCCATCTGAAATCCATGAATCCGTTTTTTCGGATCCAAAACTTCCAGAACACGAAACCGTTGTTGTCTCGCGAGAGCTCAGTCAATCGACTCCTAAACAATTTGTTCGTGTGCGAGTCGAGTATTAACTGTTAAGGCAAAATCTGATGAATCTAAGCAGTTGCTCAAAAGACAACAAACTCTCTTTATACCCACCACAAGTAGAGTTTTCAAACGCATGAAAAAGTTTCACCGAGTCCTCTATTTGTTGGTCTACTATTTACTGGGAAGACATTTTCCAACACAGCCCGTCCCAGGTTGGCGATTGGGGTATTTTTTCAGGGGCCTTCTCGTCAAAGGGATCTTTAGAAAGTGCGGAGACGGTGTGATTGTGAAAAGAAACTGCTATTTTGGTCGGGGGAGCACTCTCGAAGTCGGCAGCCGGTCACAGCTTGGCGAACAAG
>JALRJZ010000014.1:7738-25066 GCA_023261045.1 Akkermansiaceae bacterium
TCAGATGTCATCATGGGGCCAGAAGTGGTGATCATGACGACCAGCCATGAATTTGAAGATCCTGACACGCCAATTCGATTGCAACCTGAGCCACCCATAAAAAAAGTGATTATCGAGGACGATGTCTGGATTGGAACGCGAGTTACGATTCTCCCTGGCGTTCACATCGGGCGGGGCGCGGTCATTGGAGCATGTAGTGTGGTCACCAAAGATATTCCCCAGTTTGGAGTCGCCGTTGGCAATCCCGCAAAAGTGTTGAGAAACCGAGGAAGTCGAATGGCAACCTTGCCAGAAGAGGTGGAGGTCAATCCTCACTAATCAAATGGTCTTTTACCTATGATCCATTCTCAAACAACTCACCAACGATTTACCTCTCTTGAGGCTTTTCGAGGTCTCGCAGCCCTTGCGGTGATTGTTTTTCATGCGGGCTCGATTGCGGCGTTACAAGGATATGTTGATGGCCAAGACCCATATACCTATTGGGGGAAATATGGCGTTCATCTCTTTTTTTGTCTGAGTGGATTTGTCATTTGTTACGCCCATTTTGACGACTTAGGTCGGCCAGAAAAAGGTCCTCACTACCTCTGGAGACGGTGGGCACGGATTTGGCCGCTCTATGCGGTTTTGACCTGTGCCCAAGTCGTCTTTGCGATCATACTCAATGGCGGAGCGGGAATCACGACTACCAAAGTGGTGACCTCCCTCTTGTTTTTAGATTTCGACGAGCCTCCTATTATCATGGTGGGATGGACCCTTGTTCATGAGGCTTTCTTCTACCTTTTGTTTCTGGTTTTTCTCGTTGTCGATCGAAAAGTAAGTGCTGTCGGCTTCATCCTTTTTTTGGTTGTTCAGTCACTCATCGAGTTCTCTCATCACCAGAGCGAAGCCATGATGGGTTGGGTTTTTCATCAACTAAGGTGGTATTTTTTATCCGGTGTTGGAGCCGCATTGCTCATCAAGTATTTGGAGGATCACTCGAGAAGGCACCTTCTGCTGCTAGCAGGGATTCAAATTGGAATCATGTTGGCGGTGATGCTTTATTTCGCCTTGGTTGATTCTGGCGGCCAACTTGGATTCGAGCGTCTCTCCAGAGCCTTATTAATCCAGCTTCTCCTTTTGTTCTTTGTCTGGGCAGAGAAAAAAAACTGGATCAAAACTCCTCGGTTATTGGCATACTTAGGTCGAGCGTCTTATTCGATTTATCTCATCCACGCCTCGGTCATTCACCATGGATTAATCATTTTCGGTAAGTGGAATAGAGAGCGCGTCCAAGAAGGAATCATGCCTGTGATGATCCTCTTGGCTTTCTTTTCTGTGATTGCCGGGATCATCGTTTTTGAACTTCTTGAGAAGTTTCTCGCTCGGAAAACTCGAAGCCTCAAAGACGTGTATTTAAAAAAGTTTGCTTCGAATTAATCTCAAACTCTGCGTTCAATGATTCAACGGCTCAAAAAACTTGCTCCACAACCATTAAAGCAACTGATCTATAAGCTTCTTAAGTTGAAAGTTTTTTGTAGCGTCTATTATCGGGATGCAAAAAGATTTCTAAGCCATTCGAGCATGGTCTCACACCGAGGTCGCAAAGAGAATCTTCGCTCTTTGATCGCGATTGATTATCACCGTTTGGAAAAGGGGCTCGCTTTACCGAATCCTAAGCCAGCTTTTGGGGTCGCCATTGTTGATCGATTGGTTGATCTCCTAACGGATTATCTCTCAAGACATGGTCCTGATTGGACCATTAAAGATGCCGTCTTATCCTTGAATGCCTATTTTGAACGATATGGGGAGGATGCAAAACTTTTGAAAGCACGCGAACGATTTGAAATCATCCTTGGTGAAGCTTACCCCGATGGGATCAATCAAAAGGTAGATGCGATCAGTTTCCTTAGCAAAGAGGACCATCAAAAGACTTTAGATTTCGATTTCGCCTCCTTTTACCACTCACGTCATAGCATCAGGGAGTTCTCGAATGAACCTGTTTGTGATGATTTGATTCGCGCAAGTATTCAATTAGCGATGCGGGCCCCTTCTGTCTGCAACCGGCAGCCGTGGAAAGTCTATTCGCTCTCGAAGCCGGAGAAGATCAGCAAACTTTGTCAGATCCAAGGGGGCTCGCGAGGCTTTGCCGATCAGATCAGCCGACTACTCGTGGTCGCAGTTGATCTGTCGGAGTTTTATATGGTTGGAGAGCGCAACGAATGTTGGGTAGATGGTGGAATCTTTTTGCAATCTTTATTAGTGTGTTTGCATGCCAATGGCTTGGGAGCTTGCCCACTGAATTGGTGCGTGAGTACGGCGGTTGATGAAGAGGCAAGAAGTCTTCTTGGTGCTGATCCGGGCCATAACATTATCGCACTGATCGCTGTGGGCTCTTTGAAAGATCACATCAAGTTTGCAAGGTCTGAGCGTCGTCCGCTAGACGATGTTTTGATCAAGGTTGAGTAGGTTGATTGACCCTTCATTTCTGTATGAAAAAAATCATTAAAAACCTTCTCGCGGGATGGGCTTCATCGATTTCTATCGGGCTCATTGGGTTTTTAATGATTCCCTTTCTTTTAGGGGAAATGGGCCAAACGAGTTATTCGTTAGTCCTTTTTCTAGTCGCGGTTGTTGGGGCTTTTCAATTGGTAGATATGGGAGTGGGCATTTCCCTCTCACGAGAGTTATCTGCAGCGAGAGCAAATGATCAACGACAGGAATTCAGTGAACTTTTAAGTTCAGGAATTGCGATCTATGCCATCCTTGGGTTGCTTTGTTCGGCTGGTATCTATTTTGGGGCTGAAGCCCTGGTAGGTGCCATTGTTGATGAAACTAATCCATCTACGAAAGCGGTTTTTATTTGTCGGCTCTATGGAATTGGAATGATTCTCATCGGCTTTCTAAACCAAGCGTTGATGAGTGTTTTAGTTTCCTATGAGCGCTTTGATCTCTCCAGTATCGTCACGGCATCCACGTCAATTGGCACGGCACTCTTGTTGTGGTTGTTTATTCCCATTTCAGAGGACAAAGCATTTGTTTGGGCGCAGTTACAATTACTCAGTCACTTTTCGATAGGATTTGTCATTTTCTTTATGGGAAGGAAAGAACACGGCCCCTTAGGAATCTCTTTCAAGGCAGTCACTATCGAAAAATGCAAAGCCTTGCTGGGCCTCAGTAGCAAAGTTTCGCTCCTCAAGTTGACAACCTTATTTAGTGAAAAAGCAGACCCACTCATTCTTGCCAAGTTCTCTACTCCATTAAGCCTTGTCCTTTATAATTCGGCTTCAAAAGTTTCAGCGGCTACAAAGCCATTTGTAACTAAAATCGCCGAGCAGCTTTGCCCGCGAGCAACAGACGTCTTTGTCAAAGGAGAGATCAATGAAGTGGGAAAGATTCTTACTGTAGGCACTCGCTACACCATGATTGTTGGAGGGTTGTTTTTTGTGATGGTGATCGTTTATGCGAATCCTTTTGCCCAACTCTGGCTAGGAGACGCACTTCCTGAAAGTTGGGGGTTGGTGGCTCAGCTGATGATTGGAATTGGAGTGATTGATTATCTGACGTTTGCCGCGGGAGGGACTCAGTGGTCAGTCTTATTTGGAATGAAAAAGCTCAACTTTCTGGTGATTTCGATGCTCCCGACCGCACTTCTTAACTTTGGATTGAGTGTCTATTTCGTTGGCTATACCGACTTAGGGGTTTTTGGTGTGATCCTTGCCACCATTGTCATTTCAATTTGCCGAAGACCGATTTTGATTTGGTATACAGCACGTTTGGTTGGGATTCGCCCAGTGACCTATTTTCTCCAAAGTTATCTCGTTCCAGTAAGCCTCCTTGCAGCGGTCTCCCTTGTGGGGCATGGAATGATCAGACTCTGGAATCCTGTTACTTGGACTAGTTTAATCGTGTCTGCTGCCATACTGACTCTCATTTGGTTGGGTTTGGTGTTTCAGTTTGGTGTGACAAGAGAAGAAAGAAGAAAGGTTTCGAATTGGATAAGCCGCGTTCTAGAGCGTTTTAGAAAGCATGCAGCATGATCGGAATTACCACATTTCATAATAACTATAATTTTGGAGCAGCCCTTCAGTGCGCTTCTCTCAATGAGGTGATTCGATCAAGAGGCCATCACGTCGAAACGATTGATTATTCACCCTACAATGTTCAGCGTTCGATGCTTCGTGGCTGGGGGTTGCGCAAGTATGGGATCTCGAAAGCTCTGAAGAAACGTTGGGTTGATCTCAAAAGTGGGGCCCAAACCGAGCGTAATTTTAGTCGATTTCGTGATCGGTATTATTCTTTTTCTACCCATTGTGAGAGCTCAGAGGACGTTTCTCGAATTGCGCCTAATTACTCTCACATCATTACGGGAAGTGACCAAGTGTGGAGGTTTGATCGACCCAGTCCTTATTTCTTACATTTTGGGAAAGATTATCATGGATTTAAGGCAAGTTATGCTCCGTGCTGCACTTCTCGAGAGCAGCCAGATTTTCAGATCAGTCAGGTGAGGCAATGGATTAATGAGCTCGACCTCGTCAGCGTGAGAAATCAGTTTTCTTATGATTTGGTTTCTGACTTGTGTGGCCGGAAAGCTGAGATTGTTGCCGATCCCACCCTGTTGATTGATTTAGAGTCAGATGAAAGCAAAATTGATCGTTTAAACCTCCCAGAAAACTATCTGTTGACCTATGTCCTAGGGGATGAACCGCAAGGTGGGATGCATCGGATCATCCAACGGGCACAAGCTGTTCACGGTTCGCTTCCCGTGGTCGCCATCCGCCTCACGCTCGATGGATATCATGAGCTTGGGTGGGCCGACCGAATTCTCGATGGGATGGGACCATTCGAATGGGTTGAACTCATTAAAAGATCGAGCTTCTTTATCACAGACTCTTTCCATGGAGTCATTTTTGCGATGAAACATCGGCGGCCATTTTTTGGGTATTATAGTCAGGAATGGAGATCGCCTAGGATGGTTGATTTGAGAGAGAGATACCAACTCGGTCAACGGCTGACTCATTGCCCGGACGATTTTGATGATGATTTTTTTCAATCAGGAATTTCCCTTGAGACCACGGAGGCCTTGAGGAAGCATCAACAACTTTCTCTCGCGTATTTAGATCGAATCCTGAGTTTAAAATGAAGGAGATTTCAAAACCGATGACTTCTAAGCCCATCAAGGATGCCAAGGTGGTATTTTGTGGAATTGTGAGGGACTGTGGGCGCCATCTTGCTCGGAACCTAAAAAGAGTCGAAGACATGCGTTCTCGATTCTCCTCATTGAGGTTTGTCCTCGTTGAGAACGATAGCAAAGATGATACCAAGGAAGTTTTGAGAGCGCTCCAGCAGCGAGACCCGACAGCGATCATTGACATCTCGGATTTTGGAACGGTGACTGCGCCTAAGAAAATCAAGATTTCAAGTGGGGTTAATCCCTCTTATTCTCATCACCGTATTTCAAAACTTTCCGACTATCGCAATAAATACCTTGAGCTCATCGAGAATGAGATTGGGTTAGAGAGCATCGATTGGGTGATCATGCTTGATTGGGACATTGAGTCGTTTTGCCCCGAGAGCATCCTGAGCACACTTGAAAAGTCGGCCCAGTGGGATGTCGCCACGGCTAATGGGAGGTGCAAAGTTGGATTTACCCAGGATCTCTATTTTGATCTTTTCGCTTACCGAGCTCTTGGACAGCAAGGAGCCTGCACGGAGGCAAGTATTCGGGGAGGTCGGCAGCAAGTAGACAAGGACCTGAGTCATCAGGAGCTCGTCTATGTTGAGAGCGCATTTAATGCATTAGCACTCTATCGAGCTGAAAGCTTGCAAGGATTAAGATACCGCGCTGAACCAAATGATGATTCCCGAGTGGAAGTTTGGTGCGAGCATGTCACTTTGCATCGTGAGTTGGCGCAACGGGGGTTTAACCGCATTGTGATCGACCGCAGTCTCCACGCGCGATATAACACACGCGCGTCAGCTCTCGTCGAAATGTTGAGGTCTGTCGGTCGGTCGATTTTTGGACCAGTAAAAAGCAAGATTTTGCGATCTTGACTGGGATAAAACATCCGGGTTGCATCGTGCCCAACAGAAACGAAGCGAAAACTAGCAATTATCAATGGATACTCAGAAAACCGTAACATTTGCGACTGTCATCTTTCTCGTCGTTCTTGTGTCAATTTTCCTTGGTTCAGCAGTTGGACGAGAGGATACCTTAACGGCAATCATTGCGGTGAGTGTTTTGGTTGTGGTGCTACTCTTCGTTGGATTAGGAGAGCATATCTGGGTCTTGGTTCCAGTTTTTGCGAGTTGGTCTGGCCGAATTTCTCTGCTGCCTTTGCCGTTCTCGGTCTCAAATCTCGCGGTCGGTTTTGCCGTGTCCGCATGGTTTCTTGCCGTTGCCTCAAGGAAGCAAAAATGGAATCTTAAAGCGGATTCGATTGATGGTGTGCTGCTTCTCACAGTGATGCTGATCATCATTGGATATGCGAGAAACCCTGTGGGTGTGGCTGCATTTACGAGTGGTGCCAATGTGGGAGCGCGTCCGTACTTTGAGATTGGTGTCGCCTTTATTGGCTATTTGATGTTAGCGAATCAGAAACCCAAGCTTTCGGTTGTCGAGAAACTTCCAAAGTGGGCCCTCATTTCGGCAATTGTGATCGGAGTTGGGGGCACGATCGCCTATTTTGCCCCGCTTACAGGGATTATCATGTATCAGTTTTATAGCGGGTTTATGCCCAATATGACTGAGCTTCTTGATCCTACTGCGGCTGCTCCACAAGAAAGTATTGGGCGAGCAAGCTTCATGCGACCAATCGCTTTTGCTGGAGCTGCCTTTGTCGGTGCTTGCTGCTGTCCTCTCGTGGTGATTCTTCCACGGAGATGGGGCTTACTGCTCTTGTTAGGCATCGCTTCAGTTGCAGCTCTTGTTTCGGGGTTTCGGAGTGCCATTCTGGCGGTGGGATTCTATTTCGTCTTTGCCAGCTGGTTGTGGATTCGAGGTCGGGGAATTCTGGCATGTTTCATGGTCGCATTCTTGTTACTCGGCAGTGTCATCGCCATTCAACAGATTGTCCCGCTGCCTGATCGGGTTCAGCGAACTCTTTCATTCCTTCCGGGTAACTGGGACACAAGAGTGTCTGACGACGCGGCTAATAGTATTGATTGGCGTTTGGAGATGTGGGAAACCGTGCTGGGAGGAAATAGTATTAAGAATTGGTGGATCGGCGATGGATTCGGCTTTGCGAAAAGTGAATTGGAATACTTTGGTTATCTTGACCGTACCAATGCGGCGACTCCTGAGCAAATGGCAGAGTATTATGTGATCACGGGGGCGACCCACAGTGGTCCGCTTTCTGCGGCAAAATATACGGGGCTTGTGGGAATGGTTCTATTTGTGATTTTAGCGGTGATTGTTGCGGTGAGATACGTCAAAATCTGGAACTATATCACTCGCTACGGCGAGTCTCAGAGGTTGCAAATGGTTGTCGGGTTTTTTGCGATTACGGCTGCGTATATCCCCCTCAAGTTTATTTTTATCTACGGAGCATACGATGTTGATTTACCCACATTAATCTTGAGCGCCGGACTCCTTAAGGTGATCGAAACTGCGGTGAGAGATCACGTTGCAGAGGTTGAAGAAGAGGCCGAAAAAATAGAGGCCTTAGAAACGGTTCCTGTGCTGGCGTAACGGGATTTTTTTGATCTGAGTTGAAACGATCTCAGCCAAGCAAAGGCTGAGGTTTTGGTGAGTAGTCAGTGCCCGACAAGCAAAGTCGTAGCGCAATCACGCAATGACAGATTCTTTAGAAGTTGCCCGCAAAGTCTTCTGCTCTCTGAATGAGCAGGGGATAGCGAGCGTGATTTTGCACCATTTTGATTTTGAAGATGGGGGTGACATCGATTTTTGTTCGAATGCTAAAAGTTTGGATGATTTGTATCGTCACCTTCATGACATCCTCAAGCGCGAGAGTTGGGAGATTCTGCAAATCCTAGAGCACGAGCAATCTGCGGCGTATCTCATTTGCGCGGGGGGCGATGGGAAAACTCAGTTTTTGATGCTGGATGCTTGTTTGGATTACCGGATTCAAGGTCATCTTGTTCTTCCCAAGGCGGATTTACTTCGAGGGAGTCGTCATTTGGACTGGGGAGGTTTTGCAAGCGAAGCCTCCATCGAATTGACTTACCGGTTTGTCAAAGCGGCAGCGAAGAGTAAGCCTCCTGCGCCCATGATGGACGAACTCGCTGAGCTCTGGGCCACCGAAGGAGACACCCTGAAAGCTTGGCTTCAAACACGTTGGGGGATCCATCTGCGAGGATGGAGTGAAGATGAGGTTGCGAAATGTTTCTGTGAGATCCGTCGGGCATTGGTAAAGCGGCAGTGGTCGCCGGCCGAAATTGCCCTTAAGGTAAGGCGCGTGCTAACGCCACGTGGACTTTGGATCGAATGGATCGGTGAGCAACCAACAACGATCCAGTCAGAGCTTGGTCCAGCTTTCCGAAAGATTCACCGCTCGGGTTGCTCCATGTTCAAGGTGTTTGGTTCGGATCTTATTTTAACACGGCGTGAACAGACCGGGTTATTTCGGCGCCTTTTCTTAAAAAGTATCGGTTGTTGGTTAGAAGCGTCTTCAACTGAGGACGTCATGAAATTTTTAGTGACTCGTACTGCTCGTTATCACGGATGGAAGAAACACGGCGAATAAAAGTCCTAATATCGGCTTTTGCTTGCGAACCTGAGGAAGGTTCGGAGCCAGAAGTCGGCTGGCGTTGGGCTGAGTTAATGTCTCGTGACAATGAGATTGTCGTGCTCACGCAAGAAAAAAACCGGAAGCACATTGAGCCGTTTTTAGCACAAAATCCGGGAGTCTGTGAGGGCGTGACCTTCATCTATCATGAGTTTTGGGCCCCTTTTCGCCGATTGAAGCGACGTTTCTCATGGCTCATGCTTCCTTATTATACTCTGTGGCAGTGGAGCTTGCGAAAGAGAGTGCGAGAGCTCGTTGAAGAGCATGCGGTGGATTTGATTCATCACGTAACCTTTGCGTCATTTCGCATGCCTGTCTTTTTGGGGGCAAGGCCCGTGATTTGGGGGCCAGTGGGAGGAGCGGACACAGCCCCGGATCATCTCTTGAAGCATTCTGGTGCATGGAGCTCAGCCATGCGTGAAAGAATACGGAATTGGAGCACTCGTCTGGCGATTGATTTATTACCCTGGATTGACCCCTCAAGGCGGTCTGGCGGAATCGCCTTTGCCTCGACTCCAGGAACGGCAGAGGCGTTTTACCAGCACCAGATTCCGGTTGAGATTCTTCCCACCGTCGGGATGGTTCCAAGGGAACGATATCGGAGCTCTTTTAGCCCCTCAGGCGAGCCTCTCAAATTACTTTTTGTGGGCAGATTGCACTTCTTAAAAGGGTTGCAATTCTTGATCGAAGCCATGCGCTCGATTACGGCACAGCAGGCAATCGTCACGGTGGTGGGCACCGGGGCTTTCGAGTCTCATTTAAAGAGTCTGGTGGCTCAAATGGGATTAGAGCAGCAAGTAACCTTTCAAGGGTTTGTGCCTCGACCCCAGTTACCAGAGATCTATTTGTCACATGATGTGCTCGTCGCTCCTAGCCTCTACGAAAGTGGAGGACTTTCGATTTTAGAAGCGTTCTCATTCGGCCTTCCGGCCATTGCGCTCAAGAGAGGTGGTCCTGCACTGAGTGTCTCCAAAGACTGTGGAGTGTTAGTAGAGGTCGACCAACCTCAAGAAGGCATTTGCCAAGATTTACGAGATGCCATCATGCATTACTCAAACCACAGGGAGCTATTACCTACCCACGGTCAACATGCCCGAGAACGCTTAAGAGAAAATTATTCTTGGGAGATTAAAAGAAGCACAATGCAGCAAGCCTATCAGCGTGTCTTTCAACCAAACAAAGAGCATGGATAAGAAGAAACTTCTGATCGTTGGCCAAACCCCCCCACCTTGGCATGGCCAAGCAGTGGCGACGAAGATGCTCATCGATCATGAGTGGCCGAATTGGGAAATTGATTCGGTGCGGATGGCATATAGTGAGGGGATTGATGAAGTGGGGAAGTTCCAGTGGAAAAAAATTAGCCATCTATTCGCCCTGACCAGAGAAGTTCGCCGTAAATTGAAGGCGAACCCTGAGATGGTGATGCTTTACCCTCCAGCAAGCGCTTCTTGGCTGCCTTTTATTCGCGACATCTATTTTTTGATGCGCACTCGATCGTTGGCTCGAGGCACGGCCTTCATTTTTCATGCGAGTGGTTTGCCAGTCTACGTGCGCCAGTCAAAAATTAGGAGTTGGCTTGCAAAGCTTGCGTATAAAAATGCCGATATTTCGTTGGAAGTCGCTCAGGAAACAATCACAGCAAAGGAAGTCTTTGAGGCACGTGCATCGTTATGGTGTCCCTGCGCGGCAGAAGTTCCTGAACGAGCCCCTGAGGGCATCAGACGCAGCGACTGTTTTACCGTCCTCTATGTCGGAAGTCTCATGGAAGGCAAAGGAATTATGGAGATCTTACGGACTGCCAAAACTCTTAAAGATCGGGGTCTAAATAAAATTCGATTTTCGATTGTTGGAAAGTGGTCGGACCATGAATTTCAGAATGAATGTGAAACCTTTGTCGCTGAACATCACTTAAGTGATTGGGTTGACTTTTGTGGTCAGTTAACGGGTGACGAGAAATGGCAGGCTTTTTTCTCGTCAGATTTATTTTTCTTTCCGAGTCACTACCGTTCGGAGGCTTCCCCAATCGTCTTGATGGAGGCTTTAGGAGCTGGCTTGCCGATTGTGAGCACTCGTTGGGCTGGCATCCCTGCCATGGTCGGTGATTGTGATGTCGTGACTTTGTGTGACGTCCAATCTCCCGAACAATTTGCAGACGCAATCCAAGCTTACCGGCAGGAGCCCAAGGACTCAACAAGTGCGTCGCAACGAGCGATCGAGTTTTTTCAAGGGCGCTTCACACCCGCAAGATTCATCAGCCGAATCGAACAAGGTCTTTCAAAAGCAGGCCTATAACGACCATGTTATTTCACCGTTGGGATCAAGATCTAGAAAGAGCACTGCCTGAACTGCAGCGGGTTGTTCTCGGTCATCGGTCGATTCGGATTTTGACTTTAGGGGGAAGAATTGCCTTTGGTCTTCCAGAGCACCCTGATTTGGCCGGTAAGGTCTTAGCACTTTATCGCCCGATGAAAGCGAGAGCTAAAATCATCGTTTGGATCTATCAGCTCATGGTAAAGCTGCGCTTTAGGTTTGCCTTCAAGAAGACGCAGGGAAGTGGGCAAGGAGAGATTCCGTGGCTGAAGAATCATCAAAAGCTAGGATTTTTGGGGTGTAATCCTGCGCATGGGCTTCGATGTGTGATTTTGGGTTCCGGCGATGATGGAGAAATCACGGTGACAAAGTTGGCTATCGGAAAGACCCTCGAGCCCGTTGTTCAAGAAGGACAACATTTGAAAACACTCTGCTCCCGTTACCGAGGAGTTCCCGAGATTCTCAACTTCCAGCAAGGTGATCGTTGGGTGGCTTATCAAACGAGGTTTTTTGCTCAGCAGGGACCTCGGTGTCTCACCGACCCAGCGGTGTTAGAGCTCTTAAACGAATGGCTCATCGATGAGCACTCGCCAGTCAAAGCGATCGGTTGGGTGGAGCCGCTTTTTCTAAGTTTACCGATGAGGCTGCAAAGTGAACTCGGCGAACTGAGGATCCAAAAAGCAATGATACATGGTGATTTTGCTCCGTGGAACCTCCGTAATGATGAAGGTGGAGTTGTCGCGATAGACTGGGAATGGATGAATGAGGATGGGATCGGTGGCTTGGATTTGATCCATGGCTTGATTGCCGAAGCGAGGCTCGTTCGAGGATTCGCGGCAATGAGTCTGCTTCACTTCCTTGAGGAGCAGGCGCGCAAACCGCATGTTCAAACCTATTTAAGCCAGTGTGGCTGGAAGCGGCTTGAACTATGGATGGGATTTGGCTTGGCCTACAGCTCAGCGCGGCTCGGTCTTGATGTGGCGCAAGAACTTGAGGTTCTTGAGAATAGGCTGGCGAAAACTCAATCCAATTGAATAGCCTGTCGGCCCCCAGTTAAGACCTTCGTTTTACTGGTTCTTCCAAGTTTTTATTGGATTTGAAAATGACAATCACTTGCCCACCCCAAAAGAGGGTCTTGATTTCTGCCTACGCCTGTGCGCCGAACCGCGGCGCTGAACCTGGTGTGGGCTGGAATCTTATTGCCTTTATGGCAGGGGTGTATGGTTATGATCTCACGGTCATTACGAGGGAAAGGCATCGCGCTGCCATCGAAGCGAGCGAAGACCCTCGAGTCAAAAATGTGCATTGGATTTATGTTGATCCGCCTGACTGGATTTCTTCCCTAAAACGTGGCGCATGGGGTCTCAAGGCCTTTTATCTACTCTGGCAGGGCAAAATGTTTGCGGCAGCGGAGGAGTATCTGAAGAGCAATCAAGTTGATTTGGTCCATCACTTGACCTTTGGGAGTATTCTCCCAGCAACCTCATTGGCAAATTTTGGAATTCCCCTCGTTGTTGGACCCGTTGGGGGGGCAGAAATGAGCCCCCCTGAGCTGATCGGTGATCTTGCGCCACGTCTCTGGATTCGAGACCGATTACGTGCCGCTCTCTACCGATTCGGTTGTGGTCTTAAATCAACTCGTCAAACTTACAGGCGATGTTCAGTTGCACTCGGAGCAACGGCAGACTCAGTACGATCCTTAATGGAATTGGGGGCTTCTGATGTGCGACTCGTTCCTCAATCTGGTTGCGGGAATGATGAAGTCGCCGCTTTTGTAGCCAGCCATCCAGTAAAAGGCATCGCTCCTGAAGGGCCTCTTCGACTCGTGAGTGCTAGCCGACTTGTTCACTGGAAAGGGGTCGATCTCTCGATCGATGCTGTCGCCCTTGCAGTTCAGCGGGGTTTCGATGTTGAATTGACCATTCTTCAAGAGGGACCTGAGTGCCAGTCATTGAAAAAACTCGTGAAAAAACGCCATCTAGAGAAGCGGGTTCGCTTTCTTGGTAAGTTGCCTACTCTAGAGGATGTTTACCAAGAAATGAGGAGCTCGGATGCTTTGATCCATCCAGCGGTCAATGAAGCCTTCGGACAGTCGGTGCTCGAATCGTTGGCCCTTGGCCGCCAGGTAATCTGCCTGGATTGGGCAGGGCCGGGAATGATTGTGGACGCTGACTGTGGCCAAAAAGTGACTCCAGGTCGACGGGAGGCCATGATCTCTTCATTGGCTGATGCGATTGGAGCCCTCCAAGATCGGCGTCAGCAATGGGCCTCTATTGAGCTTGCTGCCATTGAAAGAGCAAAAGAATTCAGCTGGGATCGTGTCGCAGAAGAATTGCATCAGGCTTATCAAGAGAGCTTAGAAAAGCGTCCTTCTTCCTAGAGAAGGAATCAACCCAAGCTGCAGATGAGCGAAAATTCCCATGAGAAAGCGCCCCTCAGAAAGCAAGGCGAATCGATGAACCATCAGATTGCCAATAAGCCCGCTGATGGGCATCAGCTAGATTTTACAATCGTAACGGCAAGCTACAATTATGGGCACTTTATTCGAGAGTGCTTAGAGAGTGTCTCTTGCCAAAAAGGAGTGAGTTTTGAGCATCTGATTTTTGATGGGGGCTCGACGGATCAAACAGCTGAAGTTGTTGCTGACTTTCCTCACGCGAAATTCGTGCAAGAGCCCGATGAGGGAATGAGTGATGCGATTAATAAGGGTTTTGCAAAAGCGAAAGGCAAGTGGGTCATGTGGTTGAATACGGATGATCGTCTTAAACCTGGAGCCCTGAAAGCAGTTCTGGATTTTGCCAAAGGCAAGGATGAAACTGACGTGATCTATGGGGGGTGGGATTTCATCGATAAGGAAGGTCAGTACCTTCGATCGATGACGATTTTCCCCTTTCAAAAATCCATCCTTTGTTATGCGGGTTGTTACATTGGTTCGACCGCGGCCTTTTATCGCAATTCAACAATTATTGGCGAAGGAATCCACCTCGATAAAAGTTTCCGCTATGTGATGGATGGTGAATACTATAATCGGCTGGCAAGTCTGGGTAAGAGATTTACCTACATGCATGCTCTTCTTGCCGATTTTCGAATTCATGGGATGAATTTGAGCTTTCGCCATCAACAATGTTCTAATGTTTCAGAAGAGCTGATCCTCCAGAAACAATATGCAGAGTCGATCGCTATTCGAAGAGCCTATGGATGGCATCAGGTTGTTCGGCCGCCTTGGGTTTTATTTGTCGATGGGTTGTTAATTAGCATCTATGGCTTGCAGAAGTTTCTGCTCAAAAGAATCTATCGAATGACCGCCCCCCTCATCCAACTTCCGAAGTCGTAGAGAGGGATTTAGCAAGTTCGAAATGAATTTACGCAGTGCAGAGGGCTTAGCTCAATTCGTTGAGGCTAATAAAGGTAATGTCGCATTTCTTCGCTTCAAATGTGGAGGCTTAAAACAGGGAAAGTACAGCGATTGGGACATTGCCGTCAGAGACCGCACGAGGGGAATTGAGGCTTGTGAGAAACTCTATCAGCAAGCGTGGCTTCGGATTCCGAGGCAATACGTGATTCAGCACTATTATGATTGGGGGCAATGTGACTTATTGCCTGTCTTCGAGTGGAATGGATTTGAGTATTTAGAAAGCGAGCTTTTTTGGAGTGAGGTTCAACAGTCTGAGGATGGCATTCCAAGACCAGCATTCGGCCATGATGCCTACATTGCATGGATGACTGGTCTCCTATGGGGACGTCGATTTGATCGGCGTTACCGAGATTTTATCCAGTTAGCGGCTCGAGAAGATGAACAACGTTTCCGCCAATGTCTCGAAGCGGCTTTTGGCGCTCATCTTGCCCAGAGGCTTTATCGAATCACTGAGCGGGGTGATGCTGCTGTCGCGACTCACTGGGTTGGCGAGATGAGAGCGAAGCTTGCGCTTCGCCGTTTTGTCAATGCGCCTATCAAAACCATCAACCGCGTTCTCGCTCATTGGTGGTGCGAGATGAAGTTTCATTGGCGCTTGCCCTTTCCCTGGATTGGGATCTTGGGGCCAGATGGCAGCGGGAAGTCAACAGTCATTCATTTACTCACGCAAAAGGTTCGTAAATCTCGCTTAAAGTTTTTTGTCGTCCATTGGATTCCCGCATTAAGTTTAGGCACCTCAAGCGCTCAGGGCCCAGTGACTGATCCTCATGCTCAAGCAGCAAAGTCCTCATTCTTATCCTATCTTCAATTAGGTAAGATCATTGGATTTTGGTGGTGGGCAATAGTTCGTTATCTGATCCACCTGCGAGCCAAGAGAGAGCTCGTTTTTTCAGATCGTTTTTATTTAGACCTTCTTGCTGATCCCAAGAGATATCGATTTGGCGCGAGTCGAAAAATAGCGCAGTGGCTTTTTAATCTCCTTCCCAAGCCGGATCGGGTCATCGTCCTGCATTCAACGCCTGATGTCATTTTATCGCGTAAAGAAGAAGTTTCACGGGAGGAGCTTGAACGCCAGTTAGAGAGCTATCGACAGATCGTAAAGACCTCAGGAGATCGAGCAACTCTCGTTGATTGTGGGAAGTCTCCCGAAGAGGTTGCAGATGAAATCTTTCGAGAAATCCTAAAAGAACTCAGTAAAAGAAGCCGATGATGAAGGTGGCACATATTCTTTCTTATTATCCCGGCCAAGAAGGTCTGACGAGTTTTTGCCGCGGGTTGGGTAAAGCCTTTCAAAATCAGAGTGGCATCGAAGTGCCAATTATTACTTTTCGTAGTAAACCGGTCCGCTACCCTGGGCACGACGAAGATTCGCTCGTTCTAAAGTTCCCACATCATCAGCGCCATCCCTTTGACTTACCCCGTGATTTTTTAGCGGCTCTCGATGAGGGGCGCCTGACACTGGATGGTGCCGTTTTACATGGAACTTATAGTCCTCAAGTTTTTGCCTTAGCACGAGCATTGCATCGGCGTGGCATTGCTTATATTTTCATGCCTCATGACCCCTACGTGGCGAGTCTTCGTCGGCATCATGCGGTTCGTAAATTTGTCTATTGGCACCTCTGCGAAAAATGGGTGATTAAGAATGCGAAGGCCATTCAGCTTTTGGCAGATGAGCATGAAGCGCCTTTGCGGGAGCTTGGGTGCAACACTCCTGTGTTTACGCTGGCAAATGGTTGCGATCCTTCGACGATTCAAAACCTAGATTTGGAGTGGAGGATCCCTGGGAAAGGAGATGATTTTGTCATCCAATACTTAGGACGAATGGACCGTAATCATAAGGGTCTTGATCTTTTAATTCGGGGGTATGCCCAGTTCGTGCAAGAGCTTGGTGATCAAGCGAACGTGAAACTCATTTTGAGTGGGAATGATTGGGAGGATCGAGAATTCCTTGAGGCACTGGCAACTGAACTCAACCTAGGGGAGCGAATTGAGTTTACGGGGCGGCTCAGCGAGTCCTCTGTTGAGGTGCATTCTCGTGCCGACCTATCGGTCTTGTGCTCACGGTTTGATGGCTTTGGGCTTACCATTGTTGAAGCAATGTTGGCCCGCAGGCCTGTCTTGGTTTCTTGCGAAGCTGGCGTCTCTGGGTTCGTGCGCGATGCTGATGCTGGTTTTGTCGTGAAACCTGATGTCCTTGCCATCGCTCGTGGTCTTCGCTCCGCTTGGGAGAAGCGAGAGGTTTTAGATGATATGGGGAAGCGGGGTCAGAAAATCGTTTTAAATGATCTCACTTGGGAATCAGTGGCCCTTCGCTCTCACGAGATTTATAAGAAGGTCTTTGCGGAGCAATCGGCTCATTGACCTGATATCGATTTGGTTGTAACACCCAACTAAGTTTTAAAACCAATGAGTTTAAGACGAATTCATTTTCTAACAGATTACCTTTTAAAACCCTTTTTAGGACTTTTATTAAGTATTCCGATTATCGCACACGGTGTGCTCGATCTCGATGGCAACGGAGCCTCGGAATTATGGGAAGGGCGTTTCCCGGGTGTGATTGTTGATGAGAGGGATTCCGACGGTGATGGCCTTTCGAACGCTAGTGAAGCCATATGTGGAACTGATCCATTTAATCCTACAAGTGTGCTCAGGCTAGAAGCGCCTCAATTCGATCAAGATCAGCAGCTCGTTACTTTCCATTGGAATTCTCAACCTGGTAAACAGTATTCTCTACAAGTTTGGCATTCCCTGCAGGAGCGATGGGAAAGCATTTTGACCATCGATGCCTCATCTGGAGAGCAGTCCCAAGATCACCAAGTTTCTTTTGATCACGCAAATGCGCTCTACCGTTTGGTAGTGCGTGATCTTGATGAAGATCAC
>JALRJZ010000150.1 GCA_023261045.1 Akkermansiaceae bacterium
AAGAGCGTCCAGCTCTCTGGCTTTTGGATGAGTCAAACCGAAATTACCTGGAAGCACTACAATCCGTTTTGGCAGAATGACCCGGACTTTAAAAACCCTCGCAATAAGGATGGCACTCTTGATCTTGACAATGATCGTTACTCGACTGACTTCCCAGACCTAGAGAAGACGCCACTGGTTGATGCTGTGTCACAGCCCACCACTCAGTATCATGATATGTTCGTTCAAGGGCAATTTACGCACAGTCCGGAATTCCCGGCGATGGACATGACCAATCATGCCGCCTCAAAATTCTGCCAGTGGCTCTCCGCGCAAACCGGACACTTTTACCGGCTTCCGACCGAGGCGGAGTGGGAATACGCGTGTCGTGCAGGAACAACTTCGCGGTATTCATTTGGAGATGATGAGCAGCAACTCAGCGATTATGCATGGTTTGAAGACAATGGAGATTTCACCTATCACCCAGTCGGGCAAAAAAAGCCCAATCCATGGGGGCTTTATGATATGCATGGTAACGTTGCGGAGTGGACGATTGATGGATTTCAAGATGACTCTCTGTCGTTGCTGAAAAATGGTGTAAGCCAGCCTTGGTTCTACCCCACCAAGAGATACCCCCGTGTGATCAAGGGTGGATCTGCTGATGACAGCGCGGAGAAGTTGGCCTCAAGTGCTCGCAAGGCTTCCGACCCCCAACTGAAGAATCAGGATCCACAAACTCCAAAGTCTGTTTGGTATCACACAGATGGACAGTTTATTGGCATTCGTGTCGTCCGCCCTCTCAAAATTCCAAGTGCCGAAGAAATGCATCTTTTCTGGAATTCCGATTTTAGAACTCCCGAGCGAACAAAGGAGGACCTCTAATCTTGTGGATTAACTTTTGGCTATCTCTTGGAGAAGACGGAGGCGCCTGAGGGCTTCTCCCTGAGTGAGTAGTTCGTTGGCAAGCTCAATTCCCGATTGAAGATCTTTGGAAAGCCCCGCACAAGCAATTGCGGCACCAGCATTGAGGCAAACCATGTCTCGCTTGGGTCCTTTAACCTCTCCGCTCAATACTCCCTCAAGAATTGAGGCATTTTGAGAAGCGTCTCCCCCTTGAAGGGATTTGGCATGAGCAAGCTCGAGCCCAAAATCTTGAGGGCGAATCTGCTCTTCGGAGAATCCAGTCGTCGAACTGTATTTCGAGAGCTTAGTTTCCCCCATTAAACTGAGTTCATCGACAACGTTGCCAGTCTCGGTCTTTCCATTAACAATCCAAGCACTCTTGCGCCCTAAACGTTTCAGAATGTCGGCAAATAGAGGGCAAAGTGATTCATCAAATACCCCGACGAGTTGGTTATCGGGTGATGCTGGATTTAAAAGTGGCCCTATTAAATTGAAAATGGTTCGCTGACCTTCTTGAGCGAGTGCTTGTCGAACTGGAACGATGGCCTTGAAGGCTGGATGATAAAGAGGAGCAAAGAGAAAACCAACACCAGCCCTCTCAAGACATTCGCCCACTTTCTCGGAAGGAAGATCGATCGCAATTCCTAAAGCTTCAAGAACATCGGCACCACCGCTTTTCGAAGTAATGCCACGGTTTCCGTGTTTGATGACAACTCCCCCCGCTGCTGCGACCACAAACATACTTGTTGTGGAAACATTGAACAAATTGAGCTTATCCCCCCCTGTCCCGCAAACATCGATTGTGGGGCCCTGGAAACAGTGATTGATAAAGGCAGGTTGAGTTGCCTTTTTGAGGAATAATCTGACAAATTCAGCGATTTCAGAAGCGCTTTCTCCCTTGAGCGCTAGGGCTTTGAGAAAGCGAGCCTTTTGACTTTGATCAGCTTGATCATCCAAAAGAAACTCGGTCGATGTTGCGATTTGTGTGCTTGAGAGATCTTGTCCACTCTCAAGGCCGCTGATGAGGCTTTCCATGCCCAAAGACTATCATAACCAAGGGGATCAACCAAGCTGTTGACCTCACGACTGAAGTTTTTGTTACTAAGATTCGTTTCTCTTAAAGAACCTCTTGCACGTTCTCTGGACCTAGACTCTAATACCTCCGCCTTGACGAACGCCATTCTCGCTCTAGAAGACGGACGCACTTTTAGCGGACGTGCCTTTGGTCACTCTGGAACAACTTCCGGGGAAATCTGTTTTAATACCTCAATGACGGGATATCAGGAGATAATCACTGATCCATCCTACCGAGGACAAATAGTCACGATGACTTACCCTCTCCAGGGAAATTATGGAGTTAGCCCAGAAGATGCTGAATCATCTCAGCCACATATCAGAGGCTTTGTTATTGGTGAGCTTTGTGAGCTTCCTTCCAATTGGCGATCTCAGCAATCTCTCGAAGATTACTTCAAAGATCATCGCATTCTCGGAATTGAAGATATCGATACGAGAGCTCTAACCAAACACCTCCGCTCTCAGGGCGCCATGCGCGCTGTCATCTCAACCGAGTTGTCTGCCGAGCAAGCTGTCGAAGCGGCAAAAAATGCGGCTCCGATGGAGGGTAGCGATTTTGTCAAGGAGGTCTCGACGGAGAGTGCTTACCACTGGGAGGGTGAATCAAGGCTTTGGACTATTCCAAGTGTGACGACGGGGCAAACGACGAACTACGTCGATCTGCCTCCTGTCAAATACCAGATTGTCGCTTACGATTTTGGGATCAAATACAATATCCTGAGATCCTTGCGTCAAGCAGGCTTTCAGGTGGAGGTTGTCAATTCAAGGACGCCTGCCTCTGAGGTTCTCGCAAAACAGCCTGACGGTGTTTTTCTCTCCAATGGCCCTGGGGATCCCGCTGCTCTGACGTATATTCATGAAGAGGTCAAACAGCTCATCGGGAAGGTTCCCGTCTTTGGAATCTGCTTGGGGCACCAGATTTTAACCCACTGCTTTGGTGGGACGACTTACAAATTAAAATTTGGCCACCGAGGGGGGAATCACCCCGTCAAAGATCTGCGTTCGGGCAAAGTGGCTATTACGGCTCAAAACCATGGTTTCGCAACTGATCCAGATTCCTTGCCTGATTTCGTGGAAGTGACCCACATTAATTTAAACGATCAAACTGTTGAGGGAATGCGGAGCAAAAATGACCCCGTCTTCTCAGTTCAGCATCACCCTGAGGCAGCTCCGGGTCCGAATGATGATAAGGGCTTCTTTGGTGAGTTTGTTGAGCTTATTGAATCGCACCGGGCCGAGCACTCAAACACGACCCATTAATTATTTGATGAATACCATTATTTGCGGCCTCCAATGGGGCGACGAAGGCAAGGGAAAAATTGTTGATTTCCTTACCGAAAAGGCCGATTTGGTCGTCCGCGGTCAGGGAGGTAATAACGCAGGTCACACGGTGATCGCAAAGGGTGAGAAATACGTGCTTCACCTCATCCCTTCTGGAATTTTGTGGGAAAAACAGTGTGTCATCGGAAACGGGGTAGTTCTCGACCCAGTCGGCCTTTGTAAAGAGATCCAGACACTCGAAGAGGCGGGGGTCACGATCAGCCCTGAGCACCTTTTGATCTCTGATCGAGCGCATGTCGTTCTCCCTTATCACCGAGAGCTTGACGCCGCTCGTGAAATGTCACTCGGTGACAAAAAGATCGGCACGACGAAACGAGGTATTGGTCCGACCTATGCTGACAAGGCCAATCGTATTGGTCTTCGGCTTGCAGATTTTCGTAATCCAGAAACGGCACGGGCATTAATCACCACTCGTTTAGAAGAAGCAAACCGCCTTCTCTCAGAGTTGGGTCTCGAAACCTTTGAGGTTGATCAGGTTTTAAGTGAAGTTGAATCTTCGATTGATCGCCTACGCCCTCACTTCGCCAATGTGATCCCCATGGTCCATGGTTCATGGAAAAACGGAGAAACGATTCTTTTTGAAGGCGCTCAAGGCACCTTCCTCGATATTGATTTTGGAACTTATCCCTTTGTCACTTCTTCGAATACAACTTCGGGGGGCGCTTGCACGGGTTCTGGTCTTCCTCCTCATGCAATCGATCGTGTTGTTGGAGTCTGTAAGGCTTACACCACTCGTGTAGGATCTGGTCCCTTCCCAGCGCAAAATGATGAAATCGCTGAGTTTTTTCATTCACGTGGAATGGAATTCGGAGCCACCACCGGAAGACCTCGCAGGTGTGGTTGGTTAGATACCGTTCTGATTCGTTACGCCGTTATGGTCAATGGAGTGACTGACCTCGCGGTCACGATTCTCGATGGGCTTGATGAGAGGGAGACCATTAAAATATGTGTTGGGTATAACATTAATGGAGAGGTTCATGAATTCCCCCCTGCCGAACGTGAGTATTGGGATCAGATTGTTCCCATTTATCAAGAGATGCCTGGCTGGAAAACTGACACAACTCAGTGCCGCACTTGGGATGAGCTTCCCGCACGAGCGAAGGACTATCTTCTTCGGATTGAAGAGCTCACTGGTGCTCCTGTGAAGTATGTTGGTGTCGGGCCTGGGAGGGAACAAACGATTATTCGGTAGTATTATTAAGTGATGGGGTCGCTAGCGCCAGAGCTCGTTCCGCGCCATATTGCGATCATCATGGACGGCAACGGTCGGTGGGCCAAATCTCGCGGTCTACCAAGGGCTGCTGGACATCGAGCCGGGGCTGAAGCTGTTCGGGAAGTGGTCTCTGCCTGCCAAGACTTAGGCGTTGAATTCCTCACTCTTTACGCATTTTCCTCTGAAAATTGGAACCGTCCCCAAAAAGAAATCGATTCCTTGATGTCTCTGCTTGAGCGTTTCCTCAAATCAAAAGCTCAGGAATTCTCTGATAAGAATGTGCGTCTAAGGTCGATTGGGAGAACCGAGCTGCTTCCCCCCTCCTGTCGTTACGAGCTTGATAAGGCCATCGAAGCAACAAAAGGCAATACGGGCCTGACACTCATTCTCGCTCTCTCGTATGGATCGAGGGAAGAAATTACTGATGCCGCACGACGAATTGTAACAAAAGTTCAAGACGGGGAGCTCTCGCTCTCAGAAATCGATGAACAACACTTTGCTGATCATCTTGATACCGCTCAATATCCAGACCCAGATCTTCTTATTAGAACCTCCGGTGAGCTGAGGCTTTCAAATTTCCTGCTTTGGCAGTTAAGCTATGCGGAGTTTTATGTTACGCAGAAGTATTGGCCGGATTTTCGGAAATCTGACTTCTTAGAAGCTATCGACAATTATTCTCGAAGAAACCGAAGATTTGGAAGAGTCTAACAGCAAGCACAAGACCAGAAACGTGAGCTCAAACTCAGAAAATCAACTTCTGCTAGTCGATCCTGATCTCGATTATTTAGAATGGGCGACGAAGCATCTTACTGCTGATGGTTTGAAGATTCTTCGTTGCGACAGCGCAGATAAAGCAGCGAAGGTTGTTGCCAAAACTCCTGTTGATTTAGTTGTCTGTGATCTCAAATTGGATCCCTTTGATGGCATTGAGCTCATTCAGAAGATTAAATCTGTCTCACCAAACACCTTGGCTGTCTTAACCGCAATCTTTCCCAGTACAACCCAAATTGTTGAGGCGACTCAAAAAGGAGCTCATGATGTTTTGCGCAAGGAATCACTCTCTTTTGAGCTCAGGCAGGTCGTCGAATCTGCGCTTCAGACAATCGATCAAAGGAAAAACCTTGGGCCGTCGCAAGATGATCAACCCAACCTTCTGGGAAAAACAAAGATCATCGGTGTCTCTCGACCTCTGCAAAATGTCATGAAGATCGTTGGTCGCGTGGCGAAATCTGAAGCACCTGTTTTGGTGACTGGAGAAAGCGGCACTGGAAAGGAGCTCATCGCCCGGTCTATTCATGATTATAGCCCGCGGCGAACGAAGGAAATGCTCGTCATCAATTGTGGTGCGATTCCTGAGAACCTCCTCGAATCAGAGCTTTTTGGGCACGAGAAAGGATCGTTTACTGGCGCGATCTCCCGACGCTCTGGGCGTTTTGAGGACAGTCATGAAAGCACGCTTTTTTTGGATGAAGTCGGAGATCTCCCTGCAGCAGTCCAAGTCAAACTACTTCGCGTTCTTCAGGATGGCACCTTCTCCAGAGTTGGGAGCAATGAGGTGATTCATGCGGATGTTCGGATCGTCACGGCGACGAACAAAAACCTTGCTGCCGAAGTCACTGCAGGACGATTTCGAGAAGATTTGTATTACCGGCTCAATGTTGTTGAGATCCAGCTTCCTCCACTGCGAGAGCGGCCCGAAGATATCCCCATTCTCGCTGAGTTCTTTCTTGATCGTCTTGCTAAAAAGCAAGGGAG
>JALRJZ010000151.1 GCA_023261045.1 Akkermansiaceae bacterium
ATCCTTTGGTCCAGGGTTCAAGTCCCTGCGGCCCTACTTTTTTATTTTTGACCACCACTCTGCCCATTGGCGAAGTAGCGGTGGATTACCCAAGTAAAGGACTTGCAACTCCACATCAAGCAATCCTTCACTTGCGCGCAGAAAATCCATTCCAAGAATTCCATCGATCGGCCTTCCAAAATCATCGCGGATATGTTGTCGAACAACACTCAGAGGAGCCGCAGAAAGCTCAAAATGATCCACCATCACTTCTCCAAAATTCACTCCCCTAAGTTGAGCGTATCGCAATGCTGCCCGATCACCGGAAGCATCGATCATTTTTAGATTACTAGGGAGACTCGCTACCCCCAACCGGTCTAGAGTCTCCAGAGAAATCACCGAAATCTCTGCACCCGTATCTACAATAAAGCAAAGGGCTTGAGCTTGATACGTTGCTTGAACGAGGAGGTGGGGTGAGCTCTGAGCCTGCTCTAAGAGAAGAAACTTATCTCCCAAACCTCTCTGAAAATCTCTCTCCAGAAACGCTGCGCCACTTCTGCGGGATGATCGGCCCCCGGGCACCCACAATATCCCCTCCACCAAGTCGATCACGCTCCCTGCCGAGCTTAAAGCATCGAGCCCAATCTGACCTACAAACGGACCGGGCGCGGTTCTTGCGTTTGACTTAGACGGAATTATAAATGCAAAACCTTTCGCAATCACCGGGCCCATCTCTAACGATCCAATACCAATACCACTTTGAGTTTGGCGACCTAATGCCCCCCTCGTTGTGACTTTTGAAGAGTGATCGATCAACACCCCCACTTGTTTTGCAATCTCTCTATCGAGGTCGGTGAGGTTTGCACCTGAATCGATCAAGAAAGGAAGTGAGCAATTATTGACTTTAAAGAAGCCCCGATAGC
This sequence comes from Akkermansiaceae bacterium, assembly GCA_023261045.1. Classification (GTDB taxonomy): domain Bacteria; phylum Verrucomicrobiota; class Verrucomicrobiia; order Verrucomicrobiales; family Akkermansiaceae; genus SW10. Next base: position 903 of record JALRJZ010000151.1, read on the forward strand.
GTGAATCCCCTTGAGGTTGGTCCAGCATGACAGGATCATAACCAAGTCTCTTGAGTGTGAGATAGCGAGTTCCACTAAAGCATGAGTAACTACTGCGGCATTGAGTTAGAAAAAGAATACTCAGTGCTAAAACAAGAGACCTTACTGCAGTGCTCACCATGTCGAATTTTTACTCCTATAATGACTCTCGCCATGTCCTTTGGCTCTTCTTCACCAAACTGATCCCACCTCCCAAGCCTCAAGCATTTCCTCAGGGCAATCATCAAGGAAGCGAGAAGGTCTTGTAATCACATCTCCCGAGTAACTCTTAGGATTGATCTGCGGATAAATCAAATAAAGTTGATCTTTCGATCGAGTTAAGGCGACGTAAAAAAGACGCCGCTCTTCTTCAAACATATCGATATCATCAGACTCGAGAATTCTGCCATTGGGAAACATTCCGTCTGTCATCCAAACCAAAAAGACAATCTTCCATTCAAGCCCTTTTGCCTGATGGATCGATGAGAGAACAATTTGTTGATCTTGCCCGCTTTGAGCTTGAACATCAACGTCAACCGAACTCATGAGCGAGAGCTGAGCAAGAAGCTCCAAAATATCATCAAAACCCTCCGAGTAAGTGGCAAGCTGCTCCAAATCTTGGCGACGATATTCATAGTTCTCAAAGCTGATTCGCATGAATTCATCGTAAACCCCCTCCATGACACTCCGAATCATACTGGAAGGATGCGCAAACCCGCCATCAATTACCAATTCATCCAGAGTGTAACACAATTGCTCCCAATCAGATTTTGCTTTTGCGGGAACGGAAAACGAAAGCATCTGATCAGAAAAACTTAGAGGCGGAGACTGCGAGTTGGACAAGTCGGTTTTGAGCCACGCTTTCCAAAGCTTCTGCGCGGTAGCGGCACCAACGCCTGGTAAGAGCGAACACATGCGCTTGTAACTCACTTCATCCTTAGGGTTGACCACAAAACGCAAAAAAGCGGCAACATCCTTGACATGTGCTTGCTCAAAAAACCGCAACCCACTCGTAATTTCAAAAGGCAACCCTCGAGACGCGAGCTCCATCTGCACTTCAAGGCTTTGGTGGTGCGCTCGGTATAAAATAGCGATTTCTCCTAGATCGACATCTTCCTCCTGCAAATCCTGAATTCTCTGCGCAACAAATTCTGCCTGAGTCCGAGGGTCCTCCACAGCAACAAGAGCCGGTATCATTGAGCCAGATTGGCGAAAGGCCTTGAGCTCCTTTTTGAATTGTTTTGCGTTGGCCGAAATTGCCGCATTGGAGAGATTTAATACTTCTGGAACGCTGCGATAGTTTGTCTCAATCTTAAAAACTTGGGCGTCAGGATACTTCTCTGGAAACGAGAGAATATTATCCATGTCAGCTCCTCTCCAAGAGTAGATGGATTGTGCATCGTCACCCACAACCATCAAAGACTTCTTCGGAAGCGCCAAAAGATCAATCAACTCACACTGAACAAAGTTGGTATCTTGATACTCATCGACCAATAAATACTGAAAGCGTTCTTGGTAGAGCTTTAAGAGATCCTCATTGTCTTTTAAAAGTCGAAGGGGCAGCAAGAGAAGATCATCAAAATCGACCGAATTGGACTCAAGCTTCCGCTCTTGATAACGTCTCCTCACCTCAGAAATCTCTTCAATCCAATCCTCAAAATAGGGATAACGGCACTGAAGAACCTCTTCTAAATCGGCCCCTGTATTATCACATAAGGAAAAAGCAGAGATGAGAACATCAGCCTTAGGAAATTTGCGCTGATTGAGTTCAATCTTACATTCTTTAATGATTGTTGAAACGATCGATTTCTGGTCATCGCGATCCATAATAGAAAAGGAGCGGGTCAGCCCCACCTCTTCCGCATGGCGCCGCAGAATGCGATTCCCGATAGAATGGAAGGTTCCACTCCAAAGCCCACTCAGATCACGAGCTACGAGTTCATTGACTCTCTCTAGCATCTCGCGAGCTGCTTTGTTGGTAAACGTGAGAAGGAGCAGCTTCTGAGGGTCCACACCCTGATCGAGTAGATAGGCTACTCGATAGGTGAGAGTCCTTGTCTTTCCTGAGCCAGCACCAGCAATCACGAGCGCAGGACCAGGAGGAGAGCACACGGCAGCGTATTGCTGTTCGTTGAGCTCTTTTTGATAATCAATCCCGGATGTTTCTCGATTTGATCGAGAGTGGAGCTGATATTGCCGTGGCATCTTAATGAGAGTCTGTCTCTTTAACGTGCTGCAAGTAGCGAGTGTATTCGTCTTTGACTTTCGGCATTAAGAGATACATCGCGATTACATTGGGAACTGACATCGCAAAAATCATTGCATCAGAGAAATCGAAAACTTTTTGCATACTTAGTGAGGATCCGATCACGACAAACAAACAAAAGATGATCTTATAAAGCAGCTCTGCTTTCGCGCTTCTTCCAAAAAGATGAGACCACGCTTGAACTCCGTAGTAAGACCAAGAAATCATCGTCGAAAACGCAAAGAGAATCACGGCCACCGTTAAAATGACGGGAAACCACCCGATGACCGACTCGAATGCCGCCGAGGTAATTGCGACTCCAGCTAGATTTGGATCATCGTATGTTCCTGCCATCACAATCACGAGCGCTGTCGTCGTGCAAACTACAACCGTATCGATAAAGGGTTCTAAGAGAGCGACAATTCCCTCACTCGCAGCAAACTTCGTTTTTGCCGCAGAATGAGCAATGGCCGCAGAGCCAATTCCTGCCTCATTTGAGAATGTCGCACGTTTCATCCCTTGAATCATCACCCCGATGACTCCACCTCCAACGGCAGTAGGCGCAAATGCACCTTCGAAAATCAAGCCGATCGCATGACCCAATTGATCAATGTTAAGGCCGATAACGAAGAAGCCAGCAATCATGTAAATCCCGCACATAAAAGGAACTAACGCTGCAGTGACCGCCGCGATACTTTTAATCCCCCCAATAATGACAAGTGCCACCGCAACACCTAGAATCACACCAAAAGCCCAACGATTTTGAGCAAGAAATGAATCCTCACCTAAAACCCCTACTAATTGCTCACAGGCCTGGTTCGCCTGCACCATATTTCCCCCTCCGAATGAACCTCCAATACACAAAAATGCAAAGAGACCAGCAAGAATCACGCCTAATTGAGCCATTCCTTTTTCAGCAAAACCCTTTTTTAAATACTGCATGGGCCCCCCATAAACTTTCCCTTCCTCGATCGAGCGATACTTCACGCCAAGGGTGCACTCGCAGAATTTAGAGGTCATTCCAAAGAAACCCACAAGGATCATCCAAAAGGTGGCACCGGGACCACCTACACTGACTGCAATCGCCACTCCGGCAATATTTCCGAGTCCAACCGTCCCTGAGAGAGCCGCACATAAGGCCTGGAAATGACTAATTTCTCCCGGATCGGACGGAGCGCTGTATTTCCCTTGGATTGTGCTTGCCGCTAAGCGCCAAGAGCGAAAATTTAAGAACTTAAAGTAAATGGTAATAATGACGGCGGCCACACCAAGCCAAATGACAACCAACGGCAGCTTCACCGGATTCCCGGCAGAATCCTTTGTCACCTCAATGCTGTAAAAGACCTTCCCGGTCACTTCATCGAGATACGGACCAAACTTTTGATCAACCCATCGGTCAGGTTGATCCAAGAAGCTTAACTCTTGGAGCTCTTGACGACTCGAAGCCACACTCTGCGTTTCATTAGCCTCGCTACTCTCAACAGGTTTTTGAGATTCACTAACCCCTTGAGAAACAACTTCGGTCTGAATGCCCGGAGCATCCTGACCTTGAGAAGTGAGGAGCAGATAAATCGAAAAAAAGCACGTTACCAAAAGTGTTTTAACCATCGCTATGCCAGTTTGCTCGATTCACCCGCCTGGGACAAGGGAGAATCGAGAAACACCGTAAAACAGGCCAAAAAAAACCGGCCGAATAAAATTCGACCGGCTCTAAAAACGACTGCAAAAAAAGCGAACCTTAGGGCATCAGATTCACAGCGCGAGAACGCTTGATCTCACGCGTGATTGCGCGGTGCATCTTTGCGGAAACACCTGTCACCTTGCGAGGAAGAATTCGACCAGTTTCGGTGGTGAATTTTGAGAGAATCTCAGGGTTCTGATAGCTGATTTTTTCGAAAGGCAAATCGAGACGCTTCGTGGTCATCGACTTATTGTGCTTACGAAAGTTGATTCGGCGCTGGATGGTCTTAGGCTCAGACATAAAAATGATCTAGTAACTGTTAGCGAAGCTCGCGGTGTAGTGTGCGGCGGTTAAGAAATGGATTAAACTTCACCTTTTCAAGGCGACCAGGAGTGTTAAGACTCTTCTTATTTCGAGTACTTGTATAACGGGAGGTTGGCTTACCTTCGGCCTTGGCCTCGGTGCACTCTAAGATGATGATGTCGCGTGGCATATTCTTGAAAAGTCGGTTTTCGGGACGCGGAAGCTATGAAAATTCTTCGTATCGTCAAGGGAAAAGAGAGGAAAGTTTACTCTTCTTTAACTTTTAAAAAAACATTGATTTCGGAGCTAAGCCGAGTCACCTTCACCGCAGTGAGGCGCTTGGTGCTTGTTTAAGCCAGCGCGTTTCAGGCCCCCATTCCGACCCAAAGGCCCCCTTACTCATTTGAAAGTGGCGGACAGAACAAGTCGGAAAAACCTTTTTAGATCACTCATCTAGACTGTTTTTCTTTTTGTAAATTATTCGTTCGAGTGGTTCTGAGAAGTTCCTCATATCTTGTTCTAAAGGCATTCACAAAAGTTTAAAATAATGGCGAATTTCGATTCAGACCCCTCACAAAGTAGATCGCAGCAAACCGATTCTTCGGGTGGCGAGTCCCATTCCGGTGGACGGCGCCGTAATCGGAACCGAAATAGAAATCGGAACCGCAATCGGCACCGCGGAGACCAGGATCACCGGAGACAAGGTCGAGTTAGGAACGGCTCAAGGGGCGAACAAGGTGAGCGTGTTCCTTTTGATTTTACGGGCGAGCCAGTCGAGGTCGATGGACTCTTTGAAATGGCCCCTAAAGGCTTTGGGTTTCTCCGCAGCCCTCAGCAAAATTTTGAGCAGAAAAGAGAAGATGTCTTCGTTCCGCCCGACTTAACGCGAAAGTATGGCCTCCGACCTGGTGTGTGGATTCAGGGGACAGCAAGGGATAGCACTCGAGGGCTTCAAATGATTGAAATCTCCTCGGTCAATGAGCTTGACCCCCTTGAAGCCCGTAAACTTCCAGCCTTTGAGGAGCTAAAA
>JALRJZ010000152.1:0-3377 GCA_023261045.1 Akkermansiaceae bacterium
GGTCAAAATTTTGCGTCGACTCTCTTCTTTAAGCAACACAGCAAGGGCACTTTTGCACCCAGTGGCCTGGAGAAACCTCCACAAAGGGCAACTCAATACCAATACTCTGAGGGTAATCCACGTGCCCCACACGGTGACCAAAGGCGCAACCCTCCGGCGGATGAATTGGGCTTGGCACATCACCCTCTAGGATGACTCGCTCCCTGCTGAAAGTGGGATCCGGGACGGGAATGGCTGAGAGTAAAGCCTTCGTGTAGGCATGTTGCGGGTTTTGATAGATCTCATCCGCAGGGGCCATTTCAACAATTTTTCCCAAATACATCACAGCAATCCGGTCACTCATATGCTTCACCACTGCCAAATCGTGAGCAATAAAGAGATAGGCCATCGAGAATTCCTGCTGAAGATCCAATAACAAGTTCATCACTTGTGATTGAATCGAGACATCTAAAGCCGAAACAGGCTCGTCGAGAATCAAAAGATCTGGATTTACCGCGAGGGCTCGAGCGATTCCAATCCGTTGCCGCTGCCCCCCTGAAAACTCAAAGGGAAATTTCTGTGCTGCATTCTTAGGCAAACCAACGCGATCGAGAAGCTCGGCGACTTTCTCTCGGCGAAACTTTCTCGCTCCCATTTTTTGAATCACCAATGGTTCGGCTACGAGATCTCCAACTGACATGCGAGCATCTAGTGACTCTGCTGGGTCTTGAAAGACCATTTGAAAATCTTGCCGCAGTTTCCGAAGCCTCCACTGGCTCATCCGCGTAATCTCGGTTCCTTTAAACGAAACTTTCCCTTCGGTTGGATTTAATAAGCGAACAACCGCCTTGCCTAAGGTCGATTTGCCACAACCAGATTCCCCAACCAGTCCCAGAGTTTCACCACTTTGGATGTGAAAACTGACGCCATCGACAGCCTTCACCGCTCCAATTTGCTTCATCATAACACCACCTCTCACTGGGAAATGCATCCGCAGATCTTCTACCTGTAGGAGTGTATTGGTTTCTTTCATCATCCTTGATAACATTGAGGACAGGTCTCGACCCAATGGTCCGGCGAGACTTCGCGATATTCGGGACGTTGACGCGATAGCAAGGAGTCAATTCGCTCCATCCGCTGACAAAAACGACATCCTGTGACGAAATCTTGAATTGCTGCAACTTGACCAGGAATCGTGTTGAGTTGTGTTTTACGAACACTATCAATCTGGGGAATGGACGCCAAAAGTCCCTTTGTATAAGCATGAAGAGGACGGGCAAAGAGCTCCTTAACAGGTGCTCTTTCCACAATTCTTCCTGCATACATCACCACGACCTCGTCACAGTTTTGCGCGATGACTCCTAGATCATGGGTGATCATCAAGACAGCCATTTCAAGCTTTTTTTGCATCGAAGCAATCAGATCAAGAATCTGCGCCTGCACGGTCACATCAAGCGCTGTTGTTGGCTCATCTGCAATCAGGAGATCAGGCTCACAAGCGAGTGCGATGGCGATCATCACCCGTTGGCGCATCCCTCCGGAAAGTTGGTGGGGGTAATTTGAGAGGCGCTTTTCTGGTGCTGGGATCCCGACAGCATCCAGCAATTCAACCGCTTTCTTGAGCGCATCTTTTTTAGAAATCTCTTGGTGCAATTTGAGAATCTCTATGAGCTGTTTTCCAATTCGATGCACCGGATTGAGTGCAGCCATTGGCTCCTGAAAGATCACTCCAATTTCTCCGCCTCGCACACGACGCATCTCTCGGGGACTGATCTGACGAAGGTCACGGTTCTTAAAAAGGACTTTTCCCTCTAAGATATTGCCTGAAGGCTTCGGCAAAAGATCGATGATCGACATTGCCGTCACCGTTTTGCCGCAGCCAGATTCTCCCACAAGCCCAACTGTCTTGCCTCGATCGACCGAAAAAGAAACACCATCGACCGCTCTGACCCAACCCGTGTCGGTATCAAAACTGGTTACTAAGTCTCTAATCTCCAACAAGTTGCTCATTTTTTTCGATACATCTCAACGACGTTTTGAACCTCCGGAAAGACCCTTCCACTGCGCATCGCCTCTTTAGTTTCTTGCTGCATCTGCTCATCAATCCAAAAGCTATAATGCTCAAATGGATACGCCACAATTGGCGGACAAAACTTCACAGTTTCGGTATCGGGCCATCGAAGCCAGCGCCAACAAGCCACTCTCTCAAAATCGCGTTTCCAACCAGGAATAAAAACGCAGCGTTCAAATACTTGCTGTTGAATCTTGTGCGCCAATTCGATCTTCAGGGCCTCGTTCGCTGTTTGGCGATACTCTTCAACCCACTTATCCATCTGAGGGTCTTGGTAAGCAAAAACATTATTCGTTTTCTCTTTGATATTGCCTTGTTCGTCGTAGGCATTACGGGAATGGAAGTATTCGTAGAAGGAAAAATAAGGAGGCTGGACAGACCACGCCACGTGAGTAAGTTCAAACTTCTTATCCATCGCCTCAGTGAAGACAATACTAGGATCTTTGGCATCTAAGATTAAATCCACCCCAGATTTCTTGGCCTCAGTCTGCAAGATCGACATAATCTCACTGTAGGTTCGAATCGCATAATGGCTTAGGGTGAACTCAAGTCGTGTTCCATCGGGTTTGCGTAAAACTCCATCATCCCCTTCATCGGTAAACCCCGCTTTTTGAAAGTATTGACGTGCCTTCGCCGGATCGAATGGCCACGGAGTCACGTTGGGATTCACATAGTCACCATAGCCATCAACAAAGCCGGAGAGTCGATTGGAATCCCCCCAAAACTTTACTTTAATGACTTTCTCGTAATTCATCGAATGCGCCAAACCAAGGCGAACATTGATATCTTTCAGCTTGGGACGATCGAGATTCATCTCCACGCCAAATTGGGGGCGAGGAAAATCGTTATACCACCAGTGACGCTCAATATACCCATCATACACTTTCTGGATCTCTGTGTTTTCATACCAAGATTTGGGACCAGACACGAGATCCATGTCCAGCAAGCCAGCGCGAAAAAGCTCAAAAGCTTTATCCCGATCACGGATTACTCTCCAAACAATCTTATCAGGATTATAGCGATAGCGATAAAACTTCTTATCATTACCCCACCAGTCTTTTTTGCGGGTCAACGTGATTGAAACCCCTTTATCAACATCCTCATCTTTAACGTAATAAGGACCTGTAATGGGCTGATGCTTCCAGTTGTAGCGCTCCTCATAATCGGGGCCAAACTCTTCGTAAAAATGCGGCGGTGAGGGAGCAAAATCACCAATTTGGTTATACATCATCAACTCACTCTTATCCTCTGGAAAAGTAATCGAGAGGGTATGATCATCATAGATCGCGATCTGAGCAACTTCCTCGCGAAGATACTGCTTATAATA
>JALRJZ010000152.1:3387-6137 GCA_023261045.1 Akkermansiaceae bacterium
CATCGGAGTAAGTGGCATCCTCATGAAGTCGGAAATACCAAGTACGTTGATCAGGACTCGGTGCCCAAGCCTTCGCAACACCCGGGATCACTGCTCCATTAAGACGATTGAGGGCGACTAATCCAATCTGGACATCGTCATAAAGCTCCCCACGCATCCCGCTATTTGAGGCGGAGCCAAAAGGACGCAAGGTCGGAGGAAAACTGGAGACAAAATAACGAAAGACCCCTCCTTTCTTCGCTCTCGGATCTGAATCCTCTGGCTCATCCAGACCATCACTCCAGTTCAGATCAGCTGGGAGGGCATCGGGAGACTGAAAACTAAAATAATCACCCAGAGCGATTCGACGTTCAAAGCGAGCGATTTTTCGTTGAGCATCATTGGCTTCTGGAGAACCAGCAGCAGCTTGCGATAATTCCTTTTTTGCTTCCGCTAATTTGCCAGCATTCCAATTCTTCATGTAGTCATTGAAAATTGGAACAAACTCCTCAAAGCCAAGACCGGCAACATAAGGCTCTTGCTTTGGCTGACAGGAGACAAAGAGCAGCGAGACAATGACAACAAACCAACGCATAAATCCTTAACGGTAATAGGTATACTTTTTAGGATCAAAAGCCTCTCGGATTGCTTCTCCAACGAAGGTCACCAACACCAACATGCCAACAAGGCAAACAAAGGAAGACGAGACAAGAAGGGGAGATGAGAGCGAGCTTAAGCCATCCTTAAGGAGCTTGCCCCAACTTGCATATTGGTCCGGCAAACCGAAACCAAGATAATCGAGGGCGGTCATCGAAAGAACTAAGCCAGAAATTGAAAATGGCACCAAAGTCACTAGAATTGCGACCGAATTGGGCATGAGATGTCGAAAGACAATCCGAGGCACACCCGCCCCCATGACACGACTTGCGGCAATGTAGTCTCGGGCCTTTTCTTTGAGAGCTGAAGTCCTCATCAAATAGGTCATTCCCATCCAACCAAAGAGACCCAGGATTCCTAAAATCAGATAAAAGCCTATGACATTCAAATACTGAGCCGGAACTGCTGAACGAATGATCATCACCACAAACAAAAATGGAATATTGGAGAGGATCTCGATGATTCGTTGAACCACTAAATCAAACCAACCGCCAAAGTATCCCATCAGAAGGCCCACCGTAATGCCCACAAGATAAACAACGGGGATAAAAATCAAGGCTGCCTGAAAGTTGACCTGCAAACCACCATAGAGATAAGCAACCACATCCTCACCCCGCGAAGTGGTTCCAAGGGGATAAGCCCATTGAGGATCAGATGGAGGATAGCTGACATTATATTCTTGCTCAGGAGAAGCACTTAAAAACTCCTCAAGCGACCCTTCACCTTCCCACTCTTCCGAGCCTTCAACAAGTTGACCATTCTCATATCGCGCTTTGTAAACGCGGTCATCGCTTTGACTCCAACCTTGGGCGTCTCCATGCCGGAGACCATTGCGATAGGTGAAACGCAAATGAGGGTTTTCTGGGCGATCCAAATCGTAAAGACGGGTTCCCAGTCCGCTGTATTGAGAGCTTGATGGATCTAGCTCTTTGGCAAGTGCACTGATGGTATCTTGTGCAGAATCAAAGGGGCGCAGAGGTAAAATCACCCTCGCGTCAGCCTGATCAGCGAAAAGCTTTTTGAGTTCTCGATAATTAGGCTCCAGATCCTTTTTTGAAGGATCGTTGATCCCAAAATCTGAATTCTTCTCAAGTTTTTGTGTAAATGCAGGGAAGGTCCATTTTCCCTGATATTTCACTGCTAAAGCCTCTTTACCAACAATCAACTGATCAAGAGCAGCGACTCCTGCAAGAAATAACAAAATCAAAAAAGAATAATACCCTCGCTTAATCGACTTAAACCTTTGGATTTTACGAAGGGTCACCGGATTCGGCGGACCACTGACAAACTTGCTCAGAATCAGCCAACTACCAACGAGGCAAGCAGCAATCGCGCTAAGGTGCCCCATATTGCTCGCTAGAACTTCCAGGAAATCAAAAGGGAGATCTAGATTCTTCGCCGAACGAGCAAAATTATACCCCCAACTGATCGTAGGAAACATCATCCCCCACTTCTCAGCGAAGTAACTACCCACTGAGGCCAGGATCAAAAAGGCTCCGATCAAAATCTTCATAAGCTATTGAAATTTCACCCTCGGATCAATCAGGGCCACAATGATATCTGAAAGAATATTGCCCATCACCATTAAAAATGAGGCCACCGTCAACGTTCCCATGATCAACATCTGATCAGGTGCCGTAATTGCCCGAAACTGCAGAAGTCCAAATCCTTGAATATCAAAAACGGTTTCAATAAGGAGACTGCCCGTTACAATAATCGTAATGAGTTGCCCAAGGCTCGTCGCGATTGGGATAAAAGAATTTCGAAAGGCATGACGGAAGACCGCCTTATTAAAACTAACTCCCTTCGCAACGGCGGTGCGGACATAGTCTGCTGCCAAGTTATCCATCAGATTGTTTTTCATCATCATGGTCATCCAAGCAAACGAGCCGATCACATAACTAATAAGCGGAAGGACAGTGTGCCAAGCTAAGTCCTTGATCTTCTCAGCGGCACTGAGCGAATCAAAGTTTTCGGAAACCAAACCCACCATCGGAAAAATGGGTTGATGCGCTCCAAAATAGACCAGCAAAAGTGCTCCGAGGGCAAATCCAGGAATGGAATATCCAAAGAAGATTAAAACGGAGCTCAGATTATCAATGGGCGTTCGATGT
>JALRJZ010000153.1 GCA_023261045.1 Akkermansiaceae bacterium
AGATACAGTCAGTCACTTCCTCGAGTTCGGCAACGATGCGAATCATTGCTGCAACATTTCCAGCATGTTCTGCAGTCATGTCACGGGCCACACATTTGACGAGATACTCGGTGATGTCCTGCATCATGAGGTCAGCTTCCTCTTCCATGTTCTTCAAGCGAGAGATCTCACTTGAGAGGTCCTGCTCTGGGCTATTGAGAGCATTCACATAACCCTTATACATCGTGGTGCAGTGGGTCGCCATTTTGCGAACAGAATCTTCTGCTTCTGCGATATTGAGCTCACCAAGGTCAACCAAGTTTTGGGAGATATAGCGGAGGCGCTGGCTTGTTCCCCCTTGCTTTTCAGGAACCCACTTTTGAACGAGATTTGTGATCTGTGGCACAAACCAGATGAGAACGAAGACGTTAATCAGATTGAAGGAGGTATGGAAAATTGCAGTAGCAAAAGCGACTTCGCTGGCACTTCCCCCAGACCATTCCTTTTTCGCTGACTTCATGCCCTCAGGGAGCATTTCGGCTACGTTCCAGACCAAACTGGTAAATAGTGAGAAAAGAATCAGCATCCACACGACACCAATGACGTTGAAGGTAAAGTGGGCTCTCGCCGCGCGTTTGGCTTGAGTAGTGGCTCCGAGTGAGGCCAACCAAGCTGTCACCGTTGTTCCGATGTTTTCTCCAAGCACAACAGCGGCAGAAATCTTGAACGCCTCAAATGCGTCAGTCCCAAACCATCCTTGAGTCGCACAGGTAATCGTGATGGCCATGGCAGCCGAAGAAGATTGAACGATCAGCGTAAGGAGGATTCCCGCGACCATGAAGAGGACGTATGAGAGATATCCCTTAGCACTCAAGAGGTCGATCCACCACTTAATGGTAGCAATCACCCCTTCGTCAGCTTTAACTCCGGATTTCAGATCAGGAACAGCACCTTTCAGAAGGCTCAAACCGAGAAAGAGAAGGCCAAATCCGACCAAAAACTCGCCGAAGGATTTGATCTTTCCCTTTGCGATAAAAAAGATTGGGAAGCCAACACCAATGATGGGAATGGCAATTTTGGTCAGGCTGAATTTTCCAATCCATGCGACAATCCATGCAGTCACTGTCGTTCCGAGGTTGGCTCCCATAATCACGCCGATGGATTCCGTTAAGGTCAGAAGCCCTACGTTGACGAAGGAAACTACAAGGACAGTCGTTGCTGAAGAGGACTGAACGAGGCCGGTTGTCACCAGTCCAGTCAGAACGCCTTTAAAGCGATTTCCTGTGATCGATGACAGCGCGGTGCGCATACGGGCACCTGCGAATTTTTGAACTCCTTCGGACATGACTTTCATGCCGAAAAGGAACACCCCAAGGGCGCCGAGGATCTGAAGTACTGTAACCATAATTCGTGTGCATCAATGAAGAGCTCAGAGCGATCCTACCAGCTTAAATGTGGCGGGATTGTCACATTGAAAAAAAGCAAGGGCTTCAAAACCTTGTTATATCAACAAACGCAATTCTTATGTGACAAAAATGTCACATAAGAATCAGGTAAAAACGGGGCCCTTGGTCTCTTGAGGACATGCCTCTTTGACTCAAATGGTGATGTCGAGGAGTCTGAGATCGCTCCGATCAAGCTCATCGGGGTGAGAATCCTCAAGAATTAGAATGCCAAGCTCTCAGGATCTCGCTATGAAGGTGAAATGAAGCGTTTGTTCGTTGTTTGTTTGACCTTTGGGTTGGTCACTTCGGGGTTTAGTGAGAGCTCACTTCCTGTGGCGGAGCCTGCCTCGATGGGGATGGTTGCCCAAGAGTTAGGTAAAATCGAGCCAGCGATGAGTCAGCTACTAAACGACGGAAAACTTGCGGGAGGCAATGTGCTTGTTCTGCGTAGGGGGCATGTCGTTTACCAAAAGAGTTTCGGTTACCGAGATTTGGAAGGACAACTTCCGATGGAAATGGATACCATTTTTCGGATTTATTCCATGACCAAAGCCCTGAGCTCGGCAGCAGCGCTCATGCTTTGTGAGGAAGGTAAAATGAGTTTGGATGATCCCATCGGACTTCATCTTGAGGCGATGAAAAATCAATCAGCGACTCGGTCGACAACCGTGCGAGACCTACTGCGCCATACTAGTGGTTACATTCGGCGTCCAGGGGGGGATATGCCACTTCAAAAAATGGTGACGACACTTGCGGCTCAGGCACCTGATTATGAGCCAGGGAGTCAATGGGTTTATGGTGTGAGCACTGACCTCTTAGCTGCGGTCGTAGAAGCCGTAGACGGACAGCCTTTTGATCAATGTTTAGCCCGGAGACTTATCGAACCTCTTGGAATGTCAGATACCGGATTTACCTTGCCTGAGTCTAAGGTGGCAAGGCTTGCGGTTCATTACCGCGTCGAAAAAGGAAAGTTGGTCATCAACGATCCAGCACAAGGAAGCTCCTATATTCAGGAGAGAGCATTTAAGGGAGGAGGAAGTGGTTTGGTTTCTACCATCACGGATTATGCCAAGTTTCTTCAAATGATCGCCAATGGTGGAGTCTTTCAAGGCAAGCGCTACTTGAGGGAGGATAGTATCATGTTGATGAAAACGAACCAGCTTCCCCGAGCCATTACTCAGATTGCCTTTGGTTCTCAACAGCGGTTCGGTACAGGTTTTGGCCTCGGTTTTTGTGTAAAGTATGACGATGACGACCGCTGGAACCCCGATGGTGCGCTTGGAGAGTATGGCTGGGGAGGTGCTGCAAGCACCCATTATTGGATCTCGCCTCGTGATGAGCTCGTTGTGGTGACCATGGAGCAGACCATGCCTTACAATTGGAACATGGAAGATACCCTGAAACCAATTATCTATGGGGCGATAAAAAAGCGATCCCATTGAATAATTCTTAAAAGGACCTCGTCGTAGATGTTATGAAAGCAATACTAGTCATGGCTGCAACCTTCTTGGCAGCCGCTTTGCTGCCCTCGTGTTCTGATTACGATAGTATCTATGGCTATTCAGGCCATTACTCTTCAGGTGGAAATTATCATTCGACAAGTATTGCCTATTCCACGGCCTACGCTCCTCTAGGTGTGGGCTTCATCAGCACGAGTTATGACCGGTGGTGTTGGGATCCTTATCGCCATTGTTATTACGATCGTTCTTTGCGACGCTATTATAATCACGTGAGTTATACCTATTATTCCTCACCTCCACGGAAGCATCGCTCTGTCAGCTACCCTGAGGGATACCGATCCGGAGTTCGCCTCCCTTGTCCGTCTTACCTGCCAAGAGATCGACATCCTTCACAGGTAGGACATGGGAACCACAGTCGGCCTTCTGACTCAAAGCAAAGCAGTCGTCATTCGTTTGTGACCTCTGACCGAAAGGCTGAAAGTTCCAAGAAAATGACCCCCGTGATCTCAAATCAATCAATCGATCGATCAGCCGTCCTTAGACGAACCTCCCCAACTCAAGCTCCCAAACCTGCGGTGAGGGCTCTTCAAGCCCCTTCATTGAGGGGCTCCATCAAGCAAAGTTCGGTTGTTCAACCTTCTTTATCAAAGAAGATTCAGAAGGCTCCCTCTCCTACGCGAGATTTGACCCGCTCGAGGGCTACGAATCAGTCCGTAGAATCGTTGTCTCAGAGATTTTCTTCGCCAAAGTCTTCGACGCCTTCGCAAAGTTTGACCTCGAAGCAGACAACAAGAACTCGCTCCGTGGAATCGCTGGCGAACAGGTTTTCTTCTTCTAGAACTTCATCGCCGTCTCGTAGCGCATCGAGATCATCGGTTCAAAACCGTGAGAGAACGAGTCGCCATCAGATCAGATAGCATTCAGCGTGCAGGTGATCAGAGAATCCTAAGGGATCGAGTAGACCTTTAGGTCATCGATGATTGCCTGCTTAGGAACCGCAACCCGGAGAGTTTTCTTCGTGGGATGGGCGATTCCTTCAGAAGAAAAAGAGCCAATTGTTTTTTGATCAATGGCAACAGACATGGTCTTTGCTCGAATGATGATTTCAAGAGAATGCCATTTTCCCGGGCTCAGTGGGTTCGCAAACTTTTTCGTTTTTGTTCGCAGCATTTTCACTTTTTCAGGGCTGATGGTTCCATTGAGCCGTGCGGTGCGCGTTTCTAGGTCCATGATCCCTGTTTTGAGGTCATTGATCTGAATCTCTTTGGTGCTGATCTTTGCCATACAAAGATGGCCTGCATGGACTTTTTTGTAAGAAAGGTCTGCGAAGTTGAGGCCCAAACTGTCCTTTTCGGTGGGTAGCATGAATCGCAAGGTGACTTTCCCATCCTGAAACTCAGCGGGGTGCACGACCGAGACAGCATGGTCGGCAACAGGATGAAAAGTGATATGCATGGCCCCATCCTTGAGGTCAACTTGCTTGTTGCCTTTGGCACGTTTGAGACTATTCGAGCTCCAGCCCTTTCCGATCTCTTCTTTGGTGTCGTCGGCTTCCTGCCGCTCGAAGTCATCTTCAAATATCAGAGTTTCTTGATTCTGCGCCTGCGCAAGCAATGGCCAGATGAGAAGGGGCAGAATGAGAACGCTTTTTTTCATGGAAGTGGGGAATTAGAGACAAAACTGAGTTTCCAAGGCAAGGAGGATTCGTAAACCCGGAACGCGTTGTGCAATGAGTTTCGTTGTTTGGAAGCTCGGGATTTTGCTGAATCTCAGCAAGGTAGAGCATTTTTTGCGTGTCTTTCGTGGCATTCGTGGTTTCTCTGCGGCCCGTCATCATGTCCGAGAAACGCAAGCCATATCCATTCGATCAATTCGAGCCCAAGTGGCATTCCTATTGGGCCGAGAATAAAACGTTCCGAACCTCTGGGCCCGGTGAAGATGGATTCGATTCGTCGAAGCCTAAGTATTACATTCTCGATATGTTCCCTTATCCCTCTGGGGCTGGCCTCCATGTGGGGCATCCGGAAGGATATACGGCTACTGACATTATTGGGCGTTACAAACGAATGAAGGGCTATCATGTCCTCCATCCCATGGGTTGGGATGCCTTTGGTCTTCCCGCCGAGCAATATGCTATCAAAACAGGTCAGCATCCTCGGGTGACCACGGAAGCTAACGTGAATAATTTTCGCCGGCAGCTTCAGGAATTGGGATTTGGTTACGATTGGGATCGTGAGGTCAATACGACCGATCCCAAGTATGTGAGATGGACGCAGTGGATTTTCCTACAGCTTTATCATTCCTATTTCTGTGATGAAGAGAAGAAAGCGAAGCCGGTCTCTGAGTTGGTTTCTAAGGGGTGGACACAGGCCCAGATTGACGAGGTTCGTCTCGCTTTCATTCACGAAGCTCCAGTGAACTGGTCCCCTTCGATGGGGACAGTGCTTGCTAATGAGGAAGTTGAAGAATGGAAAGCGAAAGGGGAAACAGTCGAACGCCGACCCCTTCGGCAGTGGATGCTTCGGATTACGAAGTATGCACAGCGCTTAATTGACGAACTTGAGTCTCTCGATTGGCCGGAATCAATCAAAGCTCTCCAGCGAAATTGGATTGGTCGCTCTGAGGGCGCCGAGGTCGTTTTTGATGTTGAGGGTCACGATGTCACTGTCTTTACCACAAGGCCAGATACTCTTTTTGGGGCAACTTACATGGTCTTGGCTCCAGAGCATCCCTTGGTCAAGGAGATCACGACCGAAGACCAGCGAGAGGCAGTCGAGAAGTATGTTACATCTTGTGTCAGCAAGTCTGATATGGAGCGAGGTTTAGATAAGGAGAAAACAGGAGTTTTCACGGGGGCCTTTGCGATCAACCCAGTCAATGAGCAAAAAATTCCGGTGTGGATTGCGGATTATGTCATGATGGGATACGGCAGCGGAGCGATTATGGCAGTGCCTGCGCATGATACCCGTGACTTTGAATTTGCCGAAAAGTTTGAGTTGCCCATTCTCCAAGTGGTCACACCCCATGACGATCAACCATGGCAGGGTTACACGGAGTCTGGAGTTGCAGTCAATTCGGGCTTTTTGGATGGCTTAGAAACTCAAGAGGCGAAGAAGGCGATTATTCAGTGGTTAGAAGAACGCCAAAGAGGATCTCGTAAGATTCAGTTTAAACTCAGGGATTGGTTGTTCTCGCGTCAGCGCTACTGGGGCGAGCCTTTTCC
>JALRJZ010000154.1 GCA_023261045.1 Akkermansiaceae bacterium
GAGCTCCTGAGTGGTAACAACTTTAATGGCATTGTCGCTCCAAGAGTGAATGAGATGGCTCCCGAGCCGGCCATTCTCCACCCAGAAATCGATCCCACGGTAGGAGGATTGGTCATCCATTTTAGAAAAGATCGCTCCTTGAGCCTTCCCGGATGGCTTGATCCACGCCGCGAAGGTGAAGGGTTGATTGAACTCGAAGGCCACCTCTTGCTCGAATTTGAACTGCGTCGCTCCATTGAGCTTGAGAGCGTTTGATTCACCTCGTTTGGATTGGATGAATTTACCCTTTTCAAGACTGAGAGCCGAACCAGTGACTTGCTCTCTGAGCTGCTCATCATTGCCAAGGCCGAACCAATGGGCGAGACCTGAGGGAGAGAGAGTGGGCTTTTGCTGGAGGATCTTTGTTTTCTCCTGGTTGACCCACTGAGCAAAAGCGGATGATTTTCGGACACCCAAACGATAATCGTGGATCTCTGTTTTGATTCCCTTTTCTTCTAAAGCAAGTTTCTTGAGCTGTTCTTCACGCACTGGATCAACGACTTCGACAAAGGGGGCTTGATTGCCGTTTCGTGTCTGCATACCAGGATCGGTAGTGTTGTTGAAGTAGGCGAAAAACTTGTAATACTCCTCCTGAGAAATGGGGTCGTATTTATGATCGTGGCACTGGCAACATTCCAGCGTAAGCCCCATCCAGACGTTCGAGGTGGTCTGCACTCGGTCTGCCACATATTCAACTCTTAACTCTTCAGCAAACGCTCCACCTTCATCACTTGTGGCATGATTGCGATTAAATCCAGAGGCCACCTTTTGCGACACAGTCGCCTGTGGCAAGAGATCCCCGGCAATCTGCTCTACGGTAAACTGGTCGAAGGGCATATTGGAATTATAAGCGGCGATCACCCAATCCCTCCAAGGCCACATGTCTCGGGCCCCATCAGCATGCATCACGCTGGTATCTCCATAGCGAGCAGCATCCATCCACGCTAGGGCCATTCTTTCTCCGTAATGGTCCGAGGCAAGAAGACGATCGATCACCTTCTCCCAAGCTTGAGCTGACTCATCTCTCAAAAAGTCGTCGATCTCTTCCGGAGAAGGAGGTAAGCCTGTCAGATCAAAACTTGCACGACGGATCAGCGTTCGGCGATCAGCTTGCTTCAGGGGAGTAAGACCAACCTTAAAAAGCCGGTCGTTAATGAACTCATCAATGGAAGCATGGACAGAGCCCTTTTGAGGAGCTTTGAATGACCAATGTTGATCGTAAGGCGCGCCCTGAGCAATCCACTCCTCGAGGATCTGAATTTGGCGGGCTGATAAAGGTTTATGGGCCTCAGGTGGAGGCATGAGCTCATCTGGATCTTTGGATTTCAAACGGGCAATGAGTTCACTTTTTTGAACATCCCCTGGGGAGAGGACACCCGCATCGAGAGCATCTTCTCTGAGATCTAGACGCAGGTCGCCCTTAGTTTCACCCGGACCGTGGCATTTAAAACAAGTATCCGATAGGATCGGCCGAACGTCTCGATTGAAGTCGACAGCCAAAACAGAGGAGATGCTTAGAGCGAGTATAAGTAAGGGAAAGTGACGGACCATTTATCTCAAGAGTAATACCCTTACACTACCTGTTCTCTTACAGAAATCAATATGATCAGGAGTAGTCTATCATCGACACAAAAAAAAGCCCGCTTCCACTCAGGAAACGGGCTTTTCATCGAGAGATTGAATCTTTCTTAAGAAAGATGAGCGGGGAGCTCAGCATCCAGCGCGTCGAGCAGTTGTTGCATTGTCGCGGATGTTTCGTTGCCCATATTGGAAATGCGGAATGTCTTCCCTTTAATCTTTCCATACCCGCCATTGATCAAAAGGTGGTATTTTTCACGAACGCTCTTAATCCAGCCGCTTTGATCGAGGTTTTCTGGCGTCACAAAACAAGAGAGAGAAAGTGACCGGTAGCCCTCAGGCGGAAGCAATTGAAACCCATGTTTTTCTCCCCATGAATGAACCATTGCGTTGTTTTGCGCATGTCGGACGTAACGGGCTTCGAGTCCCTCATTGAGCATGGCATCAGTTCTCTCCTTAAGCGCGTAGAGATGCGGAATCGACGGAGTCGAAGGGGTATTGTTTTTCTCATCGTTCTTTGCGAACTCACAGAAATCAAAGTAGTATCCACGATCGTGCACTGAGCTGGCACGTTCCTGCGCCGCTTCTGAGGTCACGAAAACGGCCAGCCCGGGAGGTAAAGCGATCGCTTTCTGAACACCTGCAAGAAGCACATCGATGCCCATTAGGTCGAAGTCAATCGGCATCGCAGAGAGCGATGAAACAGTATCAACCACTAAAAGAACATCATCGAAGGATTTGACCACTTCTGCAATCTCCTTCAATGGATTCAAGACTCCAGTGGATGTTTCGTTGTGAACAAGAGTCACAGTATCAAAACCTCCCTCACTGAGCTTTTCTCTGACCACTTCCGGATCGATGGGCTGCCCCCATTCCACCTGAATTTTCTCAGCATTTTTACCACAACTCTCTGCGACCCCAAACCATTTATCGGAAAAGGCTCCACAGCAGAGGTTGAGAACTTTCGATTTCACGAGATTACGAATGCATCCTTCCATGACCCCCCAAGCAGAGGAGGTTGAGAAAAATACCGGGCGTGATGTGCCCACGACTTGGCGAATCCCGGGTTGGATAGAAGCGTAGAGTTCTTCGAAATCGGCACCCCGATGACCGATGGCTGGGCCAGCCATGGCGGAATAGGTTTCGGGTGCTACATCGACTGGACCTGGAATGAAAAGCTTTGGCTTGGTCATTGCGTGCGCAAGCTGCTTCAGGTTCGTGAGTCTGTCGAGTAGTTTTACAGATTAACGTCCTTGAAAGATCTGTTGCTCGAGAGAAATTCGCTCTGAACTCGCTGCAGCATCTTTGGCGCGTGGACTCCCACTGCGAGCGAGACGGTTCGCCAAACTAATAGCGGCCTCCCAGCGTTGCTTTTTTTCAAGGAGTGCCAGGGCTCCGTCGATCCCACATTTATCAAACCATTTCCACTCATTCATGGCCCTTTGCGGTAAATCCTGCAGCTCTCGATCCACCACGGAAAGATAAGCCTCAAGGGCTTCAATTTCGCGATCCAGCCTCTCGAGAATCTGGCCCCTATGGAATTGTGCTCGGTGATGCCACACCGTAGGGAGATCCGGGAGCGCGAGAAGCTTTTCGTAGTAACTTAAAGCCTGTTCATTCTCATTTAATTGGCCATGAGCGTCCGCACCCATGATGATCAACCGGTAGCGATCAGTATTTGTAAGATCCTGTTTACTCAGAACAGATTCGATCTCCTTTAAAGCGACTTCCTGCTGGCCGCTGTCAATGAGGAGACTGATTCGAGCAACTCTGGCTTCGTTGGCAAGTGGACCTTCATCCTGAGCCAACTCAAGGTAGCGAGAAAGAGCTTCTTCGGTAGAGGTTGGCGTGCCCGACGCAGCCGCTGAAATCGCACAAAGGAACCGAGCTGCTTCCGAAAGCTCGTGTTCTGGGTATGCCTGGAGGAATCGATTAAAACTGATGTAGGCTTGGCCCACCTTGGCATTCTCAGGCCCCCGAATACCGCCGGTTCGATAGCTTTGCCCCAACTGAAAGAGGATTCGGGGAGAAAACTCATGGTCAGGAAGGGCGCTGAGGAAATCATTAGCCAAATCGACCCCAAGCCCCAGTTCCAGAAGAACTAGAACGTGACGAGCGAAGAGAACAGGTTGAGTCTCCAAATCAAAATTGAGACTCTTCGCTTGCACCTCCGCCATTCTTCGATCACGAGGGATAAAAAGAGCGTTTTCAGCTAAAGCAAGAGCGGCTTCTTGAAAGCGAGAGCTTTCTGGATTTTCCGCGATGAAACGGGACAGTAATTTCCGGGCATCCGGACTCCGTCGATTCGCGAGATTGAGGCCTCGCTCTAAAAGCAAAAAGCTCTTAGTTCTTGGGGATTTGAGCTGAGCATCTAACTCGTCAAGGGCTTGAGACGAACCTGCTGCAATCAATGTCGTTGCGCTGTTGAGCGTTGAGGTGAGCGCAAGATCCTCAAGCCCGGCCTCGAGGGCTAAATCTCGAGCAGACAAAAAAGCTGCGCTCGCTTGTTCAGGTTCATTAATGGCCAGCAAAACCTGCCCGACGAATGCGGCTCCATACGCTTGAAGATGCACAGGAATCAAAGAGTCGGAGAGAGCTTCAAAATGGTAAAGGGACTGTGTCAAATTTCCCGATTTAAAATGAAAAAGCCCGGTTTCAATAATCGAATCAGCAAGGAGATTGACGGTCTTTGAAGAGCAAATCGACTGAAGTTGCCTGAATCTTCGCAGCGCCATGTTTTGCTCTGTGGGATCGTCAGATCGAAGGTGAATGGAGGCATAAAGATGAAGGGAGTAAATCGAGCGAAGCGAATAACTTCGAGTTGATGAAGACTGACCCAACCCCGCGATGGTCGCACCCTCGATAAGACCAAAATCTTGAGCGCTTTGATCAGGCCCTGGAAGCCAAGATTCTAACTTTTGTAAAAGGGTAGGGATTGAATTACTCGTCTTCTGTGACCAAATCTTGAGTCGGCTAAAAATTTCGTCAATCAGTGGTGAATCAGGAAAGCGCTCGATGATCTCGAGTGATGTCGAAATGGCAGGACCGTAATTCCCCTCTAAAGAAATACTGTCAATTAAGGCGAGGGTTGCAGAGTGGAAAATTGGCGCAGGAATTTGCGTTTCCAAGATCGGCCGGTTGACGATCCCTGAGAAAGATTCGGTCGCATCGACCCGCTCTCCTTTGCCTAATTGAATCCGACCTCTGAGATAGAGAGCCAGCCCCTCTTCGGATGCTTCGGTAGGCTTGAAGCTTTCCAGAAGTTGAGCCGCATCATCATATTCCTCTCGGGTAAGATGGATATCAATGAGACGCAAGGTGGCCTCCCGTGAGATTGCTTCATTTTTAGATTCAATGAGGTCGGAGAGTCGTGGCAGCGCCTCATCAGCTAAACCTAACGAAGTCTGAAGGGAGGCGATTATGAGGCTCGCGTCTTCAACCATCGATAGACGATTAATTTTTTCAAAAGCGTTAATCGCTTCGCTGTATTGACCTTTTGAAATATAAGCATTTCCGATCCAAAAATGGCTGGGACTAAAGTTGCTAAGGAGTGGGTCGGATAGGGTTGCCAACGCTTCATCAACGAATTTAGCCCTTACTTGCGCTTCACCTAACAAGGTTAGGATTTCGGACTTTTGCTGCTCTCCTAGATCCTCATTTTCAAGGAGCTTCTGCAGACGGGGGATAGCCAACTCTGGAAGGTGCTGAGAGATGGCTCGCTTCGACTCGAGGTAGTCATTGTTTTTCTGAAGCTCCACAACACCCAGCAAGTTGGCAGGAAAAAGCCCACTTACGAGTACTGCCAGTAGAACAACCAAACGCACGGAACGATCTTACCTGAAAATCAATGAAGTGAAAACGTTAAGTCGTTCCAAATATACGATCACCCGCATCACCAAGACCTGGCACGATAAACCCATTTTCGTTTAACCCTTCGTCACAAACCGCACAGGTTACTAAGACATCAGGGTGTTTTTCACGCAGCAATCCCAAACCCTCCGGACTCGCGACAAGACAAACGAAAGAAATGCGTTGAGCCCCCTGATTCTTTAAAACTTCAATTGCTGCAAGAGCACTACCGCCAGTCGCCAGCATGGGATCAAGGAGGATAATCTCTGCTTCTTCCAAATCTCCGGGAAGTTTTTGGAGATAAATCTCTGGCTTGAGAGTTTGCTCGTTGCGAGCCATTCCAAGATGAGCAACTGTCGCTTCCGGCAAGAGCTTCTGAAAGGATTCGGACAAGCCTAAGCCGGCCCGCAGAATCGGAACCAGGACGACAGGGTGATTGAGCACCTTGCCTGATGTCCTCGTGAGAGGTGTCTGAACTTCCACTTCTTTGACCCTGAAGTGTTTCGTTGCGAAAAAAACAAGCAAGCTCGCAATCTCATGAACATAGCGCCGAAAATCAGACGGGGCGCACTCTCGGCACCTGAGTCTTGCCATCCGGTCAGAG
>JALRJZ010000155.1:0-5763 GCA_023261045.1 Akkermansiaceae bacterium
CTTCTCTTCCAGGCCGTCAAGCTCTTCAGCTTGGCCAACATCAGCGCAATACGCAATGATCTCTGCGTTGTACTTTTCTTTGAGCCAGAGAAGCAAAACGGAGGTATCAAGGCCTCCCGAGTAAGCGACAACAATTTTCATCGCCGACGGGATAAGGCAGAGAAGGGATCTTGGCGAAAGTTTTTTTTGAATGCTTTCGAGTTTCTTTTTTGAAGCGAAAATTTTCGACTAAGAGGCTTGGACCTTTTCCGCAAGATATTGCTTCAATTCCAGTCTTCCTAGAAGTTTAAATCACAATTGCTCACGTCTACAGCAGTATGGTTCCTTCCGGCTGAGAAAGCTCCTCGCAGGAGTCACGGGGGGCTGTCATCCCTTTTGTCGAAAGGAGTAATAGCAGTCGCGGTTTCAGAGGAGATGACTGCAAGAATTTCTGCTGCTATTCTTCCTCTAGAAGTTTTACCGCAAGACTACGCACTGTTGCGACATCGACCAAGAAATAATTGGGGTTTTGAGAGGTCTGCCCGTAATAGAGTTTGTTGGGAACATTGGGGACGATTTGAGAAAGTTTGAGAACTTGAGGGGTAAGGCCGAGGCGCTCGCCATCATCATTGACTTCTTCTACGAGTAAAGAGAGCTCGAGGGTTGGGGTTGCTAGCCGATGATTTGCATTTTGATTTTGAGGGCCCAGCCAGTGTTGAACCTGAATATCGGTGAGCTTTTTAAGAAGCTTTTCTGCCTTGTGTGGATTGAGCAGAGAAGTGACATCCTTCCCCTCAGAGGTTGCTCTCCATATCTGAGTGTAGAAGTTGTATTCTAATTCGAGTGGTGGGGCATCTTGTCGTTTGATGGTAAGGCCTTTGATGTCAAAACGACTAATGTTCCAAAGTCTGTTGCTTCTCCAGCGGAATGCTTCGAGTCCCATTTTGCTAATGCTGTCTGCCGGGATTTCGACAACATGAGCTGTGGTGTTTCCATCACGATCAAGTCGGTTTGCGTAAAAATGAAGCAAGGGTTGAGCGCTTAAATGAATCTCTAGTTGGCCATTTGAATAGGGGATGCGGGAAATAGTTGGTTTATCAAGGCCAAGAAGGGAAAGATCTCCTTGAAACGGGCCATTTGCATCGATTGGTGGGAGAATGAGTAATTCGCGATGAGTTTGACCTTTCACTCCGGCGTCGTAGGCGGCTTTTGAAATCTGGAGAGGGCGTCCGCCATCTGCTCTCCTTGCGTAGTAATGGGGCTGCTGTTTTTCACCGATAATATAACGGACTTCTTGATTTTGATTGAGTTTGACGGAAATTCTCCGGATGGGCTGGTCTAGGCCATATTTTGACGGTTCTGTTGTTGCGTCGTTTGTGAAGCTAATGATTTCATCTTTAAAGAGACTTTCAAAGAGGGTGCTGGTCTGGAATTCACTCGCTGGACCCATGTATTGTTTCTGAAAAAGTCCTTCGGTTCCGGTATACTCACCTGCAACAACATGCCATCTTGGAGCTCTTTCGTGAGGATCCATTTCAAGAGAAAGTTGGACGCTTTTTCCATGATCATCACTCAGATCAATGCCTTGGATCTCTCGAACGGAGAGTGAGGTGAGAGTTTTACTTCTCAGTTCATTGACAGTCTTTGGTAAATAACCAAGCGGTGAATCTGAGGTGCGCGGAATACGTAAGACCGCTGGTCTTTTCTCGCCAGCATCTTCAACGACGGCATAAACGAAGCGAGATTGTTCGTTTTCAGGTGGGTAAAAGCTTGCAGTCACTGGCGCGCTTTTCTGTCCATCGGGCATGAAATAGGTGAGCGAAACTTCAAAATCAATATTCTCTGGTGACGCCTCCGGGAGGCTTAGAGCCGATTCATCAAGAACCAAGTCAGCCTCCATTCGCGCCAATCCCTGTATCAGTTTGGCAATACTTTCAGGATTTGTCGCAAGATCGAAGGGTTTGGAGATTCTCCATGGAGTGGTCTGATCTGGAGCTGTTCGCGTTAAGTAGATTTCAGAATTTTTTTCCTTTAAAGTGATTTCGGAAGATAAAAGAGGAGTGTTGTAGAAAACTTGGCGCCCACGGAAAAGTCTCAGAGCGCCATCGAATAGAGTCCGAATACCAACTCGGCGAATATTGGGGTCTGCAATATCAGTGCAGACGTATAAGTGATCTGAAAGCTCCTTTTCATTTGGATGGATGATGAGAGTTGGAAAGCTACTTGGCTGTTCTCCAGGTTCCAGTTTTTCGGAAGGATCGAATCCTCGCCAAGCTGTGTTTCTGCCAATTTTAAAATGGCAGAGGGAGCTGCCATTCTCATCGAAGAGTTGGACTCCGATTTGAGATCTTTTTAATCCATAGTCAGCAAGGTCGGCGACATCGTTTCGAGCAATCACGTCCTCAATTTGAAGCCGACTTGCAAACTGAATCAGTGAGCGGACGATGCGCGCGTCGGCGTCATCATGCCAAGGTTTGCTCAGCTTCCACGCATTGCCGGATTTAATCAAAACAGCTTCAGTTCCGTCCTGGTTTTGGATGTGAATTCTTTTAACCGTATTGGGATCAATGGTGTAGACTACCTGTCCGATTTTTTTAGCTGAAGACCCAAAAATAAAATCGAGGTTCCCGCTGACCTGTTGAACAACTACCAAGGTCCCCAGTGCAAGGGTCGCAAGAGCGATCAAGAAAGTCGGTAAAAGACGCATGGGTTACGAATCAGGCTATGCTCGGCGGCTGTTCCAAACCATGAGAGAAATCAGCAAAAATCCGGCAGGAATAAAGAAGATGGCAATCTGAGTGAGCAGGGAGACCTCTGACTTAATGAGGTTTAATCGACGCATTTCAAGGGAACGCGGTCCGATGCCCATCAGTTCCTCACGACCAAGAAGCCAGAAAGTGGAGTTTTTAACAAAATCGAGCTGTTCATTGCCGAGACTTTTGGGATCAAGGAAATCACTTGTTGAGAGCACGATCATCTTTGAAATATTCTCAGCAGTTGCATCGGCTCGGGCATTCCCTTTGATGACAGCAGCGGCGAGCGAAAGGGGGCCCGCTTCATCAGCGTCGTCGTTATAAGCCGGATTGGCTGTTTTGTAGTCAGTCTCACCCCAAAATCCGGCAACACTTTCGATCAAACTAAAGCATTGAATTCCTTTGCTGACTAAATCCTCAGCTCCTTCTCGGACTTCAAGGCTTCCGATGCGCCCTTCGAATGGCACCGACTTGCCTTCTAAGCTACTATTGACTTCAGTGCCTGAAGTGAAAGTCGCAAGAACCTGGGTTTCCGTGCGGCCATTTCGTGTGCGAATGATTCGGTCATTGCGAGGCGAAACACCATGTTTTCGGAAAAATGCCCGAAGGTTCACAGGGCGCGAAGTCGGGTCAAGGTAAGCCATGATCGAGGAGGAAGGGCGGTTCCAATACTCTTCAAGGGCCTCGATTTCACGTGTTTCGAAGTCGTATTTTGGGGCGACAATGACAATTCCTTCAGCATTTGTAGGAATGGATTCATTTTCCGAAATATTTAAGGGCATTAAAATGATGTTCTGTTTGAGTAAAGCTTCAGTCAGGACGCGCCAAGGTGAATTTCCATCTCCAACTTCAATGTCACTTTTGTCGGCAATAAGGTACATGACTCTGGGACGGCCCTCGATCGCTGAGTGCAAGCTGGAGCTAATAAGATCTTCATCTTGATAGCCAACCCTCCGCCTTTGTTTGTTTTCATCCGTTCGTTCGACCACTAGATCTTCGACGCTTAGGTAGCGAAGGTGGCTGGTGATTGCTTCAATCTTTTGATCTTCGGTCTCGGCATTTCCCTTGCGTGCGTCGATGATTAGGAGGTCTGAAGAAAACAGTTTATCGGCAAAAATATCGCCATAGTTGTTTTTGATCTCGAGTGCTCGATCTTTATCGCGGATTGGATCGAGGAACTCTACCTCAAGTTTGCCTTGAGATAATCTTTCATATTCTTCGAGAATTGGATGAAGGCGGCTAAAATGGGGGGATGATTTTCTGATTCCAGCAATGAGGACGACCGGCTCTTCTCTTTTTTGCAGAGATGGACCAGTGAGTAGTTTTTGGGTTGCTTCTGAGAGGGTGTAAGCACCATCTCGGGTGAGGTCTCGTCGGTCGTAGTGACTGACCGCGAGATAAAAAATACTCAGGAGAGCTAGGAAACCAAAGGCGAGTTGCAACACGACTCGGAGGCCTGTGCCAAATCGTTTGATGGCCTGCGGGGGCGGGCTCATATGAATGTCTGGGTCAGAAGAGGGCATCGTTTTATTTTTTCCACCTGCGATAATCAAGTAGATGGTGGGTCAGTAAGAGGATGAATGCGGCTGAAGAGAGGTAGTAAGCGATTGGTCTGCTGTCGATGAGTCCCCTAGAAAAAGCACTCATGTGATTTTGGGAGGAAACGAAATCAAAGAATGGAGCTGCTGTAATTTGGTCTCCGTAAAAGGTGGTCACGAGGCCAACAAGGAAGTGAACAAGAAGAATTCCTACACAAATAATTCCGGCAATCATCTGGCTGGAAGTCATCACGGATGAGAGACAGCCAATGGCCGTGAAGAGAGCTCCCATGAGCATGATGATTGCAATGGCTCCAAATAATTCTCCGTTGTGAAAGGGAGGTGGAATATCGGTAATTGTCGTAAAAAGCTTGAAATGGACCAAAGCTGGGATCCAGAGAGTGGTAAAGCAAAGGTAGGCTGCCAAATACTTTGAAATGACCACTTGCCAAGTTTTTACCGGTGCGGTGAGGAGGCCTTCGAGAGTTCCTGATCGATTCTCTTCTGAGAACAGACGCATGGTAAGAACGGGGAAGAGGAAAATAAAATAGAACCAGAAGAAAGGAGAATTAAAATTGAGGTGAACAAGGCTTTCTGGCTGAGCTTCCGTCCCGAATGCTTCTAAGGTTGCCGAAAGGATGAGTCCCTGCATGAGCGCCGCGAACGCAAGAACCAGCCACCCGAAAGGAGAGAGGAAGTAGGATTTGAGCTCTTTGAGAAAGAGGATTCTTAAAATACGCATGGGGTTGAGGGTTAGTCTTTACGGGTGAGCTCAACGAACACTTCTTCGAGTGTTCCATTACGACGGGTCAGCGATCGTAGGGGCCATTGATTGGCTCGTGCTAGGTTCGCGATTTTGAGGCGTGTGTCTGTATTTGGAGCAACAAAGACGGTGAAGCGGTTCCAATCATCTTTGAGGCTTTCCGAATGCACCTTCGTGACCGACTCGAGGTCGCTGAGCCGCGTTTCGACTTCGCTGATTGGCGATTTGACTTCTAAGCTGATTCGGCCAGCTCGGCGCATCGAACTCACCAAGTTTTTAGGGGTGTCGGCAGCTTTGACTCGTCCTTCATCGATGATGACTACTTTGTTGCAAGTCATCTCGACCTCACTGAGAATATGGGTCGAAAGAAGAATCGTGTGTTTTTGTCCTAGGTCCTTGATGAGTCTCCGGATTGAGCGAATTTGGTTGGGATCTAGGCCATTGGTTGGTTCGTCAAGAATGAGAAGGTCCGGCTCGTGAATCAAGGCGTCGGCAAGGCCAACCCGCTGGCGATAGCCTTTCGATAAAGTTTTGATCATTTTTCGGCGCACGTCTTCAAGTCCGCAGATCTCTAAGACTTCTCCGAGTCGCTTGCGTAGATTTCCCCCTGAAAGCCCTCTGAGTGCACCGCGGAATCGAAGATATTCTCTGACCCTCATTTCAGTGTAAAGAGGGACATTTTCGGGCATGTATCCGATGTGCTTACGCACTTCTAAAGATTCTCGAAAGA
>JALRJZ010000155.1:5773-6028 GCA_023261045.1 Akkermansiaceae bacterium
GCAGAGTCGTTGTTTTTCCGNCTCCGTTAGGGCCTAAAAACCCGACAATCTCCCCCGGGGCGACATCAAATGAGATTTTGTCGACCGCTCGGTGGCGTCCGTAGTTTTTGCTAAGTTCTGCGATCTGAATCATGCGATGAAAAAAAGGGAAGAATCAAGGTTCTGAGCGTTGACTCACTGAGCTGTGGGCATTAACTAACGGCTGATTCGGCGATCTCCAAGTCTGAATCCATTTATCGAATTAATTTGCGATCA
>JALRJZ010000156.1 GCA_023261045.1 Akkermansiaceae bacterium
ATCTACGGATATCAGATGGCTTTTCTTAATCACTTTGTCTCCCAGCCACCCTCACCACTTGAAATTGCTGAGGGGCTTGAGCAGCTCAGAGCTCTTGAGCACGGGGCACGAATTCGCGTCCACCTGACCGATCACGAAGCCATCGGACTCGATTCTCCCGATCAGATTGCTCTCATCGAATCACTTTTAGCTAACACTTCATCATGAAATATATCTTCGTTACCGGAGGCGTCGTTTCCTCACTCGGAAAAGGATTAGCAGCAGCCTCTCTGGGAACCCTCCTCGAGCATCGAGGGCTCAAAGTCCTTTTGCAAAAATTTGACCCTTACCTCAACGTCGACCCTGGAACAATGTCGCCCTATCAACACGGCGAGGTTTACGTCCTTGATGATGGAGCCGAAACTGATTTAGACCTCGGCCACTACGAGCGTTTTACCCACGCCAATCTCTCACAGGTCAACAGCCTCAGTTCTGGTCAAGTTTTTGAGAACGTCATCAAAAACGAAAGAGCTGGTAAATATCTAGGCGCAACGGTTCAGTTCATTCCCCATGTTACTGACGAAATTAAAGGTAGACTGAAAACAGCAACCGATCGGAACCCGGATACCGATGTGATTATCACCGAAATCGGAGGAACCGTGGGAGATATCGAGGGCCATCTTTTTCTAGAGGCGCTGCGCCAATTTGCTCTCGATGTCGGGCATGAAAATGTCTGTTTCATTCACGTCACCTTGCTTCCAATGGTGAAAGCCGCCGGAGAAATTAAAACAAAACCAACCCAACAATCCGTTGCGAAACTCAGAGAGATTGGAATTCAGCCAGATATCATTATCTGCCGTACTGAGCATGATCTTGATGATGACAACCGTCGCAAGATTGCCATGTTTTGTAATGTCCAAAAAAAGAATGTCGTCGCATTTCGCGATGTCGAAAACACCATCTATGAATGCCCTCTCGATCTCAGAAAAGACAAATTAGACAGACTAGTTTCAGATGTTCTGGGGCTGGAATCCGAAACCCCGGACCTTTCCAAGTGGCAAGGTTTTGTCGATCGCTTGGTCAATCCATCAAAGCGCACGAAGATTGGGGTTGTAGGCAAATACATTGAACTCAATGATGCCTACAAATCAATTTACGAATCACTGACAATCGCAGGTGCTGAACATGACACTGCTATTGAGATCGTGAAAGTTGATGCCGAGAATATTGAAAAAAATGGCGCTTCTGAAGTCATCGGCCAAGTGGATGGAATCCTCGTGCCAGGGGGATTTGGAGAACGAGGAACAGAGGGCAAAATCCTTGCTGCTCAATATGCTCGGGAGCAGCACATCCCCTATTTTGGAATCTGCTTAGGAATGCAAATCGCTACCATTGAGTTTGCGCGCAATGTCTGCGGCCTTAAGGAGGCCAATTCAACTGAGTTTGATAAAGACTGCCCCCATCCAGTCATCAGCCTCCAAGAAGAGCAACAAGGGATCACGGACATGGGAGCTTCAATGAGACTTGGATCCTGTGAATCATCATTGGTTCCAGGCACTCAGTCTTTCGAACTCTACGGGCAAACCGAAACGATTCACGAGCGACACCGACATCGCTATGAGTTCAACCCAAGCTACCGCCAACAGCTTGAATCCGCGGGACTCATCATCGCCTCCGAATCAGTGAAAGAAGGACTGGTGGAAATTATCGAGATAAAAGATCACCCTTTCTTCATCGCTGCGCAATTCCATCCTGAGTTTAAGTCAAAGCCAAATTCACCACACCCCATTTTCTCAGGTTTTATCAAAGCTTCGCTGAGGTAGCCAATGAAGGCCAATCGTCTCATTGTGGGAATCGAGGGCTACGAACTCTCGCCTGAGGAACGTGATCTCTTTCGAGAAATCGAACCTGCAGGTTATATTCTCTTTAGTCGCAATTTAAAGTCAGCCCAACAAATACGTGAACTCACTGAATCTCTTGCCTCTTTAAGCATTGATCGACCGTTGATTTCTATCGATCAGGAAGGAGGCCGAGTTTGGCGCACGAGAGGTTTTAGTTCTGCTCCTCCAGACGCCTCAACCTTTAGCTCAAAAGCGACCCCTCGACAAATTGCTCGCTTCGGAGCTCTTACCGGACAGCTATTAGAACTTTTGGGAATCAACCTCAACTTTGCTCCTGTCCTTGATCTCGATCATTTCCCGCAAAATCAAAATGGCCTTCGCGGTCGATGCTGGGGGCATGGATCTCAAGAAGTCATTAATCACGCCGGCACATTTAACCGCTGGATGCGCAAACAAAACGTGCTCTCATGCGGCAAGCACTTTCCAAGCAATGGCCTTGCCCTCAGCGACCCCCACCACGATCTTCCAGTTGCGGATGCCACCCTTGAAGCACTGCTAAAAGATGATCTCTTGCCTTATACCGCGCTCATGCCCGAGCTTGATGCGATCATGGCATGCCACTTGCATTTCCCAAACTTAGATCCTCAATACCCAGCCTCTCTAAGCAAAAGAATCCTCACCTCATTACTCCGAGATCAACTTGGCTATGAAGGCCTGATTCTCACTGACGATCTTGATATGGGGGCAATTATCCATCACCACGGCCGAGGGCCAGATATCCAACTTGCTCTTGAGGCTGGTGCTGACCTCGCCCTTGTTTGCCACCAAGTGCATTCTCTTAGAGTGGCCTTAAACAATCTCGAAATCAGGGATGATCAACCCCTTGAGAGAATTGAAAAAGTAAGAAAAAAGCTCCAAACTCCGCCACGCTTTAGCAACGAGCGCTGGGAAGAGATCAATTACCAAATCACTGAACTGACGCGGGAAGTCATCTCACAAGACCGCTTTGAACAAGACACCATTCAGAGCCCAGTTGAAGGTTACTAAATACAAAAGATCAACGCTTCAAAAACCTTTGGTTTGAGGCTTTTGAATTCGCTAAGATCATATCAAAGACCGAGCAATATCACGCGCTTCCCGATCTGCGTGAACAACGATCTCAAGCTCTTGAGAATCGATATGCTCCGCCCTCCTCATCGTTTCTTCAACGGTTTTCCAAATTCCAACGAAATCCAATTGGTGATGACGAAAGGCTTCATTAGCGACTTCGTTTGCAGCGTTCAACACAGCTGGCAAGGTTCCACCCGTTTGCCCCGCTTCTCTTGAGAGCCGCAGAGCAGGAAAAGCATCCTCCCGTGGCTTTTCAAATTCAAGTTTTGCAAGTGCTGCAAAATCAAGTGGTTTTAATTTATTTGGCAACCGATCAGGCCAAGCGACCGCATACTGAATTGGAAAGCACATGTCAGTTGTGCTCATTTGCGCTAACACACTGCCATCAATGAATTCTACCATTGAGTGGATGATACTCTGGGGATGAACAACAACCTCAACCTTCGACATCGGAATATCAAAAAGCCAGCGTGCTTCGATCATCTCCAGGCCCTTATTAAACAGGGTTGCAGAATCGATGGTTATCTTTTGTCCCATTTCCCATGTAGGATGTCGAAGAGCATCTTGAAGTGTCACCTCACGGAGCTTCTCTTGAGGCCAAGTTCGAAAAGGCCCACCCGAAGCGGTAATAATTAGCCTTCGAAGCTCTTCGTTGCCCCCCTGATGCCCTTCCAAACACTGAAAGATTGCATTATGTTCACTATCAACGGGAAGAAGGTGAACCCCCTTACGACGTGCAGCATTCATGACCACCTCACCCGCCATCACGAGAATCTCTTTACTTGCAACGGCAATATCACAACCCATTTCAATCGCCTTTAGAGTCGGCCGAAGCCCCTGAACACCAACGATTGCTACTAATACCAAGTCTGGCTTTGTCGCTTCCACAAGCTCCACTAAACCATCAGCACCACCGTAGAGATCTCTCTCTTGCCCTTTTAATTCTGAAAGCTTCGACTCATCAGCCAAACAAAGGTGAGTCACTCCAAACTCCCGAGCCTGCTGATCTAATTGTTCAAACCTCGTTCCGGCAGCGAGCCCAACGATCTCCATTCTTTCTGGAATCTGACGGGCAACAACGAGCGCACTGGTCCCGATTGAACCTGTCGAGCCTAGGATCAAAACACGCTTTTTCATCCTACCAAGTCAGAAAAAACCAAATAAAAATACATCACCGGAGCTGCAAAACAGAGACTATCAATCAAATCGAGCACACCACCAATTCCAGGCATCAGCGCCCCGGAATCCTTGATCCCAAGACTCCTCTTTAAAATCGATTCCGCAAGATCTCCAGCAACGGCGGACAAAGCCATCAGCCCCCCCAAAATCGCCACATGAAGAGGCGAGATCCAAGAAAGGGTCGGACCACCGAGTTTCCAGATACCCCAAGCGGCAATTTGAGCGAAAACCAATGCTCCAGCAAAACCTTCCCAAGTTTTTGCCGGGCTAATATGCGGAGCCATTTTATGTTTTCCGATTAATGAGCCCGTCACATAAGCACCCATATCGGTAAATTTCGCGGAGGCAATCATCATCAGAATCAACCAAGCCCCCGGAACCTGACTCTCAAGATCAGGAAGAAATAAGAGCTTTAATGAGAAAACACCGAACAAAATGGGGATATAAACATACCCCAAAAGCGCATCTGAAACTGCCGTCACACTCTCACGCCCCTGAATTTCAACGCGAAATTGCCAACAAAAAGAAACGAGCACGACCAAAACAAACCCCAAGGTGATGAGTAAAAAAAGGTCAAGCTCCCTCCCCAGCACAAAGCTTAATGCCCCAACCAAAACAACAACCACTCCAACACCAACTCCTACCACCCTCGCTCCTCGGCCCTCACAGTCACGAAATAAGCTCAAGAACTCAAGACTTCCCAAGATGACGAGAAGTCCGATGAGTCCAACAAAAGCCCAGGCATTTTGAGAAACAAAGACACTTGTTACAATAGCCCACAAAATAAGAGTACTTGTAAGCCGAGCCCGAAAAATTGCCGACTTCGATGGTTGATCTCGCTCCCCTGACATCGCTGAAATACTTAGGACTCGTTTCGGCGGGGGCAATGACAATTCTTTAAATATTTGCGCAACTCTAACACAACCTCATGGTTTCATTAGACAGATCCAGGAAAACTCTCTAATTTCCTGAAAAATCAAATCAAATCAAACCGATGAAAAAACAACTCACAGCGATTGCCATGACCATCGCCACCGCATCTTTCTGCTACGGAGCAGAACCCGATAAAGCACCTGAGAAACGCGGACCTCGCGAAGGGCGCCCCGTTCCACCTGAAGTTCTTGAAAAGTTTGACAAGGACGGAGACGGCAAGCTCAACGAAGAAGAGCGCAAGGCTGCCATGGAGGCTCGCCAAGCTGAAATGCTCGCAAAATTCGATAAGGATGGCGACGGCAAACTCAGCCAAGAAGAACGCAAAGCTGCCATGGAGGCTCGCCGAGCTGAAATGATGAAGCGTTTTGATAAAAACGGTGATGGCAAGCTTGACGAAGAAGAACGCAAAGCTCTTCCACCTCGTGGTGGTCGCCCTGGAGCAGGCCGTCCTGAGGGAGGAAAAGGACCAAAGGGTCCTGGCAAAAAAGCGAAGAAGCCAGCCGGAGAGTAGTCGATTAAATCATAAAAAACTCAAAGAGCTCGGGACCATTCCCGAGCTCTTTTTTTGATTAAGAGCTCATTATAATTCCCATTTTACTGTTTCTTTCAGGTCATTTCACCGCTACTGATAAGGAGTGTCTCGGTTGCAGCTTTTGATCACTCTCACCCTCTTGTGTATCTCGGGCATCGGCACCTTCCTCCTTTCGTCACGCCATCAGAGCAGAAACAGTGAACTCAAGCCAAGCGCTGAAACTTCCATTCCCCTTGGCTCTGAGCCAAATCATTCGACGCCAACCAAATCACCACCCCTCATTTTCTCAGACGATACCAGTCTCCCGCAAGACCCCACTCACTATGAGATCACAGTGAGTGATCTTAATCTTCTAGAACTCAGCGCTAAAATAGAACGCGAGTCTCTCGAACGTCTAGAATTGATGACCGCAAAATATCGACTCACTCCAAACCAGCG
>JALRJZ010000157.1 GCA_023261045.1 Akkermansiaceae bacterium
CACCAAAAGACCAATGGTGTTAAAACGCCCCGACTGAAGTGCTAAAGCAGCACGGTTGGGCCGATACCCAAGCTCCTCGGCCGCTTTAATCACTCTTTCTCTTGTATTCTTAGACGCCCAAGAATTTGGCCTCTGATTTAAGATCGTAGACGCCGTATTCACGGCCACGCCTGCAAGCTGCGCAACATCTTTGAGTCTCACCCTGGCTCCGGACACGTGGACACTCTAGAAAGCTCCGTATCTCAATGCAACTCTAAGAAGGATTTACTATCCTATTCACACCTTACGGCCTTGCATCAAATATCATTGACCCCTTCTTAAGGATACGAAAACCTATCGGGTCGCTTAAATCATCATGGAAGATTCTTCATCGGAAAACACGGCTCCAAAAAGTAAAGAATACGAGCGCGAGCCAGTTCCTAGCCACGCTCTCAAAGGACCAGGCAAATTCTGGGGCATGTATGCAGGTGAACACACTGCGGGAACAGAGTTTATGATCGGGCCTCTTTTTCTAGCGGCAGGAGCAAGCCTCCAAAACCTCTTAGTGGGGCTTTTGATCGGCAACCTTCTTGCTGTTCTCAGTTGGCGTTTTCTCGTCCTCCCAATCGCCATGAGCAAGAGGATGACTCTTTACTACCAACTCGAAAGAATCGCCGGTCGGCATACGGTCAAGATTTACAACTTAGTCAATGGCCTGCTTTTTTGCTTCTTAGCAGGATGCATGATTACGGTGTCTGCTGCGGCAATAGGGATTCCCTTTGGGATCTTCTACGATACACCAGAGCAAACTTTTGGGCTTGGAGCACCATCATTTACGCTCCTTGTTTTTATCGTTGGCTCATTGATGGCTGTCATTGCGGCCTCCGGGTACGAAACTGTTGCTAAAGTCGCAAATATTGCAGCCCCCTGGATGATTGGAGTTTTTGTCGCCTGCGGCTTAGTCGCCTTACATCAGATGGGTGTCACCACTTGGTCACAATTGCACGAAGCTTCGTTTTGGGACAACGCAGTGAGCTTTGTGCAGGAAAAGAATGGCCCTCAGGAATTCGGCATCGGTAAGATCATTATTTTCTCATGGCTTTGTAATGGAGCGATGCATTTTGGCATGGCTGACCTGTCCATTTTTAGATTTGCAAAAAATAAATCCTCCGGATGGGCGCCATCGATTGGGATGTATCTCGGACATTATATGGCCTGGATATGTGCGGCACTCCTTCTAGCCGCTTTAATTCAAACCAATCCATCCGAAGCCTTAAATAGCTCCGGAAAAGTTCAGGCAGATCCGGGGAGACTAGCGTGGTTTTCTCTAGGCTGGGTTGGCATCGTCTGTGTTGTCATCGCTGGTTGGACAACAGCAAACCCAACCGTCTACCGAGCCGGACTCGCCCTTCAGGGGGTTTTCCCAAAATCAAAAACCTATCTCATGACTTTATTGGCGGGTTTGATTGCAACGGTCGCTGGTATTTTCCCCAATCTCTCTGGTCAACTCTTAGGATTTGTGGGGACGTATGGATGCATTCTCGGGCCTATGGGAGCCATTCTCTTTGTGGATTTTTGGGTCTTACGTCAGAACGACAAAGACGAGTTCGCCCATCGAAACAACAAGTCATTCCATTGGATCGTTTTAGCATCTTGGCTCATCCCCGTCGCAACAGGACTTCATTTTATTTTCCGCGAAGAGACCTTCGCTGCATTCCTTGTGATTCCTTGCTGGGTCGCAGCCGGTCTCATCTATTACTTCCTCAATAAAATCATCTCATGAAAAAAATTCTCACATCCATTGCAGTGCTTGGGCTTCTGCTTACCATTTTACCTGCGATTCTTCTCATCGCTGGCCTGATCAAGCAGTTACCGACTGCCCACCATCTCATGCTCGCAGGCATGCTTCTCTGGTTTGCCGCAAATATTCCACTGTATACCCTTTCTAGGAAATAGAGCATCAGAGCTTTTCGATGATGAACATCCTTTTTCAAGGACTCCTTGCTCTTTTGCTCACATTCCATCTTCTGGCGCAAGCTCCCTGGCCGGCCACTGATGGACTTGGACGCTCCCTACCCCTTAGGGAAGACACGGGACCACCAAGGGAAGATCGTTTTGTCGGAATTTTTTATTTTGTATGGCATGGTGGGCATTCCACCTCAGGGCCGTTTGATCTTACTGAGATCCTTCAACAGAAAGAGCCAACTTACGGACCTCCTGGCGTGTTTCACCATTGGGGCAAGCCCGAGCTTGGATATTACTTCTCACGCGATCCATTTGTCCTTCGCAGACATGCCAGCATGCTCAGTGACGCAGGGGTTGATTTCATTGCCATCGATGTCACCAATGCCTTCACCTACGATCGTGAAATCGACGTCTTGTGTTCGACATGGATTCAAATGAGAGCAGAGGGTCTCAAGACTCCTCAAATTA
Organism: Akkermansiaceae bacterium; assembly: GCA_023261045.1. Taxonomy (GTDB): domain Bacteria; phylum Verrucomicrobiota; class Verrucomicrobiia; order Verrucomicrobiales; family Akkermansiaceae; genus SW10. The sequence continues at coordinate 2,413 of JALRJZ010000157.1, forward strand.
CCTTTTTAACCAATAGCAGCCACACGCAAGTTGTGGAAAAACTCTATGAGCGTATTTATCAACCCAAGAGATATCAGCAGTTATGGTTTTCTTGGAAAGGAAAGCCCCTTCTGATGGCAAATCCGAATGGTTTAACTGAGCAGCAAAAAGCCTTTTTTACCCTTCGCCGTTCTTGGGCGTGGTCGCAAGGGCATCAATGGTTTGGCAATGGAAAGGACCGATGGCCATGGCTCGATCATAGCCCTCAAACACCAGGATGGCACACCAAGGGACAACCCGAGTTCATGCCTGTGTGCATTGCACAACACCCCATTTCCAACATCGGCAGATCTCATCAAAAAAAGACGCAGCCACCACCAAGCCAAACACAATCTCATCATGGGATCTACTTTCAAGAACAGTGGGATCACGCCATCAAGACAGATCCAGAGATCATCTTTATTACAGGATGGAATGAATGGGTTGCTCAGCGCTTCATCAAACAAACCGGAAAGCCTCCCGGACAACTTGTTGGAGCTCCTCTAACGGACGGAGACACCTATTTCGTTGATTGCTACAATCTGGAATTCTCACGCGACGCCGAACCCATGACAGGTGGATATGGCGATGCCTACTATTACCAAATGATCAAAAATATTCGCAGATTTAAAGGAATGCCCCCCATTCCAACATCGCCCACAACCAATTATCAAATTCAAATTGATGGACAATTTGACGATTGGCACACCGTTCCCAGCGGGCTGTTTGTCGACAAATCTGGCGATACAAACCACCGCGCTGCTGAGAGCTGGGGAGACAAAAAAATCTTCGATCAAATAGGACGCAATGACCTCATTGAAATCAAGGTTGCGAGGGAACAGAACTCATTTGCCTTTCTTTTAAAAACTTCAAAGCAGATGACACCGCCCACGGACGAAGGATGGATGAATCTTTTCATCGATTCTGACCTGAACCCATCAACTGGATGGAACGGCTTTGATTATGTAATTAATCGTGGCAGAGACACCAAAAGCTGCACCATCGAGGCACTTTCTCCTAACGGAAAGACAACCCTCTACAAAAAGACTCCCTACGCACACCATCAAACGACGCTTGAGGTGAAGATTCCCATTCTTCCTGAATGGTCACAGGGAACAATTCAGTTTGATTTCCATGCCACTGACAACTCCCCTCTGAATGACTTATTTTTTTCACAGGGAGACCATGCTCCCGACCGAAGATTCAACTATCGCTATCTGGAGTAATCAACCTTTCCTCCTCTACCATCTAGCAGGGTCACTCTAATCACCTAGATCATTTCTAGTCCCCTCATGGTATTGGTCGATGTCGCAAAGCGATCTGCATTGAACCCAAGGCGGTGCAACATCGAGAGGTAAAGATTTGGCAGTGGATAATTATTCTCACGATCAAAGGCTAAGTGCTGACCATGCTTAAACCCTCCTCCGGCAAACAAAATCGGTAAGTTTGTTGTGACATGCGATGACGCATTTCCAAGGTTGCTCCCATAGAGCACCATCGTTCGATCTAATAAGTTTTGTTGATCTTCGGGAGTTTCGCGAAGTTGACTGAGCAAGCCGTTGAGCAACCTCATATGCTCCGTATCAATTTTGCGTAGTTGCTCCATCTTCTTTGGGTTTTTCCCATGGTGAGATAAATTGTGATAACCATCTCCGACCGATTCACCATTGATAACAATGGCAGGCGATGAAACGGAATCTAGCATCAAGGTCACCATCCTTGTCGAATCACTCTCAAAAGCAAGATGGGCCAATCGATACATCAGCTCCGTCTTCTTCATGTAGTCGATAGGGTTTTGGTAATCCACCGGTTCCTTCTCCTTAGTAACGGGCTTTGGCTTTGCTTCCCACTCCTTGGACTGCTTCAACCTCAACTCAAGTTCCCTAATACCAGTGTAGTATTGATCTAAACGCTCGCGATCTCGACTCCCAACCTTTTTACGCAGACCGCTCACTTCACCAGCAACCGCATCCATGATGGAATGCCCCAGTGAAAGTTTGCGCTGTTGTTCTTGAATCTCCTTGAGACTCCCCTGGATAAAAAGCTTACGGTAGAGCCTCGAGGGGCTTTGTTCAGGAGGGATTTGCACTCCAGAACCAGTAAAGGACAACGATCTCGAGTTCCCTTTGACATTCACCCCAAGCGTCAACGAGGGAAAGCGAGTGAGGTGGCCCATTCTCTCCGCAACAAACTGATCAAGGGAAATGGTATTTCGAAACCCACTACTCGATGGCCTTGGGGCGGCCGTCAAAAAACAAATATCTGCAGGATGCCCCCCGTCGACACCTGGGTGGGAAACACCACTCAAGACTGAAAAGTGATCACGATTCTCAGCCAACTCTTTGAGGTAAGGAGATAAGGCATATTGGTATCCAACTTCCTTGGGGAAAAATTCCTCTGGCAACAGACCAAGATTATTGCAGATCCCTAAAAATCTTCGAGGAGGCTCTAGATTAACCCCCTTCGCAAAAGCAGGCCTCATTGAATCCAAAAAAGGCAACGCAAGGCAAGCACCAGCTCCCCGGAGCAATGAACGTCGAGTAAGACGGATTTGAGTCGAGATATAAGGGGCGTCCATAATAAATAAAGGTCTCTACTTACGCCTAAAGAGAGGCGATTGAACGATTTCGTGAATTAGACTACGCAGACCATAGTTTGATTCTTTAGATTTATTAAGGATTTCTTCCAGAACTTCCCGATCACTGAAACGAACCGGCGTTCCAGTGGCATAGGTGATCAGTTGATTTGCCATATTGCGGGCAATGAGCCGTTCATCTTGCAACAAAATCTTCTTAAAACCTAAGATATCCTCAAACTGAAAACCTCCTCTCATTTCTCCAGACGCATCAACAGGCTGATCCAATCGGAAGCTGAATGGTTGTCCATTTTTGCCAAAACCAAAAACAGCATCCCCATCCTTCCCGAGAGTGCGATACCTCTGACGGTATCCACCGAGCACATCGAAGGCTTCCAGGGCCAAACCTGGAGGATCGATTCTTGAATGACATGAATGACAGCTTTTAAGGTCACGATGTTTCTCTAATTGCTGACGAATCGTTATTGCCCCTCTAATATCGGGTTCAATCGCAGGAGTACCTGGTGGAGGTGGTGGACTTTGATACCCGAGGATTCGCTCGAGGACCCAATTCCCCCTCACAACAGGTGAGGTTGTCGTGCCGTTTGCAGTCACCTTCAAAACACTTGCCTGTGTCATCAGTCCGCCACGCACCGACCCTTTGGGTAAGACAACCCTCTGCATCCCAACCCCTTTCACACCATCGATTCCATAATGTTCTGCGAGGCGCTCATGGAGATAAGTGTGAGGACTGGAGACAAGAAAACGGGCAGGATGATTTTCTACCACTAACTCCTTAAAAAATAAACGAGTCTCATCAATCGCCGATTCGGCAAGCAAATCATCAAGATAATAGTCGGGATAGAGATTCTCATCAGGTGAGGTTGCGTGAATCTCCCCAAGATCAAGCCACGAGTCCAAAAAAGCGTGAATAAAATCTTCCACCCGTGAGTCACTCAATAGCCGCTCGGTTTCT
>JALRJZ010000158.1 GCA_023261045.1 Akkermansiaceae bacterium
ATCGCTGCGCCTCTGCGATCTTTGGATCGTAGAACATGTTGTAGGCGATCAGGTTCGCGATAAGGAAAAACGCGCCACCTAAGATCAAAAGTAGATTTTTTTCTCGATCAGTCATTCTTTCAGGAAATCAATATTCTATCTAGTCGCATCACCTTCATACCTAAAATTCCACAAACCGCTTTTTTTGTCTCTAACTTCTGGCGGTGTGTTCCATACAAACTCACTCAAATCATCTTGAGACTTCAGATTACCGCTAAATTTGGGGATATTCGTATTATCTTCAGCAGTGCCATCAATGATGATTTTGCGCTCAACCACGAGACTTTGATCGACTTCTTTGAACTGGTTAATGAAGGAAGCAGACTTGATCCGAATAAACCTCTCATCTTTTGTATTTGGAAGAGCCCGGTAGGTCCTCAAAAACATCTCGAGTGGATAATAATCATCCTCTACCACGGGTCGAAGCTCGTCCCATTTCTCCTCATGGAGCAGAAGCTGCTGCGCATCTGAACCAAGGGAGGCAAGATTTTGCTGAGCGAGCGTAGCCTCATTCTGAACCTGACGAAGATTAAAGGCAAAATAGCCGACAATCCCAAGATAGAGAGCAACTCCTGCAGCAATGCCAATATTTCGATTTCTCTTATTCTTTTGCGCCAGACGTTCTGCACGAACATCTGCTGGAAGAAGTTTACTTGGCGGCGAAGGCCACTTGGGCACAGGTTTTTGCTGCTCGCTAACCTGAATTCCAATTCCTCGCGTAAAACTTTCAATCTCCTCAGGTCTCGCATCAGTCGCTGAGCCATGAGTCCAAATCACCGCCCGTTGAGGAAACTCCTCTAAAAGGCCCTGTATTTGAAGCTGTGTGAGGGCCAGGCGCACCTCATTGCCAGCCCGATCATCGAGGCGTTCCCCCGACAAACATTGAAAATAAAGGGCCTGACCAGGGCGACCAATACCAAAAACCCAACGCCCTAATTCCCTCCATACCGCGATATCCCCGTTGGGCAAGGGAAGGCACCTTGCCGACAAATCAAAAGCGGCAGGACTACAAGTTGGCAGGTGCCCTTCCTTCAATGGATTGAGTACGATTGCCGTAAGAAGAGATTCCTCTTCGGTTGTGCCAAAAACGAAGTGATCTGTGAGCTGCCCCCCGTCCAACGCCGGACGGGCACCACTTTGCTCCAAATGCATCGAAGCGAGGTCACTCAGAAGAGATAAATCAGTCGTCTGCGCCTTAAATGGCAGCGCCGAAATCTGACGAACCGGAAGTGCCATATTCACTTGGCCTGCTGGATAGCCAGACACATTGAGGGCAAGAAGCGTCTCCGTGGATGAATGGAGCCGAAACCCTTCCAATTCGGTACCTGTCCAAATTTCCCAGCCATCTGCTCCGGGCATCAATAGATTAAGATCTCCTTTTTTGGTACTCATTGAATGATTTCTTCTCTTCGGTCTAAGATTGTTGGCCTCCCGCTGGTCCGGTTCCGGATGACGAGAACAACTTTACGACGAACCGAGCCGGCAAAGCCAATGCTTTCGATTCTTTCTGTGATTTCATTTCCATTGGCAAAACGGAAACCAAACTGCGCTTGCTCATCGGGACTCATTCCCATGATGCTCATCACTTCCTGGCTTCCAATTGGTTGATCATCCTCGGTGTGACGAATCCCATCGGGTCCATCGACAATCTGAACGACCTGGAGAGCATCCTCAATATTACCGTCGGCGGCAATCGCAATAAATTCCGCAGGAGCTTCAGATGCATCGAGCCCTCCCGAGCTCCAAACTGTAAACCAATCTCGCCACCGTGGATTCGCCGCTTCGACAAGATCCATTCCCCGAACGAGGCGCACTTCATCCAAATCATAAAAAGGACGGTTGAAAGGCCTCGTTTCTCCAAAACCCAAACCCTGATAATAATCGATTTCAGCTCCATTGAGCTGAACGTCATCATCGCCATCAACCCAATCCACGAGGGCGTCAGCAATTTCAGAGCTGACATCAAAATCAATGCCCCATTCAGCAAAAATAAGCCTCAGCAAAGGCTTATCGTCAGCCATCACGATATAATTAATGTTAAACCGCGCCCCCTCCGATAGAATCCTTGCGCGAAAGCCAGTTTCATTTTCAAAACTTTGCTGAAGAAGATAATCCCACTTTTGAATTTGAGAATTTGAGGCAACCGCAATCCCCATCTCCGCAAGCTGTCGCGCCTCCATCCCATTCATCTGAGAGCCTGCAACCGTTGATTGGTAGCGAGCAATCCTCAAGGAGGCCACAAGAGCAAGGCCCATCACGGCCATGATCCAAAACACCGCGATCATCGTTGCTCCCCGCTCAAGAAACGTTGATCTTTTAATAATCACTGATTGCCTCCTCCCCGTGTTGGAGCGCCACCACCCCTCGGTGGAATCGCGCTAGGTGGACCGCTCCCCCCAGCTCCCCCTGGAACCCTCACATTTCCTCCTCCTGCACCGCCACCGGCCGCCCCTCGACTCTGACGAGCCTGGTTTTGCATTTGGCTCATAATGGTTCTAGGGTTTGTCTTTGTGGGAATCCAAAACATCCGACTCACAGGAGCATCATCAACCCCAAAAACAACCCTAAGCTCGACAAAGGTCGGCCGACGCGTCCTCTGATCCCATTCGTGAGGCCATTGAGCATCCTCCTCCTCATACTGCTGATAATTGCGACCATCGAGGACATACCACTCAAAAAGCCTCACATCTTGAAGGAGCGTAATGGAAGCGATTGGCTCGATGCCTCGTTCGGCAAGAGTTCCCTCTTCTTCATCATCTAAAATCTGCTGATCAAAATATTCCAAAACAATATCTAGACCTTTGTTGATCGTGGGCACGGTGATGATACGGATCGCTTCCGCAGAGATCGGCAAACCTCCCCAATCAAAAGAAACTGGCGTATTTTGGAATGTGAGCTCTGAGGTGTATGGCTCAGTGCCATTTGTGGCCCGCAAATCCATGATCGCATTCCCCGGGAGACTCTCGAAATGCTTCGTAAGCATTGCGAAAAATGCATCATTGGCGATTCCTTCGTTTTGAGCATCGACCATGACCGAGGTTGTCTGCATCGATCCGCGAGCAATAATAAAAATAGAACTCATCACAAACCCCGCAATTGCCAAAGACAGCACGAGCTCAAGGAGGGTGAATCCTTTCTTAAAAGATAACTGAGAGCCCAACATCACGGTCTATAAAGGGGTAAGTATCTCCAACCACGCACAACACGCTCCTGAGTCAGCCCATCTTGCAGATAACGCCCAATCACAATCACCTCCCACATTTGAGACAGAAGGCGCCCCTCCTCATTTTCCATCTCCAGCTCGACAATCTGTGTTTCAACATTCATGTCCCGCTCAGGAATATATCTCTCTGTCGAACCAGCCTGAAGCTCAGGATAATAAAGGGTTTTGGTGAGCTCACTATCGAGGATTTGCGCAATCACTAACTCATCTTTCACGAAGGTGGAATTTCTCCAAACACTACTCATGGCCTTCGTGTAGGCCGTCGCAATGACCGCAAAAATCATCAACGCAAGAATGACTTCCATTAACATGAAGCCATTGCAGGACAATCTTCGGGGGGCTGATTTCATTGCGGTTTGCGGATTTCAAGCTCCTCGTCGGTGGCAATCGCCGTCAGAGGATGATACGACCGACTCAAAAGACTACTCCCATCACGAGAAACAAGCTTGATACTCAATGGCTCGCAGGGACTGTGGGGCGTATGAATCCACTGTTCAACAGCATCGCCCTCGACGAGGCTATAATACTGCTGCCCCCATCGGAGAACCCAAAGTTCATATTCCGGAGCGATTTGGACCACTCGAGGCCAAGACATTGACTCTAACTTCCGAAGACCAGCATTTTGCTCCTCGGTCGACTCAGAGAGATCGTCAACCAAACGCTCCTCGGGGCGAGCAAGAGGCATCATCCGGACCTCTCCATCAGAAAGTTCAACAACAAAAGGCTGCTGGTAGCTCACCGACATCTCCCGAGCTTGTCGCGCTAAGTCCTCGATATCATGATGAGCTTCTCTGATTTTAGCCTCTTGCTGCGGACTCGAGACCATCATCACGGCCGTCCCAAACATGATGGCAACAATCGCCAGAACAACGATGATCTCGATAAGGCTAAACCCCCGAAGGCACAATGACCTCCCCCTGACAGAAAGTTTTTTCACGAATTAACAAAGACCTTCCAGGGAAGAAGAGGAATGATGGATCGAAGCTGAGAGTTGAGGTGAACTTTCTTTCCTAAGTATACAAGCGAAACTACTTCCCGTCCTGATTACTTTGATCATCATCGGTTCCAAACTGCTTGTCTGGCCCAGCGGAGATGATTTCAGGGCGACTAGGATCCTGCTTTCCTGGATAATGATACTCAAGCTTCGTGCCCCAAGGATCATAAAGCGCAGAATCGCTATCAAGGGTCTGGGTCCACCGGCGAGGTCTTGGAGAGTTTGTTGGCTTTGTAATGAGCGCCTCAAGGCCCTGAGACTGCGAAGGATAATGCCCACCGATGTTTTTGTAGTTCTCCAAATTGGTTGCAAGACTACCCAAACTTTGATCACAGGTACTAATCTCGGCGGAGTTTTTGATTTTGCCCATACTGAAGATCGCACCACCCAAGATCAGACCAATAATCCCCATCACAATAACCATTTCAAAAAGGCTGAAACCGCGCGCGAGGTGAGGAAGTGATCTTGAGTCGTTTGTCTGTTGGATTTTCATAATTACGATAGAGGGAACTTACACCGATGAAAACGCAGCGCGACCGAAAAGTTGTCGGTAGATTTCAGCTTTCTGTAAAAAAATGGCAACACGGGCCCTCAATTCGCCCTTTGATCTCCATTTATCAATGATTGAGGGCGTAGTTTTTGATCTAGAAGCTTCAAAATATCCCCTAAAAGGTACTTTCGACTAAGTGAATCTCTGGTCTTTTGCCCTCTTCGAAGATGATTTCAACAACATCATATCGCCATGAAATCGACCGTCTTCGGTCCGGCTCCCCTCGCTGAGCGCTACTCGACAACAATCTCAGCCATTCGTGAGCGCCCCTCTTGATGAGTTCTTTTTTTTGAGCATTCACCGCTCTCATTGGTCGACCAAAATCGCGCCTTGTCCTCGCTTTCACCTCGACAAAAACAAGAAGATCGTGATCAGCCCCTCCCCTCATCACAAGGTCAACCTCCCCACCCTGTGGTGCTCTGAAATTTCGATACAAAACTTTCCAGCCCCGGCTTTGCAGATACAAGGCCGCTATTTTTTCGCCAAGCCTCCCAATTTCATGGGGACTTTTGGTCTTTAAATGGAAGTCCAAGTTGAGCAACGGGTGCAAACGAGCGGCGATGGATCGGACAAGGGCCAAACTTTTGAAGGGCCTCCAAGTGTTTTTTTGTTCCATAACCCTTATGCTGTTCAAAGCCATACTCCGGAAACTGCTCGGCAGCCTGCCTCATAAAGCGGTCACGTATTACTTTCGCAAAAATACTGGCCGTTGCAATCGAAAGACTTTTGGAATCACCTTTGACGATGCCAAGATGCGGAAAGGGAAAATGAGGCACGGGCAATCCATCAATCAGGCACATCGCAGGTGCCGAGCTCAGTTTTTCAACAACTCGGACCATTCCCAGATGAGTCGCTTTGAGAATGTTTAATTTTTCAATTTCTTCAACGTCAACCAGTGAAACAGCCCACAGAATTTCACTGCGATCGCAAAGTTCATCATACAGAGCCTCCCTTCTCTTTTCACTCAGCTTTTTTGAGTCATTGATCAGAGGATGCTCAAAGCCCTCTGGCAGAATCACACCAGCAACCGAAACTGGCCCCGCAAGGGGCCCGCGACCCGCTTCATCAATCCCCACAACATCTCCAAGATGACAGTATTGCTTTTCGAAATCTAAATCGGGCATTTGCGCTGAGTTTAACCTTTGAAAAAAACTCAAC
>JALRJZ010000159.1 GCA_023261045.1 Akkermansiaceae bacterium
GACAAGACGAAGCTCGTCGATCGCTTCTTTGATGGGCACGGAACCAACGTGATAACTCTGGTAACTGACCATCCGTCCAAAGCTTCCTTCTTCCGCTAACTGGGCTGCCATCACGCCAAAACGAATTCCCAAGATTCGATCCAAAGGAGTGGGAGTGCCTCCCCGTTGAATATGCCCTAAGACCGTGCAGCGAGTTTCTTTACCGGTGAGCTCGCCAATTTTTTGAGCCACTTGCTCACCGATCCCCCCGAGTCTGACCTCACCACCCTCATTGGCATCGATCGTTGCCAAGTCACCCTCAGGATTTTTGGCTCCTTCCGCAACCACAACCAGCGAACTGGTGTATCCAAGAGCCTCGCGTTTCTTGAGGTGTTCTGCGATTTTTTCGTAAGTAAATGGAATCTCGGGCAAAAGGATGACATTTGCCGAACCAGCCATTCCACCCCAGAGACCAATCCAGCCAGCATGGCGTCCCATGACCTCAAGGACCATGACTCGCTTGTGACTCTGCGCGGTGGTGTGGAGACGATCAAGAGCATCCACAACGGTGCTTACCGCACTGTCGAAACCAAAAGTCATTGCCGTTGCTTTGAGGTCGTTATCAATTGTCTTCGGAACTCCGATAATCGGCCACCCCTGCTCGAACAATTGCTGAGCGGTTGTCAACGATCCATCACCCCCCACGACGACAAGCGCGCTGATCGAGAGGTGATCGAGGGTCTTCTTCGCCCGGTCGACAATTTCCTGAGGAACTCTCGCCACATCACCCTCTCCCACTTTTGCTGCAAAATTCCCCTTGTTGGTCGTTCCTAGAATCGTTCCCCCCATCTTAAGAATCCCCTCGGTATCTTTTGGAGTCAGGAACTGAAAATTACCACCTGCAGGAAGTAATCCTTCAAAACCATCTCGAAAACCAATTGCCTCCCAGCCCTTTGAAGCAGCAGCACCCACCACTCCATGGATCACCGCGTTTAACCCAGGACAATCACCACCACAATTTAGTATTCCAATTCGCATCGTTTTGTTTCGTATCTTTTAAAAGTTTATTGAGGGTCTTGAACATTAAGAAGTTCGCGAACGTGGGTCACCGGAGACCCTTGCTGACGCCACACCTCATAATTCCACCACCCTTGTTTAATCAAGTTCTCTGTAAAGCCCCAGCGGTCCGCACTTTCGAGAACAACCGCGATCAGGCGGCGACCCGTGAGTAACGAAGCTCCATTTTCAAGCTTTTGCACGATTGGTTTTTTTTCCGCACTGGTTGCAGCACAGTCGCCGGCTAGAAGAGAAACTCCAGACTTGATCCCATTGATTTCTCCTTTCCCAACGAGCTTGTGCGTATTGACCACTTTAAAAGAGCGCTTTTGGCCCCCTCGAGAGGAGGAAATAATGCGAGAACGCTGCTTGACATAGAACTTAAAGCCCGTGTTGCGCATCGCATAGATACACAGGCGCGCCATGTCTCTCGCCGTTGAGAACCCGCCGGTTGTGATAAACCCCCGTTGCTCATTGCGATCGATCCCGTGAGGATCCACGAACCGTGTGCGATCCATTTTTAACCCCCGCGCAAGGTTATTCATCTCGCCCACAAACGCCTCCACGGCTGACGCTCCGCCATTGCGAGACTGGATTGACCTTCCTGCATAGGAAGCCAACGTATAAGCGGCCACATTATCTCCACCAAGCATCATCGAATACATCGCCTCACGAAGAGAAATCTGATCCCCAGGCATCAGCCCCATCGGGTTGCCCCCCCCGAGCAATCCTGCCTCCGGAGGCACCACAGCCATTTCAGCCATGCTTGTTTGACTGAGAGACGCCCAATCTAAAACCACCATGGCTGTCGCAATCTTAGCCAAACCTGCCACTGGTTTTTTACGATCTGCATCCAGCTCTAGGACAATTTTCCCGCTATGCGCCTCCACAGCAATATAGCTCTCGGAACCAAATGCTCTACAAACGCTGAAAATAAGCGAAAGCAGGATGGTTAAACTCAGCAGACAAGAGCTGCGTCCAATTGGGAATCGAGGAAGCATAGGCCGCGCGGGATGGTAGAGAGTTCGATCTTGATGACAATCCTCAATCCTGAAGGAATCTGATCAGAGCGATTTTTGCATTACAGGAATTTTCCCATTGCCAAGAGTCGAATTGTCCGATCAAATGGCGTGCGTAATGAAAAAGCTCCTTTTGATCACACTTACGCTGGGCTTTGGAATGCCTGTCCACGCAGATATTCAAGCCCCTCCAGGATCTAAATACAACTCTTCTCGCAAGCTCAGCCGTGCCGTGAGCAATCTCCTTTATGGACTCGTTGAAATCCCAGAGCAAATTGTTCGCAAGAGCCAAGCTGATGGGAGCAAAGCAGGCTGGTCACACGGTGTCGTCGATGGCACTCGTCGCTCACTTCGCCGCGTCGGCTATGGAGTTTACGAACTTTTGACATTTTACACTCCATCTCACCACGGAACCTTCAAGCAGCCCTACACCCGTTGCGGTGCTGATGATCGCATCGAGATGAACTCTCGGGACGGCCTCTCTGAGTTCCCACCTGAGCTTGGAGCAGAGTCTCACTTCGTGCATTCACGCAGTCAGAATTTCTAAGATTTTTCACAATCGAACTTTTAAAAGCCGCATTCTTCGGAATGCGGTTTTTTTGTGCCGATACTCCCCATGATCCTCACTACCACGGCAAAAAAAGAGGAGAGCTGCTTGGTAACAGCACTCCTCCTTAGTTTAAGATGACACGAGCTCGTCCCCTAGGAAGGAAGCTTCCACTTCTCCCGATCCTTTTGGTAGATCAGAGAGTTCGCCAATTCGTTATCGATGAATTTCATCTTCTTGGGATCGAACTGAAGACTCTGATTGATTCGATGAGCAATCTTTCCAAGGTTGATGAGCGTGCAAGAGTTGAACCCGTTATTTTCATTGAGAGCGAATTTCTTCTTCTCCCGAATCGCCTGATGAAAGTCCGTCACCTGAGCCTCTGGCTCGGGCAATTCTTTAACCTTTTGCTCAAAGCCCGTCACATCTGACTTGAAGCCTTTAAAAATCTTACCCTCTGGCCCCTCGATAAAGGCCGCATCCTTATCTTTATTTTCTCCGTCCAGAACGATAGTTGTCCCGTCCTCATAGGTATAGGTAATACGGCGCCATGTCCCAACTGCATCATTGTCCTGAGGATCCGCATCAATCTCAATTGAGATCGGAAGCTCGTCATCCTTTCCGAGAATATACTGAACCGGGTCCAGATAGTGCTGCCCCATATCTCCTAAGCCTCCCCCATCGTAATCCCAATAACCTCGGAAAGTGCCATGGGTCCGATGCGCATTGTAAGGCTTGTAGGGAGCTGGCCCCAACCAAAAGTCATAATCAAAATGCTTTGGAATCGCTTCCTCCTTCAAATTGGTCCTGCCAACCCAGTTAAACTTCCAGTTAAACCCGGTCACTCCAGAGAGAGTCGCTTTGAATGGCCCCTTCCCGAGAAGCCCCCCATCAACAGCTTTTTTCACCTGCCTGGCAGTGACTCCAGAGCCATAAAACGTCGACTGAAAACGAAACCAAGTATTTAAACGAAAGGCGACTCCTGCTTTGTGAATGGCCTTCTTCATCTCGATACCCTCTCCAATGGTGCGAGACATGGGCTTTTCTCCCCAGATCGCTTTTCCGGCATTGGCCGCTGCAATCGCTTGGTGAGCATGCCAGTGAGGTGGCGTGCAGGTATGGATGATATCGATGTCATCTCTTGCAATGATTTCGCGAAAATCATGATATCCTTTCACATCTTTACTGCCCTCTTTCTCTTGGGCTTGACCTAGACGCTCAGCAAGACGCAGTGAGTCCACATCACAGACCGCTAAAATCCTTCCTGGCATCCCGAGATGGGAACGGCTGATCCCACCGCACCCAATCAAGGCTCGAGTAAGTTCTTCGGAGGGTGGAGTTTGGCCGTTAAGCCCAAGGACTCGTGAAGGAACAATCGAAATACTCGCAAGCGAGGCGATTGAGCCCAACGCTTTTCGACGTGTAATTGGTGATGGTGAACTCATAAGACTGATAGTTACGTTAATGAACGATCATTCCTACAGATCTTCAGACAACGAGAAAAGATCAATCGTGCGCTTAATGGCGCCCTGGTGTCTCTCAAGCACCTTTTTGGCAGCGCTCACTTGGTCTTTCGAATCGGTCAAAAGACCTTGCAAGGCTGAAATTAACTCCGCTCGATTTTCTACCATCCAAATCCCCCCGGCCTCATGGAGCTCAGAAACTAAGGGTTCAAAATTGTCCATGTGCAGCCCACAAATCACGGGGACTCCCGCCAAAATAGCCTCTGTCGGGTTTTGCCCTCCTTTGGCAAAGAAACTCTTTCCGATCACGGCCACATCCGCATGCGCCGTCCAGTCTCTTAACTCACCAGTGCTATCAATGACAAAAACTTCATCTCCCTTGGGTGGTGAATAATGGCTTCGAAGAATCACTTGATTGTTGAGCGCCTCCGAGACTTCAAAGCGACGCTCCGCGTGGCGTGGCACGATCACGGGCAAGGCACCAACTTCACGAAAAACCTCAGCAAGGTATTGCTCCTCACCCGCAAAAGTCGAAAGCGCCATCACCACAGGCCGTGAACCAAATGCTTGTAACATGTCTTGGAATTGCTCTCGACGACAAGGCAGAGCTGCGCCACCGGGATCAAACTTCACATTACCGGTGACGACTGTGGCCTCCGGAAGAACCCCAATTTCTTGCCACCTCACAAGGTCTTCTTGCTCAGGAACACCGACTGCTTTCAATTGGCTCAGAAAAGGTGCAACGACTTTTCGAAAATGCTTGAGACGTCGTCCAGAGCGGGACGAGAGCCGTGCATTGATCAAACCCATCGGGATCCCCATTTCTGAGCTTTGGTGGATGAGTTGAGGCCAAAGCTCAGACTCCACCATCAAAACCATTTTGGGCTCAAATCGTCTCATCACGCGCCGAACCAAAAAGCCGAAGTCTAATGGAGCATAGATGACCCGAATCCCATCGAGGGCTTTTTGCCGAGCCACTGCCATGCCAGTGGCCGTCGTTGGCACCAAGACAAAGTGCTCCTGACTTTGGTCTTTCCAAACCTCGATGAGCTTTAAAGCAAGTAACACCTCACCCACACTCACCGCGTGAATGTAGATGCCGCCAACCTTCTCGAACTCCACCTCACGGTCATAAATACCAATTCTCTCTCGTAGGCCTGTTCCCCAACCACCTCTGCGTAACATCTTGTAGATCCAAAAAGGGGCAGCCAAGACCACCATTAAGGGGTAGGCAAGATTCCAAAAAATCAACAGCAACCGCTTCACAGAATTACTCTTTTAATTGATAGATCAAAATTCGACTCCGACCGTAATCTTTTTTTCTCACAAGCTCCAAACAATCCGCCGGAGGGATTTCCCCGGTTGATTCTCTTTCGACGATGAAATAGCCCTCTGGAGATAACCAACGCTTCCAAGCATCGAGGGCGACAAGCTCCGCTGCCAAGTCTTTGAGCCCATCAGCGTAGGGAGGATCCGCAAATATCAAATCGTAAGGTTCTTGCTCGCTCTTGAGAAAAGAAATGACGTCTTGTGCAATCACTCTTCCATTTTTCAGATCAGTCTTTTGAAGATTCTGCTCAATGACTCGACAGGCCCCACGATGCTGATCAACAAAAACGCAGGAATTAGCCCCCCGACTGAGAGCCTCGAGCCCAAGCCCACCTGACCCAGCGAAGAGATCAAGAACGCGAGCTTCAGGTAGAAACTCTGAAAGCTGCCCAAATACCGACTCCCGAACCCGGTCTGTCGTCGGCCTAGAAACATCTTTGGGCACCTTCAAAGAACGGCCTTTTGCTTTTCCAGCGATAATTCTCATGGTGCAGGAAGCTTTGGTTGTCTTGCCCATTCAAAAACAGACCGAATCGCAGATTCAACAGAAATCCACTGACGGCTAGGTC
>JALRJZ010000015.1:0-23758 GCA_023261045.1 Akkermansiaceae bacterium
TTATTAGCATTTCGAGAAGTCGAGTCTGCTCTCGCGGCTGATCGATCACTCGCCCAACAGCAAGAATTCTTAGAAAAGGAAGTTCAACAGACCCAACTTGCTGAAAAGCGAGCTCTAAATGACATTACTCTCGGCATCGAAGGAGCTTCGTTTTTGGAATACCTCGAAGCTCAGCGCCGTTCGGAAAATGCAGGAATTTCACTGATTCGCCTCAAAAACGATCGGCTGCAAAATCGAATCGATTTGCACCTCGCGCTCGGTGGAGATTATGAGACATTATAGAACGCTCGCCTCTTGCGAACTAAGCCACGAAGGTTAACCTCCGCCCATGCCAACGAAGTCTGGGAAGGTCCAGGATCATCAGGTGATTCGTATTCGCGGAGCCCAGCAACACAATCTCAAGAGTATTGATCTCGATATTCCTATCGGCAAACTCACCGTCATTACGGGGCCATCTGGATCAGGAAAGTCCTCTCTCGCCTTTCACACTCTCTATGCAGAGGGGCAGCGTCGTTATGTCGAAACGTTTTCACCATACGTTCGTCAGTTTTTTGACCGAATGGATAAGCCCAATGTCGATCGGATCGAAGGAATTCCACCCGCCATTGCCATCGAACAAAAAAACACGATCCGCACCACTCGGTCGACGGTCGGCACTCTCACCGAGATCAACGACTATCTGAAGTTGCTTTATCCCAGACTGGCCACGGGTTACCATCCCGACACAGGGAAGGAAGTGCGCCCTGAGTCTCCATCATCCATCCTTCGTTGGTGTTTGGAGAATCTTAAAGATGAGACGGTTTTTATCACTTTTACCATCCCCCTTCCTGCCGAGACCTCGGTCGAAGATCTTTTTTCTTTTTTAAATAACCAAGGCTATCTCCGCATCCTCCTAAATGGAGAAGTCTATCGGACAGACACCCCAGATTGTTCACTCACTTTTCCCGGTCAGGCAGAAGTCATTCAAGACCGAGTCAAAGTTTCTGAGCGCAATAAAGCTCGTCTGATCGAAGCCTTTGAAAATGCTCTTCGCTTCGGAAAAGGAACGTGTGGCATCGCTCATCCTTCCAAGAAAAACACCCAGCTTAAATCATTCTCGACTTCATGGGCACCACTGATCGAGCCAAGTTCTTCTCTTTTCTCGTTCAATTCACCTCTCGGGGCATGCGATCACTGCAGAGGCTTTGGGAGGGTCATTGGTCTCGACCTTGACAAAGCAATTCCAAATCATCTCCTCTCCTTAAAACAAGGAGCAATCAAACCTTTTCAAGGCGAGCGAGGAGCAGAATGTCAGCGCGACTTACTGAGGCATTGTCGTGAAGTTGGTGTCGATCCTAACCTCCCATGGAATGAGCTCACTCCTGAAGAGCAAGATTGGGTCAAATATGGCGAACGAAAACCAACCAGTCTTCTGAGTTCTCTAGAACAATCTGAAGCCCTTTGGGAGGAAGGAAGGTGGTATGGCATTCAAGGTTTCTTCAATTGGCTCGAGACGAAAGCTTATAAGATGCACGTTCGCGTCTTCCTCTCTCGCTACCGCGCATACACCCTTTGCCCTGAGTGCAAGGGTGCCCGTTTGCAACCACAGGCTCTAAACTTTAAAATACTCGGAAAAGCCTTACCTGATTTATGGCACCTCACCATTGACGAATTAGAGAAGTTTTTTGACGAGGTCTCCCAGAAGTATTCGCCATTCGAAAAACCCACTCACCTTGTTTTCAACGAAATTCGTTCACGCCTCGATTACTTGACCAAGGTTGGCTTAGGCTACCTGACTCTCGAGCGCCCCGCTCGCACCTTGTCAGGAGGTGAGATCGCTCGAGCCAATCTCACCACCTGCTTGGGGTCTGCGCTTACTCAAACACTTTTTGTTCTCGATGAACCGACTGTTGGGCTACACCACCGCGACATTCATCGGCTCATTTCCGTTATGAATGCTCTGCGGGACAAGGGCAATACACTCGTTGTCGTCGAACACGATGAAGCAGTCATGCATCAAGCTGACTGCCTCATTGATATTGGACCAAAGGCCGGGGAAGGAGGCGGGTACATCGTCGCTCAAAGCTCTGGAAGAATCACCAAAGAAACCGCTCAAAAGAATCCTAAATCAACTACTCTCCCTTTCCTCATCGGCCAACGATTTATTGCAAATCCCAAACAGGTTCGTCAGAGCACCGATCATCTGATCGTTACTCAAGCTTCGGCAAACAACATTAAGAATCTCTCACTTCATCTCCCTCTTCGGGTTTTTGTTGCTCTCACGGGGGTTTCAGGATCAGGAAAAACCTCTCTCGCGCATTCAATTCTTTATCGCAACCTAGCCCGGCATTTTGGGCTCTCGCTTGAAGAGGAGCCTGCACCTGCGAAACTATCAAATCTTCACCATTTAAATGGTGTTGAGTTAATTGATCAATCACCACTCTCAAGGACTCCCCGTTCCACCCCAGCTGTTCTTCTTGGCGCTTTTGAATCAATCCGGCAGCTCTTTTCACTCCTGCCACTTGCGCAAAACCAAAAGCTCACTCCGGGATATTTCTCATTTAATTCTGGCCCGGGTCGCTGCCAGCGGTGCTCTGGAAATGGTTTTGAGAAAGTAGAAATGCAGTTTCTTTCTGACCTTTATCTGACGTGTCCGGAGTGTAACGGCAGCCGTTATACCCAAGCTGCCCAAAGTTATCGATACCATGAAAAGACAATTACCGATGTCTTAAACCTCACAACGACAGAAGCCATTGATTTCTTTTCGAGAATCGTAGCGAAGACGAATCGAGAAAAACTTCTTCTTGGAAAAATTATCTACGCCCTTCAGCCCCTTGTCGATACCGGTCTGGGGTATCTCACGTTGGGTCAACCGCTTAATACTCTCTCGGGAGGTGAGGCGCAGCGATTGAAACTTTGCCAACTTCTGACAAGCACGGAAGGGAGTGTGAACAGCTTGCTTATTTTAGATGAACCGACAACCGGTCTTCATTTTACCGACATTGAACGACTCCTTATCATTTTTCACCGCCTTGTTGACGCGGGCTACTCACTTCTGGTCATTGAACATCAAACCGATGTGATTAAAAACGCAGATCATGTGATTGAAATTGGCCCCGAGGCTGGCGTCAGAGGTGGACAAATTGTTTTTGAAGGAACTCCCCACGAACTCTCTCGCCAAAACACATTTACTGGCGTCGCCCTCAATGGATCTTCTCCAAAAAAACCTTCTCGATCTCGCCCTAAAAAAGCCAAGCATGCGATTTCGATCTCAGGGCTCCGACACCATAACCTTAAGAATATTAACCTAGAGATTCCCCAACACGAATTTGTCGTCATCTCAGGGCTTTCCGGTTCTGGAAAATCCACTCTCGCTTTCGATGTTCTATTCTCTGAGGGCCAGCGACGTTTTCTCGATTCGATGTCGCCCTATGCACGCCAATTTGCCAGCCAGTTAGAAAAGCCTGATCTCGATTTGATCACAGGGCTACCTCCAACCGTCGCCATTGAGCAAAGAATCTCCCGGGGAGGGGGAAAATCTACGGTTGGCACGGTCACTGAAATCTATCATTTCCTAAGGCTTTTGTACGCTAAAGTTGGAACTCAACATTGCCCCCAATCAGGAGATCCTGTCATTTCACAGACGCCAGAAGTCATTGCAAAACAACTCAAACGGCTTCTTAAAAAAGACAAGGATATCAGGATCCTTTCGCCAGTTCTGAGGGCTCGCAAAGGGTTCCACAAAGAATATGCGCAAGCAGCAGAACGTGCAGGATTTCAAGAAATGTTTATCGATGGAAGACTGATCTGCACAGAAGACTTTCAACCTCTTTCAAGACATCAGCCACATGACATCGACTTTGTGGTGGGAAGGATCACCAGTCGACAATCAGCAACAGAAATCTCAGCGACTATTGCGTCCGCCCTCCAATTTGGAAAAGGAACTTTTCGAGCTCTCAGTCACAGGGAAACTTTAACAACCTTTTCAACCGCTCGAGTTTCCCCGGTGACTGGTGAGTCATTTGAAGAGCTCGACCCACACCACTTTTCTTTCAATTCCCCAAGGGGTTGGTGCCAAACATGTCGCGGCTATGGAGAGATCACGATGGATCGTTTTGACTCCAAAGGATTTAATTCGCAAGCCGAGGCCGAAATCCAAGAAGAAAAATCTCGCAGCAAGCTGAAGGATGACGAAAGAGTCATTTGCCCTGAC
Source organism: Akkermansiaceae bacterium (assembly GCA_023261045.1). Lineage (GTDB taxonomy): Bacteria > Verrucomicrobiota > Verrucomicrobiia > Verrucomicrobiales > Akkermansiaceae > SW10. The sequence goes on from JALRJZ010000015.1 coordinate 4,193, forward strand.
TGCCATGGGGACCGACTCAGGGAAGGATCACGTCATGTTTTGATTCATGCACGAAGTTTACCTGAGCTGACCTCACTTTCTGTCAAAAAGGCATCGCAAGTCATTGGTTCCTTTGAGTTTTCTGGGCGTCATCGAGCCATCTCTCGAGATATTCTTCCTGAAATCACTCAACGCCTCGAATTCTTAACCCATGTTGGTCTGGGCTATTTACAGCTCAATCGCTCAGCGACCACTCTCTCCGGTGGGGAATCACAGCGTATCCGTTTAGCGGCCCAACTCGGATCCAACTTACAAGGTGTCCTCTACATTCTCGATGAACCCACCATCGGACTCCACCCGCGCGATAATGCCTCACTCTTACAAACTCTTCAAGCTCTCAAAGACAAAGGAAACTCTCTGATTCTCGTCGAGCACGATGAAGATACGATTAAAGCAGCGACCCATCTCATCGACTTAGGGCCAGGAGCAGGAATTCAAGGAGGTCAAGTCGTCGCTCAAATTCCCGGATCACTTTCATCAAAATCCCTTCAGAAGCGCTTCCCTGAGTCCCCCACACTCAGTGCATTACACAATCCCCTTGCTCACCCGTCCCGCCAAGAAAGAAGAAAAATCCTCAAGGCAAAAAAACACTGGGTTGAGATCAAAGGGTGTTATCTCAACAATCTGCAAAATATTGATGTGAAAATTCCCCTTGGAAGGTTGAGTGTTCTGACGGGAGTTTCAGGATCTGGAAAATCTTCGCTCATGCGGGGGTGTCTCGCTCTTGCCTGCCAAAAGAGCCCCAAAAATCCACCTTATGCCCGTGCCGTGGGCTTTTCACAGTTTAAATACTGTTATGAGGTTGATCAATCGCCCATCGGGAAAACCTCGCGTTCATGCCCTGCCACCTACGTCAAACTCTTCGACCAGATTCGCAGCCTTTTTTCCCAGCTGCCAGACTCTCGAATGAGAGGATACTCGGCGTCACGATTTTCATTTAACAATAAGGAAGGTCAGTGCCCCGAGTGCAAAGGGAATGGACGGATCAAACTTGAAATGGATTTTCTTCCCACAACTTGGATCGACTGTGAATCCTGCAAAGGGGAACGCTACAATGAGGCGACTTTAGAAATCCGTTATAATGGCCTCAATATTGCAGAAGTTCTCAGCCTCAATATTCATGCTGCTGCCAAATTCTTTGAGGCTCATCCTAAGCTCCAAAAACCACTCCAACTTCTGGCTGACACTGGACTTGGATACCTCACTTTGGGCCAACCAAGCCCCACTCTAAGCGGAGGGGAAGCTCAGCGCCTCAAGCTGGTCACTCAGCTTACCAAAGGACGCCCAAAGATCACAGACCTTGGCCCAAGTAATCTCAACCTGTATCTGATCGAAGAACCAACGATCGGACTTCACCAGCAAGATGTCGAAAAGCTGACCGATGTCCTTCATCGGCTCGTCGATGAAGGACATACCGTCGTTGTCATTGAACACCATATGGATCTTGCCGCAGAGGCCGACTACATCATCGATCTCGGACCAGAAGCAGGACCTCATGGCGGCAGAATCATTGCTCAAGGAACTCCCGAAGAAGTTGCTCAATCTAAAGAGTCGATTACCGCTCCATTTATTCAATCGGTCCTGTGAAGATTCACTCAGGTTTCCAAGGTTTCGCGCTACCCTCTTTCTCTCTGAGGAACTTTGCGCCTACTTCTTGATACCACGCATGGAGCTTCTCGCGAAGAAGGCGAACTTTTTGAGGATGCCGATTTTTCACATCCTGCATTTCTCCTATATCATTTTTTAGATCGTAGAGATGAACCCTTCCGTCCTCGTATCGCTCAACAAGTTTCCAATTTCCCATGCGAATGGCTCCCGCCGGAAAGCCACCTTGATTGCTGTAATGAGGGTAATGCCAATAAAGAGCCTTACGTTGTAATGAGCCCCCCTTTAAAAGAGGCATCAAATCAACGCCATCAATCTGATGGTTCAGAGTTCCTCCCGCCGCCTTCACAAAAGTTGGGAAAAAATCGGTGCTCATCACTGGAGTGTGAGAAACTGATCCTGCTTGAGTCACACCGGGCCACCGAATCAAAAAAGGTTCACGAATTCCTCCTTCATAAATCCACCCTTTTCCACCTCGTAGGGGGAGATTTGACGTTGGCGATCCTTCAGACGTTGAAAGCCCACCATTGTCAGAAGTAAAACAAACCACAACTTCATCCTGTAGGCCTAAATCCTCAATTTTTTGGAGAACCTTCCCAACAGCTTGATCCATTGCCTCGACCATTGCTGCGTATACTGCATGCTTTTGGAGAATACGCACACGGCGTTCGCCCTTCCCAAAGACTTGCTCTTCCTTACCAAACTCTTGCCCTGCGATTCTCTGCGCTTTTTGACGGTATTTTTCGACAAGATCAGGGCGACCAATGAGGGGCGTATGAACCGAATAAAAAGACAACATCGCAAAAAAGCTCTTCTTTTGATTCTGTTCAATAAACTTGCAGGTTTCGGTGGCTAACCGATCGGGCAAATGCTCCCCATCTGGGCCGTCGCTCATTCTCGGGTTCCCATAAGGGGAAAAATATTTCTTACCTCCATAGGGACCTCCTCGGCTAAACCCTCCAATGTTGACATCATATCCATGGTGCTTCGGCCAAAACTCTTCGCTAGGCCCGAGATGCCACTTCCCGGCAAAATACGTAGCGTAACCTTGCTCTTTTAATGCTTCAGCAATCGTTATTTCTTCGTGATCAAGTCGATCATGAAGAGGCGCTGGCAGATACTTTCCCGCTCGCTTCCCTGAAAAGAAATTGGTGGCATCTTTCCTTGTCGGATACCGTCCCGTCTGGATTCCAAAACGAGTCGGAGAACATACCGGATTCGCCGCATATCCATCCGTAAAACGCATCCCACTCGCTGCAAGTTTGTCGATGTGAGGCGTTTCGTAGAAAGTATTTGGGTTGTAGGCACCAATGTCCGCATACCCTAAATCATCAACAAGAAACAAGAGATAAGATTTCCCCATCAACCAGCTAGGAATCAAAAAAAACAAACCAATGATTATCTTCATAACGAGAGATTGCTACCCATTGAGATTCTTTGAGCTTTCGAGAAAACTAGCCCTTAAGGGCGTCCTTGGCACGTTTGACGAGTTCATTATCGTTCGACCTTGCCCCTCTTAGATAGTAACTACTGGCAGCTAAAAAACGATTCCTCCATTCAGGCGATAGGTATTGAAAGTCCTCCAAAACTGCAGAGCTAAATTTATAATCATGGGAGTTCGTTCCTTTCAAAAAGACAAGACGCCTGGCCGAATCAACAAACTTGTAGGGATCCACTCCGCCATCGAGTTGACCAAGCAGCTGACTTGCAGCCACCTCACGATCCATCCCCATCAGATTCAAGACGCCTTCCAGAGACCCTTCGCTACTTGCTTGAAAGTGATCGATTTGTTGTTGTCCAATTTCCCCACGTCCTTTCATTGCCTCTCTGAACATGGGAAGAAAGGAGGCATTCTGTAATAGAAGTCTGCGCCGTGTTTGATCGCTACGACTTGTCATAAAAGCATAATGCATGGCATTGGTTGTGGTCATCGAGTGCAAGGCAATGATTCCAGGTTGGCGCATGAGCATTTCCCCCCCTCTTAGAAAAAGAGCATCGTAAATCGACTTTGTTGAAACTCCCTTCTTGATCAGTTCCACCACAAAACGAGAGGCATCAGTCGCCTCTCCCTCTCTGAGAGTGTGCAACAAATCGAGAGTCGCTCCTGAATCAATTTGACCTCCCGTCCACTCCTGAGGAAAGGATTTCGCAAGGGTTTCATTCACTCGCCATGGTCGGTCTGCCGTATGATCACTCTTGGAGGGATTCTCTTGCCCATTGTGATTGAGCAATGCATATGCCAACGAGCGAAGCACTGGCTCCGCGTGCTGCCAGCCGATCACTTGTAAGGTTCGAAAGGAATTGGCCACAAAGATCGCTTTATGGCCAATACTGCGGAAATCACGCCCTCCGTAGCGCACGAATAATTCGTAGACCTCCCCTTCTGAGCAGTGACGAGCGAGTGAAGCAGCGGCCACATCGGCAGCTTCAACATTCCAATTCTCCATCGCCTCAATAAAGGCCCCTCTCGCCTGATGAGAAGGAGGAAGCTTCGACTCTGAGACAGGCCCCATCGTCCAATTCCCCTCTCGAACATCCTGAGCCTGAGATGCTTTAAACTCATCAAGCGCCCAGAAAATCGGAAGCCACCTTTCTTGATCAGGTGATGCTAAGCTCGCCAGATGAGCAGAATTTACAACCAGAACCGCATGAAATTTAAAACCCACTGCGGGGCGAGGTTCTACGTTCCTCACCCCCGCTAGGAGAAGTGCCGCCAAGACCTGCTGATACCTCAACTTCCCCGCTCGAACTCGCACCGCAATCTCTTCGAGTAATTGATGGCGCGGCGTTCTTTCAATGAGACGAACAAGCGGTTCAATCTCAGGCCTCAGGCGCACAATATCAGGACGAGAAGTTGCTTCTTGTGCACTCACCGATGGCAACGACCCCAAAAAACCTAGATTCCCAAGAGTAATAGCAGCTCCACTAAAACTTGTCTTCTTAAGAATCTGTCGGCGCGTTGAAAAAGCTTTCACTCTACCAGAATCTCTCAAAAACCGCCAAACTCAAGACTTCATTCCCGCTCTCATCCTTCATCATCAGTCCTCGGGCACCTTTTCTTAGGTTTTAAAAACAAGCCCATTCTTGCAGATCATTTCACTCAATTTGCCCATTGAGTTTTTCGCCCATTTTCTTTTGATAGAGAGCTCATTATGAAGCTTTCGACGTTTTTGATTTTTTTAACCCTCTCTGGCGCCTCTGCTGCTCCTCGAGTTTTACCGGAAGGACAATTACCTAAAGATCAGCGCCTCGAAGAACTGAAAGATCTCCATGGTCATTTCCCCTTTACCCCATCCTCTTCTCTCAAAGAGTGGGAGGATCGTGCCGAGAGGATCCGCCAAAAACTGAGAGTTTCTGTAGGACTCTTTCCTGAACCAAAACGTAATGCTCTGAACGCGAAAATCTATGGCAAACTTGTGCGTGATGGTTTTAGCGTCGAAAAGGTTTACTTTGAAACACTTCCTGGTTTTTTTCTCACGGGAAGCCTCTATCGACCAACTTCAGACAAGGGCAAACGCCCCGGAATTCTTTGCCCTCATGGACATTGGAATGAGGCGCGTTTTTATGACTGCGGCATTGAAGCGGCAAAACAACAAATCGCTCTAGGCGCTGAGAGCGATCTCGATTCTGCGAGAAATCCCATCCAAGCTCGATGCGTTCAATTGGCTAGACTTGGATGCACCGTCTTGCAATACGACATGCTGGGATATTGTGACAATGATCAGATATCCTACGAACTTGCTCATCGTTTTTCCAAGCAGCGCCTCCACATGATCGGCGAGAAAAAATGGGGCCTTTTTTCCCCTCAAGCTGAATCCCACTTACAGAGCATTATGATGCTGCAGACCTGGAACTCGATGAGAGCAGTCGATTTTCTAGAGAGTCTTGATGAGATTGATCCTCAGAGAATCGCAGTGACAGGGGCCAGTGGAGGAGGGACTCAAAGCTTCGTCCTCGCTGCCCTTGATCCTCGGATCTCTGTCGCGATGCCAGCTGTGATGGTCTCAACCGGCATGCAAGGTGGATGCACCTGTGAGAACTCGACGCTCATGAGAATCGATGAAGGAAACGTGGCCTTTGCGGCTCTTTTTGCACCGAAACCACTCGGATTAACTTCTGCAAACGATTGGACCAAAAATTTCAAATCAGACGGTTTCCCTCAATTACAACAAACCTACCAACTCACAGGGTCTCCGCAGAACCTGATGCTACATGATCGCACAGAGTTTGAGCATAACTACAACCTACCCTCTCGCCAGGCAATGTATCGCTGGTTTGCGCACCACCTCCACTTAGAATCTCCACGCCCTGATCAAGAACAAAAACATCAACGACTCACCGAAAAAGATCTCACCGTCTGGAATGAGAACCATCCAAAGCCGGCTGGTGGCGAGGATTTTGAAAAAGAACTACTCAGCGCTTTGGCTGCTGAGAGCCAGAAACACTTGGCGAACCACCCCGATCTCGCACACAAAGGATGGGAAATCATCTTGGACAAAGATCCGATACCTAGCGGTCAAACCCAATGGCAATTAATCCAAAAGAAAGACCAAAAATCTTTTTTGGAGATGACTGGTTTTCACAACACTCTACCTCAAAAGCAACAAGTCCCCGCACTGTGGCTTTATCCCAAATCAAATTGGAATCAACGAACCGTTATTTGGCTCAGCCCAGAGGGAAAAGCCGGCCTTTATGACGGGGATAATCAACCGATTGCTGAGGTGAAACATCTTCTTGCTACAGGCCATGCTGTTTGTGGTTTGGATCTCTTTTTACAAGGTGAGTTCCTTGCTCAGGGAGAGGATCTGACAGAAACTCGCAGAGTCGACAATACGAGGGAATCTGCTTCATACACTCTCGGGTATAACCAACCACTTTTTGTAAATCGGCTTCGCGACATCATCAACACGATCCACCTCATTCAGGCCGACCCTCATCAAGAGACCAAGATTGATCTTGTCGGTATCAGAGGTGCCGGGCATTGGGCTGCTGCTGCCAATTTTCTTGCTGGAGATCAGCTCGAGCGCGTCGTTATCGAAACCGGTGGCTTTGAGTTCATCAAGATTACGGACATTCGCCACCCCGACCTTCTTCCCGGAGCAGCAAAATATGGTGATCTTGATGCCCTTCTTAAATTAGCCCAAAACAAGCCTTGGATCGTTGACCAACAAGGAATGCCGACTTGGTTCCAATAGCGGATCAGAGAAGGAGCTCCTTGATGACATGTCCATGAATATCGGTGAGGCGAAAGTCTCTTCCCTGATAACGATAGGTCAGCTTGCGGTGATCAATTCCAAGCAAGTGTAGAATCGTGGCATTAAGGTCATGAATATGCATCGTTCCCGGAATCCATTTGTCTTTTGTCGGCTGAGGAAACATCGGTGAGCCATCTTCGTTGACTATGTTATAGCCATAATCGTCGGTTCGACCATAGGTAATCCCAGGCTTCACTCCTCCTCCTGCCATCCAAGTCGTAAAACAACGAGGGTGATGATCACGACCATAGTTTTGAGGAGTCAGCGTACCTTGGCAATAGGCCGTTCTTCCAAACTCGCCCCCCCAAACAACGAGAGTTTCATCGAGCATCCCTCTTTCTTTGAGGTCCGTTATTAAGGCCGCGCAGGCTTGGTCAATATCCTTGCACTGTGACTCGTGCTCTTTGGGAAGGTTCCCGTGCGCATCCCATCCACGGTGAAAAATCTGAATATTACGCACCCCACGCTCAGCAAGGCGGCGTGCATTGAGACAACATGCCGCAAAGGTGCCTGCCTCCCGAGCTTCCTCACCATACAATTTAAAGGTTGCTTCTGTTTCCCCCGACAAATCCATCAGCTCCGGAACAGAAGTCTGCATCCGGTAAGCCATTTCATGTTGTTTGACCCTCGCAAGAATCTCTGGATCGGCGAAACGCTCGTGCTGAGCCTGATTCAATGCAGCGAGAGTATCAAGCTGAGCACGCCGATCTGCCCGTGAGACTCCACCCGGGTTTTTGAGATATAAAACTGGATCACCTTGGCTGCGTAGCAGTACTCCTTGATGCTCGGAGGGCAAAAAACCAGGACCCCATAAGCGGTTGAATAAACTCTGCTCACCAAACTTCGTTTTCGCATGCATAACCACATACCCAGGAAGATCTTCATTCATTCTTCCAAGACCATAACTCAGCCACGAACCAAAGCTTGGCCGACCAGGAATTTGGCTTCCCGTCTGAATATAGGTGACTGCAGGGTCATGATTAATGGCTTCAGTAAACGTGCTATGAACGACACAAAGATCCTTTGCGACCTTTGCGGTGTGAGGCAGCAGCTCACTCACCCAGACTCCCTGATCGTTATTATCTTGTTTGGTAAATTGATATTTCGATGGACAGACAGGTAAGGTCTTCTGCCCTGCAGTCATTCCAGTAATACGCTGACCATTTCTGACCTCCTTAGGGAGATCCTGACCCGCCATGTCCTTCATTTTAGGCTTATAATCCCACATGTCATGATGACTGGGACCCCCACTCATAAACAGGTAGATGACACGTTTCGCTTTCGCAGGATGGTGTAAGCCATCGACACCGCCCTCTGAAGCTCCTAGAAGATCAGACCCAAGAAATTGAGCCATCGTTGCAGTGCCTAAACCTAAGGCTGTGCGACCAAAAAGCTGCCGGCGAGTTTGAGTCAGTTGAAAATTATGCAGGGTCATGAGGTAATAACAGGGTGATGATTAGAAAAGAGAAAGAGCAACGTCACTAGCAAGAACCGTCGAAGTGACCTGAGTCCAAGCGGCTAGGTCAACCGGTAAAAGATCAGGGTGAATCGGTGAATCTCCAGTCGAGAGGAGTGCTTTTGCATCCTGGGTTGCCGACGCATAGCGACTTTTCATCAATCCCAATAATCGCAGGCAAGCGTCCCGCTCGACTGGCGTCGCTGACCGACAAGCTAAAAGCTCGTAGAGATAATTCAGGCGCTCTTCATCTCCAGAAGCTGCTAGCATCAGCCTTTCCGCTAACTTTCGAGACATTTCAACGCGCTGAATCTCATTGAGCAGACCCAAAGCCTGCAATGCAGTGCTCGTTCGCGAACGACTCACACAACTTGACTCTCGATTGGGAGCATCAAACAAAGTCATCATCGGATGTGGACTGGTACGTTTCCAATACACATAAAGGCTGCGTCGATATTGCTTCACCCCTTGGTCCTGCACATATTTTTTGGTGTTACTTGCCGGATGCATCAAAGCACTCCACATCCCTGCTGGCTGAAAAGGTTTCACCCCCTCGCCCCCCATTGTTGGATCCAATAGCCCACTTGACCAAAGCGCAATGTCACGGATCACTTCAGCATCAAGGCGGAAACTAGGCCCTCGCGCAAAAAATCGATTTTCGGGATCACCCATCTCAGACCTCCGTCGAGAACTTTGCTTAAAAGTCCGACTTGTCACCATGAGGCGCATCATTTTCTTCATATCCCATTCTTGATCCTGTAGCTCGACGGCAAGCCAATCGAGTAGTTCGGGGTGGGTCGGTTGCTCACCCTGGAGCCCAAAGTCTTCTGGAGTCCTCACTAATCCCTCTCCAAAGACTCGACTCCACAACCGGTTCACAAGGACCCGAGAGACAAGCGGATGATTCCGAGAGGTGAGCCATTGAGATAATCCCAATCGATTTCTTGGGGCGCCTTTTGGAAATTCACCGAGGACGGCAGGGACATCGGCAATGAGAGCCTCCCCGATAGGCTGTTGATATTCGCCTCGCTCGAGCACTCTAGTCTCTCGGGGGGTTGGTAACTCCTTGGCAACCAAAGAGGTCGTCGAAAAGGTTTGTTCTAAATCCCGATACCGTTGAAGCAATTCGACTGCTTTTTTGTGTGATGGATCGTTAGCAAAACTTCCATTGGGATCTGCGAGAACAAGCAAACGTTCACTCGAACAAGCTCCCGTAAGACCACCTCCGACCTGAGCAAGAAGTTGCTCTCTCTGCAGATTAAGATCTTCTAAGCGTCTCCACTCGTCAGGGTTAGCCGGTGCTTTTATCACCGGCTGGTGATCATATTTATTCCCATCCATGGGATTTTCTGCGGTGCTATTAAAAAACGCAAAAAGCTGGAAGTATTCTTGATGAGTGATTGGGTCGTATTTGTGCGTATGACAACGAGCACAACTCATCGTCATTCCTAACAGAACAGTCCCGAGAGTCTCGGTGCGATCAAAATTATTCTTAGCCTGAAACTCTGCAGGAATGGCCCCTCCTTCCGAGGTTGTCGGGTTCATCCTCACAAAACCAGTCGCGATCTTTTGCGAAATAGAAGGAGCTGGCAGGAGGTCTCCGGCAACTTGCCATGTGATAAAATCGTCTAGTGGGAGATTGTCATTAAATGCTCTGACGACCCAATCGCGGTATGGAAAGATCCCCCTCCGATTATCAAGATGTAACCCATGAGTGTCTCCGTAGCGAACCGCATCAAGCCAATACCTTGCTTGATGTTCACCATATGAAGAAGAACTCAACAACCTATCGACAAATCTTTCGTATGCTCGCTCCGAGTCATCATCGAGAAACTCCTTGAGCAAAACAGGCTCCGGAGGAAGACCAGTTAAAACAAGTGCGGCCCTGCGCGCTAGCACACTACGCTCTGCCTCAGGCGCAAAAGTCACTTCAGACTGATGATTCTGAAATCCTTTTTCGATAAAATGGTCGATCGCACTCTCTTTTGGAGCTTCCTGCTTCACAGGAGCAACAAAAGCCCAGTGTTTTGCGTATTGCCCACCTTGCTCAATCCACCGAGTCAACAACTCACGTTCCTTGTCAGTCAAAGGCTTCTCATCCTCTGGGGGCATCGGATCCCCATCATCATGGATTCGAATCAATAATTCACTGTTCTCAAGATCATCAGGATCAATGGCCTTGATCCCTTTCCGATCTTTGATCGCCTCGGCATAACTATCCAATCGGAGATCTTTCTTCTTTTTGGTATCAGGTCCGTGACAGGCAAAACATTTATCGGAAAGAATGGGAAGAATCTCTCGAGAAAAACTAACCTGATCACTGCCAAACGTAGCTCCAGAAAAGAGTAAGAGACTCAAGAAGAAGAATCGCTGAAAGAGATGGTTCATAGAGAAATGCATTACAGGAAAGAAGCGAACAGTAACTGAATTAGATTCATTAGGGTTACGAAACATCGCCACTTATTTATCAAGTAAATGATGTACCAATTTGACCAAGTTGCGAATCGGAGTCACCTCACTCCTTGACTGATTCTAGCTTTCCAAAATCATCAACCACTTCAACCTAATCACCCGCACAAACCTCCTCGAATCTCGTACACGGGAGCCACCCTTAGGATCGAAGATTCCTTAGTTTTTTTGCTTCCGGTCATGGTAAGGCTCCCCAGCAGGAACTCTGATGGGAAGATGCAATCCCCCCGATTTCTCAAATTCATGAAAAAGCTTCTCCCTGAGTTGGCTTGCCTTCTCTTGAAAGGCCGGAACCTTGATGAGGTTATGTCGTTCATCAGGATCCGTTTCAAGATCATGGAGACTGTCAATATCCCAATGGCCATGGTAATACGCATACTTCCAACGATCCGTTCGAATCGCTAAAGTGGTGGGTTGAGCCGGAAAATTCCACTCCCAATGATATTCGTAGAGAATGAAATCTCGCCAAGGTTTGTTTAGCTTCTCTCCTCGCAGCAAAGGAAGAAAAGTCCGGCCATCCATCTTTGGAGAATCTGCCGGAAGCTCGGCTTGAGCGGCATGGAGCAGGGTCGGTGCAATATCGATATTTTGGACCATTTCCTTGATGGTTGTTCCCGGTTTGATTCCCGGCCCTCTCGCCAGCATCGGAACGCGAATCGATTCCTCAAATGCATCGCGCTTGTCGTAAAAACCATGCTCTCCCAAGGCAAAGCCATTGTCCCCCATGTAGACAACCAGAGTATTCTGCGCGAGTCCTGACTGATCGAGATAGTTCAGGATCCTACCGAGGTTCTCGTCCAATCCATGAATCGTCTCGCAAAAATTCCAGTAGAGCTCGTCAAAGTCCGGAACGGGGTCATGGTCCAATGCTCCGGTCTGCATGTGGTCGATCCCATGGATCCCATATCGACGCTCTTCGACCCAGCGGGGCTGAGTCGCATAGTTCTCCTCGGTATTTGCCATCGTGGCGGGATAGGGAATGGGCTGGCCTTCATAGCGCTTGGAATGTCGAGGAGCAGGGGTGAAGGGAAAGTGAACAGCCTTGTAGGAGAGATAGAGAAGAAACGGTTTTTCTTTTTTTCGTGTCTCAAGCCAATCGAGAGATTGATCGGTAAGAATATCCGCATTGTAGCCTTCGAAGCTCTTACGCTCTCCATTGATGTTTAATTCAGGATCAAAGTAAGTCCCCTGCCCCTTAAAACTCACCCAATGGTCGAAACCTGGTCGAGGTTCATCATTGTCATGACCCATATGCCACTTGCCTATGAATACCGTTTCATAGCCACAATCCTGAAGATACTGTGGGAAAAACTTCGTTCCTTTCGGAACCGGGCGCTGATTATCCACCACCTGATGATGGTGCATGTACTGCCCTGTCAGAATCGAAGCCCGACTCGGCGAGCACAATGAGGTTGAAACGAAGGCATTGGCCAGATGAGCCCCCCTCTCTTGCCAGGCGATCCATTGCCGGAGTTTCCAGCCATTGTGGAGCATCCTCATGAAAGCCCATCAAGTCGTAGCGATGATCATCACTCAATAAAAAGACAATGTTCGGGCGGGCTGCGCCTAGGTGGGTCGCGGAGAGGACTCCTAGGATAAAAAGAACAAGAAGCACACGTAACATAACTCTATAGAAACGTTCTGATCTCGATCCGTCAATCCTGCCAGACCATGCCCTCATCTTCTCTTCTCCGCCTACAACTCATTGGAATCGCGGCCAACCTTGTCTCTCTTCATGCCGCCGATGATTTTCCGGTGATCCCCGAGGACTTCGAGGTCTCGCTCTTCGCACGCGACCCCCTCGTTCGCAATCCTTGCGCTCTCACCTTCGATGCTAAAGGTAGGCTCTGCGTGGGTATGGGACCGCAATACCGAGCGCCGGCGCCAGAAACCCCAGGAGACTCAGTCTGGATCATCATCGATGAAGATAACGACGGAGTGGCCGACAGACGTCATCGATTTGCAACCGGATTGAACTCCATCCAGGGACTCGCCTGGAAAGGCGAATGGCTCTGGATTGCCAACTCACCCGACCTGACCAAGGTGCGCGATACCGATAACGACGGTATCGCTGACGAATACGTTCGCGTCTACACTGACCTTGGCAATCTGGAACATGGACTCCACGGCCTCAATTTTGGCCCCGACGGGCGTCTTTACATGTCGAAGGGAAACTCCAAAGGATTGACTCAACTTCCCGACCAACTGGCTCCTGCTCCTTTCCGCGAACTCTGGGCAGTCGAGGTTCCTTCAGGCACACCCGAGCCGAAACCCTACACCTTCACAGACTCCAACTATCAAAAGAATTATCAAGACCCTCGGGACGACTGGGGCGTGACGGGCGGGATCCTTCGTTGCAACGATGATGGGTCCGGTCTTGAGATCTTCTCTCGTGGTTTTCGAAACCCTTGGGATATCTCCTTCGATAACCGCTTCGACTGGCTCGGCACGGACAACGATCAGACCGGTGGCGACAAAATCTTCGCTCCTTTTTTCGGATCTCATTTCGGCTGGGGGCACAACTGGAGTTATGACTGGAAAGGAGACAACCACCTCCCGACTGCCCCCTCTAGCGGCCCACTTTTCGAAGGATCCGGTACAGGCGTCATCTTCTGCAATGTTACCGGATACCCAAAAAAATATCGTAACATCTTCCTCATCAACGATTGGCTCAATCGCGAGGTCCTCATTTACCAAACCAAATGGGAGGGAGCCTGGCGTCGACCCGCTCACAAAAAACTCCCCATTCTTGCTCATGCTTCTGGAGGACGCAGTATGCCCTTGAGTTCAGGCCGTGCTTTCGATCCCGTCGATATTGAGCTTGGCGCTGATGGGGCCATCTGGATCTCGAGCTGGGGTCGTCAATACGGCGCTCATTACGAAGATAAGAAACTGGCCAACGAAGGCCGGATCTACCGTCTTTGGCCTAAGGAATTCTCACCATTCACTTCTAATCTCAAAGAATCCACCATCGATTCTCTGATCACCCAGCTTGGAAGCCATCTTCCAGTCTGGCGCACTAATGCTCAAGAAGAACTCATTCGGTTGGGAAAAAGGGCCGAGTCCAAACTTCACAAGGCACTACAACAACCAAACATCCAGACTACCCAGGAAACCTGGCTCGTCTGGACACTCGGTCGCATTGACCCCAATGCTTGGTTCGAGGCCACTCAGAATCAACTCATTCAATCTCTCCGTCTTGCCGCTTTCAATCGACGACCACACCCTGCTGTCGCTCAATTCCTCCAGCACCCGGAACCGCGGGTTCGTCTCGCAGCCGTCAGCGCGATCCACCAGCTGAAGATTCGTGAAGCCTCTATCCTAGTCCCTCTAGTCGAAACAGAAACCGACCGCATCGTCTTTTACGCACTATGGCAAGCCTGGAAGGATCTCTTTTCTCGAAAGCAGCTGGACGAATTGCTGAAAGATCCACACCCCCAGATCCGGCTTGCCGCTCTTCTGGCCCTTCTTGAATTAGACGAACTCTCCCACGAACGGATCAAAGGTTTGCTTGAAGACCCTCATCCTCCCGTTTCTCAACTGGCTGCCAAAAGACTTGGCGGAAAACACGAGTTCGAACAACGCGGAAGACCACTTGTGGCAACCCAAGAATTTGACTTATCTACTCCCCAAATCCTTCCTTTCTCCGATATTTATTCAAGCACCGGCCGCCCTTATCGCGCCGCGATTCTGGAGCCGGGCGTTTCCTATTATACTGACCGGAATTATCGAATCACCAAAGTGCCTAATGAGCTCAAAGGGCTAACCTTTCTACAAACAGCCTGTAGTGACGCCGACACACCGGATCAGCTCACCGTCTCTCTCAAACTAAAATATCCTTCAACAGTTTATTTCATCGATGATGCCCGCTCCGAAAAACTCCCCGCATGGGCGCGAGGCAAATGGCAGAACACCGGATTGAAGATCGAAGGAACCGACCCCAAAACGATGAAAGTTTACCAAGCTGAATTACCCGCCGGAATTCTCAAGTTAGGACCAAATCGAGATGGAGTCAGGGCCCGCAAAGGGCATTACCTCATAGCGGTGCAACCGAAGCTTCTCTCTCCGGACGGCTCACTGGCCTCCATTGAAACAATTCTTCCTCTCCTGAACAAAGCTAACTTGAACCGGGGTCGCGATCTCTTCTTCAGCCCTCAGGGAGCCAACTGCGCCTCTTGTCATCAGGTTCACGGAAAGGGGAATAATCACGCCCCGGATCTCTCCAACATCGGGTCCCGTGCCGATGCCGCTACGCTGATCGAATCCATCATCAACCCCAGCGCCAACATTGTAGAGGGATTCGCTGCTCACCAGATTACGACACACGATGATCAAGCCCACGTTGGAATCATTCTTCAGGAAACCGGGCGACAGGTGATCTTAGCCCAGGCCGGAGGCTCCACTACCGCCATTACTCAAAAAGAAATCAAACATCGTAGGACTCTCGATGTCTCCGCCATGCCAGAAGGCTTTGCCGCAATGCTCACCAGCCAGCAATTGGCTGACATGACAACATGGCTCGTCTCTCTTAAAAAGGACCAACCACTCGAACCTGCTCAAGGAACATTCCATTTTCAAACCGAAGGATCGGAACTTCAGCTCTTCCTCGATCAAGAGCAAATCGCCACTTATCTCCTCAATCATTCGAAATTGACCCGGCGGGCCTTCGTCAACCTCAAGACGCCGTCCGGTATTCAGGTCACCCGCAACTACCCACCGCGTAAACCAGAGGACATCGATCCTGGCTATAAGAATGAAGAAGGAATCATCCACCCCAACATGCACCCCGGACTTTGGATGAGCTTTGGTTGGATCGAAGGTAACGATTACTGGCGGTTATCATCCAAAGTAAAACACGAAGGCTTCCTAGAAGAACCAACAGGAAAGAAAGGCGAAGCATCATTCAAATCACTTGATCGTTACCTCGCCAAAAACGGGAAGGAGACGATCTGCATGCAGGCCACTCGGTATCACTTCCAACATCTCAAGGAAGGCATCCTTCTTTATTGGGACGCCGAATTTTACAACGATGAAAGAGATTTTAATTTCGGAGACCAGGAAGAAAGCGGGCTTGCCCTACGCATTGCCAGCCCGTTTCGAGTCCAGGGAGGCAACGGCCGCATCATCAACAATCGAGGCGAAGTCAATGGTGCCGGAACTTGGGGGAAGACTTTCAAATGGATCAATTACTCGGGGAATCTTAAGGGGAAACAGGTCGGAATCTTCATCGTCCCCCACCCTGAAAACCCCTCGCAGTCGTGGTCCCACAGCCGTGATTACGGAGTTCTCGTCTCCAACCCCTTCCCCAAACAACCCAAAGAACGCAGAGAACCATTCGTCACGACCCCTGTGAAAAAAGGAGATCGATTCCGCCTCCGCTACTCCATTCTCATCCACGAATCAGACACCTCCAGCTTCGATCCCGACGACTTGGCCAAACGAATGGTAGCATCTGGATTTACCTCCAACTGATATTTTCCACCCGACGACTTGAAACTTCGATAAAACCGTACTCAATAGCACTGTGAAATCGCTTTTCTCTTTTCTCTTCATGTCTTCACTTCTAGTCGCAAGTGCGACTCAAGTTCAAGTGGAGCAGACCTTCACAAATCAAGACCTGAAGCTCCCCATCGCATTAGCAACACCGCCCGATGGTTCCAAACGCCTGTTCCTTGTTCAACAGGCCGGCAAGATTACCATTCTCCCAGCCGATCGCTCCTCTTCCGAAGAAACAACCTTTCTCGACCTCACCTCTCGTCCACTGATTAAAAAAGATTTTGAAGAGGGGCTTCTCGGCCTCGCATTTCACCCTAATTTTTCTGAAAATCGCAAGTTCTACATCTACTACACCCTTCAAGAACCGAAACACACCGTCATTAGCGAGATGCAGGTGTCGAGTTCCTCACCATCCAAGGCTGATCCGTCCACCGAGCGAGTTCTCCTGCGTATTGCTCAACCCTATTGGAACCATAATTCTGGCAACCTACTCTTCGGACCTGACGGGCTGCTTTATATTGCTGTCGGAGACGGAGGAAAAAGCAATGATGTGCGACGCTTCGCCCAAAACCCATTTGCCTACAATGGAAAAATTCTGCGTATCGATCCAGATACCCGTTCGGGCAATCGCCCCTACGGCCTCCCAGAAGACAATCCCTTCCTAGACCAAGAGGGATGGCATCCCGAGATCTTCGCCCTTGGTCTTCGCAATCCTTGGGGCATTTGCTTCCACCCCGAAACCAACGAGCTGTGGTGCGCAGATGTGGGGCAAAACCAATTCGAGGAAATCAATATTATCAAAAATGGTGGAAACTATGGCTGGTCCTTTCATGAAGGGTTTCATCCGAAAACGGTGCGCCAAGATGAGCCTCCTGAAAAAATGACCTTCATCGATCCCATTCACGAATACGGGCGCACGGAAGGGCTTTCCATTACCGGGGGCTTCCATTACCGGGGAAACAAACTTCCAAAACTCAAAGGTCATTATTTGTATGCGGACTGGGGATTTGGGTCAATTTGGGCCCTCAATTACCAAAATGGCCGGAAAACAGAGAACACTAGGATCTATCTACGTAATGAAGCCCAGCTGAGCTTCAGACCCACCGCCATTGTTGAAGATGGTGAAGGGGAGGTCTTAATTCTCTCGCACGATCACAAGATCTATACGATCTCACCAAGTTCCTGAGCTTTCCTTGGATGGCACCATCAATCCGCCTCAATCCCACTTTTTCAACACTCATGATTCGCTCATTACTCTTCCCCTATCTTTGCCTGTTTTTGATTTTGCCGGCCTTGGCCAACAAGAAACCAAACGTAATCTTCGTCCTCGCTGATGATCTCGGGATTGGTGACCTCTCACCCACCAACCCACAATGTAAAATTAAGACTCCTCACTTACAAAAGATGGCCGATGAGGGGATCACGTTCTTTGATGCGCACTCCTCGAGTGCTGTGTGCACACCCACGCGCTACGGCCTATTGACAGGGCGGTATAATTGGCGCTCACGCCTTGCTCGAGGAGTCCTTTCAGGAACAAGCGATCATCTCATCCCTGCCGATAGAGAAACTGTTGCCCACCTTCTCAAAAGAAACGGCTACGATACGCAAATGGTCGGAAAATGGCACTTGGGCTGGGATTGGCCTCGCAACCCCAAAGATCAGACCCTTTGGAAAAGCATCGATTTCACCCAACCAGTCAAGAATGGTCCAACTATCAATGGTTTTGATCACTACTACGCACACTGTGGCTCACTCGACATGCCGCCTTATGTCTGGATTGACACGGGACAGGCGACAATGGCCCCCAAGCGACAAGAGGGGGTGACAAAAAATCAAGATCCTTACGGATGGTACCGAAAAGGTCCGATCAGCGAGGACTTCGTGATCGATGAGGTCTTGCCCCATCTCTTTGAAAAAAGCATGACCTATATCAAGGACCGAAGTGCTCAAGCGAAGCAGGGTCACCCCTTCTTCCTCTATTTAGCTCTTCCGGCACCTCACACTCCTATTGTTCCAGTCCCCCCATTCATAGGGGCAAGTGGATTAAACCCATACGCCGATTTTGTCATGCAGGTTGATCACCATATGGGAGAACTTTTTGCCTCACTGAAAAAGGCCGGTGTCGACGACAATACTCTCGTGATTTTCTCAAGTGACAATGGATGCTCCCCCGAAGGAAACTTCGGAGTGCTCAAAAAACACGGCCATGATCCTTCCGCAGGTTTTCGTGGCCACAAAGCTGACATCTATGAAGGCGGTCACCGCGTTCCCTTCATTGCTCGTTGGCCAGGAGAAATCGAAGAAGCTCAGCAAAGCCAAGCTCTCGCCTGCTTGACGGACTTTTATGCCACGATGCGTGAGATTGTCTCGAGTGAGGATGCCCGAGGGGGGGAGGATTCCTTTAGCCTTGTTCCGGCCTTCAAAGGAAAATCAACGACCAATCGCCAAACTCTCATAAGCCATTCCATTGGAGGATCCTTTTCGATCCGTCACGGAGATTACAAACTTTGCCTCTGCGCAGGAAGCGGCGGTTGGAGTGCCCCAAAGGAGCCCGATGCAAAAAGGCAAAAGCTCCCTCCCCTTCAGCTTTTTGATCTCAAGAATGATCCAAGTGAGCAGACCAACCTCGCGACAACCCATCCTGAACAGGTCAACAGGTTACTCTCACTTTTACAAAAAGAGGTATCAAACGGAAGGTGCACGCCCGGTAAGCCCGCAGAAAACGACCGCAAGGTGAGCTTTCTCCCCCCTGGAGTGACCATTCCTTGGAAGTAAGCCAATCTTCCTCCAAGCGGTCGCCTCTAATTCTTAAACTTAGCCTCCCGCTTCTGATCAATTTTAGCCTTTTATTTTCAATTAGTTACAAAAACAAAATCTCGAAAGCCCGGAATCTGGCACAGCGGTTGCACTAGTAGGTCTCAGGTAGGGGTTGTCCCACTACTATGAAACAAATGCCCAGAGGCTCGTTTATGAATCAGCAAGCAAACAAACACCGTGTTCAGGTGATCAACCAGGATCGGGAGTTTTTCTGCTCTTCAGAACACAGTCTGTTAGTCGGTATGGAGAAGGTTAACTCCGATTGCATCTTTGTCGGTTGCCGGGGCGGCGGTTGCGGCCTATCTGGGCCCCGCTTTCGCGCTGGTCTTGGGGATCTATTATGTTTTAACCACCGCCTATTCGCTGGCGCTGAAACGCCAGATTGTTTTGGATATTTGTGTATTAGCCGGGCTTTACACCATGCGCCTG